>LUZK01000040.1 GCA_001603595.1 Bacteroidales bacterium Bact_19
GGATTACGTCTTACTTTTTTGGCTTTTTGTTTCATTTTTTTTAATGTTTGTCAATTAACAAATTATTGCAAAAATAAAAAGTAAAATGATTTATCAACACATATTTGAAATATATTTTTATTTTTAAAAAAACATCTCTCTAATTCATAAATACATCTTCAAAATTTTAAAAAATACATCTCCACAACAACATTCCTTGATTAGCAGTTTCTCAATTTATTATTGATACGAAATACATTTTACATTTTTATTTGAATGCTCTTTCTATAAAATGTTTTTAATAATCAACCTTGTAAAAAACTAAAAAATAAATTAAAATATCAATACATTTCTAAATTAAATATTTAAAATTTTTTAAATACATTGCTTAAATGCATTATCTTTTTATAAATTCAATCAAAAATTAATTCGATAATGTGTGTATTTATTTATTGATTGGCAGGTCAACAATTTCCTGTGATATCTGGTTACGCTTTACATTTTTTGTTTATCTCGTTAAGTTTAAAATGTTTTTCGATAAACGAATTTTTGGAAATTTGAAAAATCTAATAAAATTCTCTATAAATATAATTTAGGTCGTTTAACATCTTTATTCATCACTCTATCCATTTTCACTTATATTGTCATTTCTAATTTAATACTCAAATAAATACTCATTACAGACTAAGAATTATTAATGTAATGAACTAATGTTTAGCTAGTTCTAATAATGTTGATTTCACTTTTTTATTAACAATGTGTTCTGGTAGTCTGTAATGGTAGGAGAGCGAACCCGAAACCACTTACTATAACAGCCTGCAGATTCTTTTCGAATTTTTAATCCGGAATTTATATTTATTTTTTAAAAAGTTTAGTATTTGGTGGTACATCTTCAGTAACCCATTGATTACCTCCAATGATACTGTTTTGTCCTATTACGATTTTCCCCAAAATTGTTGAGTTTGAATAAATAATTACATTATCCTCAATAATTGGATGTCGAGGGATTCCTTTAATTGGTTTTCCATTTTCGTCAAGAGGAAAACTTTTTGCTCCCAAAGTCACACCTTGATAAATTCTAACATTATTCCCAATAATAGTTGTTTCTCCAATCACTACTCCGGTTCCGTGATCAATAAAAAAATACTCTCCAATTTTTGCTCCCGGATGAATTTCAATGCCGGTTTTTGAATGAGCCATTTCAGAAATAATTCTGGGAATTAAGGCTATTCCAAGATTCAATAGTTCATGAGCAATACGGTGATGAGTAAGAGCTAAAATAGAAGGATAGCAGAATATTGTTTCTCCATAACTTTTTGCAGCAGGATCTCCATTATAAGCAGCGATAACATCTTTCGACAAAAGTTCTTTAATCTTTGGTAAATATTTTATGAATTTTTCAGTAATCCCGGTTACATTATATTCACATGATTGAGTTTGCATTTCTTCGTTATCGCACTCAAAGCAAATTCCACACTTAATCTGTTCATTTAAAATTTTTTCTATCTTTTGTAATGATGCACCTATATTATATATTATATTGTCTTCTCTAATATCCGAATAACCCCAAAAGCCGGGGAATAAAACGGCTTTCAAAAGCTCCATCAACTCTGTTAACTCCAAAATCGAGGGCATTGGAGAATTACAGCGTGATTTGTGATATAAGGAGCGATAATTTTTTAAGTCGCTTAAACTTTTAATTGTTTCGATATATTTTTTCATCTTATATATTCAAATTTCTAATCATAAAGATTTGTTGAAAGATACCTTTCTCCTGTATCACAAACAATTGTAACAATCGTTTTATTTTTATTTTCAGATTTTTCAGCAACTTTAATTGCAGCAAAAACATTAGCTCCTGAACTTATTCCTGAAAGAATACCAAAATTTTTAGCTAGAATATTAGCTGTATTTTTAGCATCCTCAAAACTTACAGAAATCGTTTCATCAACATAAGTTTTATCAAATATTTCGGGAATAAAACCGGGAGAAATACCTTGTATTTTATGCGTACATGCTTTATCCCCTTTTAATAACTGAGATTCCACAGGTTCAGGAACAACAGTTTTTATTTTTGGATTTTTATTTTTCAATAATTTTGAAACTCCTGTAAAAGTTCCACCGCTTCCGAAGGCTGAAATAAAAATATCAATTTTACCATCTGTATCATTCCAGATTTCGAGAGCAGTAGTACGTTCATGGATTTCAACATTTGCACTATTAGTAAATTGTGATGTTAAAAATGAATTTTGAAGTTCTTCAGACAATTTTTTTGCAAACTTTACAGCTCCAGGCATCGCTTCAGCAGCAGGAGTTAGAATAACCTCTGCTCCATAAGCTTTAATCAATTTTTGTCGTTCTATACTCATGTTTTCAGGCATAACAATCATTAACCTGTATTTTTTAACAGCACATACCATTGCCAGTCCGATACCTGTGTTTCCACTTGTTGCTTCAATTATTACAGAATCCGATTTCAACAGATTTTTACGTTCTGCATCTTCAATGATTGCTAAAGCAAGTCTATCTTTAACAGAAGCTCCTGGATTAAAATATTCCAATTTTGCTAAGATAGTAGCTTTATTATTTACTATTTGTGAAATATCCACTAATGGTGTCTTCCCTATTAATTCAAGTATAGTATTAAACACTTTCATTTATATCAGAAGTTTTAGTTTGCTTCTTTTGAAAAATAAAGGGTCTCAACACCAAATACAATCCAACTAAAACAACAGGAATACTTAGTATCTGTCCCATATTAAGAAACATTGAGTTTTCAAAATCCACTTGATTTTCTTTGATAAATTCAATAAAAAATCTAGAAGTGAATACCATAATAAAGAAAACTCCCAAAAGGAATCCATCAGCTTCCCTAAATCTACGGACTTTATATAGACGCAAAAGTACAATGGATGTAATTACATAAAAAACCGCTTCGTAAATTTGCGTTGGATGACTTGCATAAGTATCGCCGTTTTGCACAAAAACAAATCCCCAAGGTAAATCTGTTTGATGTCCGTAGATTTCTGAATTCATCAAATTCCCTATTCTTATTAGAGCCCCGGCAAAACCTGTTGGAATAGCAACTCTATCAATCAACCAGAAGAAATTTTTCTTAGTTGATTTATTTTTAAACAATATCATTGCAATAATAATTCCAATTGCCCCTCCATGACTTGCAAGCCCCTGATATCCTGTAAAGTGAAATTCAGGATTAAAACTAAATGGAAGAAAAATCTCTAAAGGATTTTGAGAAAAATAAGCCCAATCATAAAATAAACAATGTCCTAATCGTGCTCCCAACAAACCACCAATTACAGTATAAATTGTAAGACTATCCAATTCAGAAACAGGCACATTCTCTTTAATATAAATTCTTTTAACAATAAAATAACCGATAATAAATCCAAGAGCAAACAATATTGAATACCACCTAATTGCAAAAGGTCCGATTTCAATAAGAATCGGTGAAACATCCCAGATAATGCTATTAAAAATCATATTGGTTTAATTTTTGACAAAGGTAATTATGATTGAACTTATTGCAAAGTTAAAATTATTAAATGTTAATAAAACTTGTGTTTAAATCAAAAAAAATTATTTTTGTAAAACTAAAATTTTATGGTATGAAGAAATTATTTTTATTTTTTGCATTAGTTTTTCTTATTGCTAAAGCCTCAGATGCTTGTACAAATTTTATCGTAACAAAGGGGGCATCAGTTGATGGTTCTGTAATGGTTAGTTATGCTGCCGACAGTCATTTGCTTTATGGAGAATTATATCATTTTCCTGCTAAAACTTATCCAAAAGGCAGTAAATTGAAAATTTACGAGTGGGATACTGGTAAATTTTTAGGAATAATTGATCAAGTTGAACAAACCTATAATGTAATTGGAAATGTAAATGAATTTCAGGTTGCAATAGGAGAAACAACCTATGGTGGTCGCGAAGAATTAGTAGATACTACCGGTATAATGGATTACGGAAGCCTTATCTACATAGCTTTACAAAGATCAAAATCTGCTCGTGAAGCAATAAAGATTATGGTAGAGCTAATGGATAAATATGGTTATTGCAGTTCAGGTGAATCTTTTTCTGTTTGTGACAAAAACGAGGCATGGATTTTTGAAGTAATAGGAAAAGGTCCGGGCAGAAAAGGTGCAGTTTGGGTTGCTATGAAAATTCCTGATGGATATGTTTCAGCTCATGCAAATCATGCAAGAATAACAACTTTTCCGTTTCAGAAAAAAAATGATTGGTTCAATACTAACCAAACTGTTTTTCACTCCCCTGATGTAATAAGTTTTGCAAGAGAAAAAGGATATTACAACGGTCCGGATAATGAATTTAGTTTTTCCGACACTTATGCTCCTCTCGATTTTGGTGGAGCCCGTTTTTGTGAAATCAGAGTATGGGCATTCTTTAATGCAGTTGCCAATGGAATGGATCAGTATTGGGATTATGCCAAAGGAAACATTATTAGAGGAAAACATGATTATCCAACTAATAGAATGCCTCTGTGGGTGAAACCAAACAGAAAACTTTCTCAAAAAGATTTATTCATTTTAATGGGAGATCACCTCGAAGGGACAGAATTAGATATGAGCAAAGACATAGGAGCAGGACCATTTGGCTGTCCTTATCGTTGGAGGCCTTTAACCTGGAAAGTTGATGGTGTTACTTATTGCAACGAAAGAGCTACAGCAACCCAACAAACGGCTTTTTCATTTATAGCACAACTCAGAAACTGGTTACCCGACCATATAGGAGCAATCAATTGGTTTAGTGTTGATGATGCTGCTACTACAGTTTATGTTCCAATGTACACTTGTATGACAGAAACTCCTTATAATTACAGAGAAGGTAACGGAGATTTAATGAATTTCACCATGGAGTCTGCTTTCTGGGTTTTCAATCTCGTTTCAAATTGGGCTTATACTAGATATAATGCTATGTTTCCAGATATACAAAAAGTTCAGGAAGAATTACATAATAAATTCATCTCCGAAGTTGCTGAAAACGACAAAAAATTTGTGGAATTATATAACAAAGATAAAGACAAAGCAATTGCAGAAATGACAAAATATTCTCATAATGCTGCTGAATACACTCATAAAAAATGGATTGAACTATTTGCATATCTTTTCACTAAATATATGGATGGAAACATAAAAACTCCATCTGAAATTCCTGAAGGATATAAATACTATGCTCCAAATCTTAAACAGCCGGGATATGGCGAAGAGTGGTACAGAAGAATTGCCAATGAAACAGGTGATAAATTAAAAGTAAAATGAAAAAAGGGGTCTCAGCCCCTTTTTTTTATATCATTGCTGTAGCAATAAGTTCTGCTATATCGAGATTCGAAATTTCATCAATTTTATCTTTATACTTTAAGCCATCGGTAATCATTGTCATACAAAATGGACAAGCAGTCGCAATTATTTCAGGATTAACACTCAAAGCCTCTTCTGTTCTTTCAATAAAAATTTCTTTTGTTCCTTTTTCAGCATCTTTAAACATCTGAGCTCCTCCTGCACCGCAACATAAAGCAAAACTTTTATGACGAGGCATTTCTGCTAATTCAACTCCTAATTCATTAATAAGATTTCTGGGAATATCATAAATATTATTTGCTCGTCCTAAATAACAAGGATCGTGGTATGTAACTCTTTTTCCTTGTAATTTGGATTTATCGAGTTTTAGTTTACCTCGTTTTATTTGTAGATATAAAAACTCCAGATAGCTAATAACCTCAAAATCAGCTCCTAAGTCGGGATACTCATTCTTTAATACATTATAACAATGCGGACAAATAGTTATTACCTTTTTAATTTCATACATTTTAAAAAGATCAATATTAGTTAGTGCTTGCATCTGAAAAAGCATTTCGTTACCGGCACGTCTGGCAGGATCGCCTGTGCATGATTCTTCCGTGCCTAGTACTGCATAGTCAGCACCAATATGGTTTAAAATATATGCAAAAGATTTTGCAACTTTCATATATCTGTTATCAAAAGCTCCTGCACAGCCAACCCAAAATAAATACTCAGGCTTTTTACCCTGTGCAAAAATTTCACTCATTATGGGCACCTCTATTTTTGATTTTAAAGCTTCGCTCATATATAAATAATTTTTAATGTTATACAATATTTACAATGTCCAGTTTAGTCTATCCTGATTTGAATATTGCCATGGAGCTCCGTTATTTTCAATATTAGAGAAAATTGCATTTAATTGTGCAGGAGCTGCCGATTCTTCCATTACTAAATATCTTCGTAAATCAAGAATAAATGTAGGATGGTCAATATTTAAAGGACATTCTTTGGCACAAGCGTTACATGTTGTACATGCCCAAATTTCTTCTTCGGTTATATAATCTCTAATCAAAGATTTTCCATCTGAATAATCTTTTCCATGTTTTATTAATTTGGGTCCTTTTTCATTCATTCTTCTGCGAATGTCAATAATTACTTTTCGAGGCGAAAGTTCTTTTCCTGTAATATTTGCAGGACAAACAGATGTACAACGACCACATTGTGTACATGCTAAAGAGTCAATATAATTTTTCCAGGTAATATCTTCGACATCGAGGATACCAAAACGAGAAACAGCTTCAGCTTCGGCAGTTGCAAATGCAGTTTCGGGATTTAACATAATTTTAACCTCTTTAGTAACAGATTCCATATTTGCAAGCTTACCCAAAGGGGTAATCCTACTAAAGAAAACATTTGGAATTGACATGAAAATGTGAAAATGTTTTGAATAAGGTAAAATGTTGGCAAATAAGAATATCAATAAAATATGAGTCCACCAATTAATATCATGAATCAATACCAAAGTTTCATAACTCATGCCGGCAAAAACAGGAGCTATCATACTGCTAATAGGGAACTTTCCTAAATAATCAGAATGAGACGCAACATAAAATATATTTATTCCGGCAAGTGTAATCATTAAAATAAGTATTAAACTCAAAGCAAGATATGCGTCGAAATGGTTCTTTTTGGTTAATTCTTTACCATGCAATCTTGGAATATTCAAACAACAACGTCTTATCATAAAGATAATTATGAACAAACCAATAATATAAGCGAAAACATCACCTGCAGCCATTAACATATCGTAAAAAAAGCCTAAAAAAGCCAATGAACGTTCCTGGCCTGATACACCATCTATTACCATTTCAATACTTCCGATAAGGATAATGCAAAAGCCCCAGAACACCATAGCATGCATTAAACCGGCAACAGGTTTTCTGAAAATTCGTTCCTGAAAAAATGCGTTTTCGATTGTTAATTTTATTCTTTTACCAATTTCTTTGACAGGATAAGCAGGCTTTGTGAGATTAAAAAATCTGTAAATTCTGTAAGCTGAATAAGAAAAAACAGCAATTGTTAAAGTTAAAAAGAAAATAAAAACGATTTGTGACATATTGCTTAATTTAAAATTTACTCCGCAAAAATAATAAATTGAATTAAAAATAAAAACCCGACTTTCGCCGGGCTTATTTAGTTTAATAATTTGTTGCGTGAATTTCGAAGTACGCTTGAGGATGTTTACATGCAGGACAATTTTTAAGAGCTTTTTTGCCTCTGTGAACATAGCCGCATTTTCTACACATCCATTCAACTTCTTCGTCTTTTTCGAAAACTTTTTCATTTATTACATTTTCAAGGAGCCTCTTGTATCTTTTTTCGTGTTCTTCTTCGACTTTTGCAATCATTTTAAACGAAGTAGCAACATCTTTAAACCCTTCCTCTTCAGCTATTCTTGCAAATTCGGGATATAATTCAGCCCATTCTTCGTGTTCGCCCATAGCAGCAGCTTTTAAGTTTTCGGCAGTTGTACCTACTTTGCCTGCCGGATACATTGCTGTTATTTCAAGCCCCTCACCTCTCTCTAAATATCCAAAAAACACTTTTGCATGTTGCAATTCTTGTTCTGCTGTTTCCAAAAACAAAGCAGCAATTTGCTCATAGCCATCTTTTTGAGCTTGTTTAGCAAACATGGTGTAACGATTTCTTGCCTGAGATTCGCCGGCAAATGATTTTAACAAATTTTTTTCTGTTTGTGAACCAATAATACTCATAATCTATAAATTTTAAGTTTAACAATAATTTTAATATCCTCTTTTAAATGCTGTAACTTCAGTAGGTTTTATATAAAAAACAGTAACATTATCCAAAGCCGGTTTTGAATAATTAAAGTCATCTCTACCTGAATATTTTTTCATAATAATATTTAAAATTCGTGCTTTTTCATCATTATCCTCCACAAATTTTACTTTCCCGTGCATCAAAACAGATTTGAATTTCATGGAATAAGAACATGCTACATTTTCATGTTGTATATGTAATGACTGATCAGAATAGAAAGATATACAAACATTTGGATTTTTTTTCAAAATTTCAAGTTTTCGTCCAAAAGGAGCTCCATGAAAATAAACCTTTCCATCATCATAACCAAAATTCATTGGCACGCAATAAGGTTTATCTCCGTCAACCATCGAAAGAGTGCAGGCATCAATAGAATTAAGTACATTTATTATTTCCTCAACACTTTGAATTTCAAACTTCTTCATATTTTAACATTTTATTTGTAAAAATAATTTTTTTTTTTTTAAACTTAAACTTTTTATTTTTAACTTTGTTATTCCGAATTAAAATAAATTTATTGTAAAACCATTTAATTATAAAAAATATGTTAAACGCAAAGGTCGAAAAAATATTGAATGAACAAATCGAAAAAGAAGGATTTTCATCAAATCTGTATTTAGCAATGGCAAGTTGGGCAGAAACAAAAGGTTTGGAAGGAACTGCACAATGGTTGTATGCTCAGGCAGAAGAAGAAAAAATCCACATGTTGAAATTCATCGGATATATTAACGAAAATGGCGGACATGCTATTATCCCGGCATTTGAAAAACCTAAAAACGAATGGAAAGATGTATTTGAAATGTTCGATGAAGTTTTAAAACATGAAAGAAAAATTACTGAAAGCATAAATAAAATTTTCGAAGAGGCCGTTAAAGAAAATGATTTCAGAACTCAAAACTGGTTGCAATGGTTTATAACAGAACAAGCCGAAGAAGAAAGCTCTGTAAACAGAATTATTGATAAACTCAATCTTTTAGGAAAAACAAGTTTGTATTTGTTCGATAAAGACATTATGTCATTAAGAAATACAGCTGTTGAATAATAAATAATATTTTTAAAGAGAGCGAAAGCTCTCTTTTTATCTTTTAATAATAAAATAAAAAATATATGATTTTTAATCCAGAAAAATGCAGGATTAAAGATGAAAGGATGAAGCCTTTCATTGATATTGAAGAGATAGAAGATCATTTAGCTACCACTAAAAATCCTGATAAGCAGGAGGTTTTGGATATTATACAAAAGTCGTTAAATAAAAACAGATTGAGTTTACGAGAAACCGCAATACTAATAAATGCGGAGGATACTGAACTTATCGAAGCCATAAAAGACGGAGCCAGACAATTAAAAGAAAAAGTTTACGGCAACCGTATAGTATTGTTTGCCCCATTATATATAGGAAATAAATGCAAAAACAATTGTTTATACTGTGGATTCCGTTCTTCAAACAAAGCAGCGATTCGTAATACCCTTACCGACGAAGAAATAATAAAAGAAATTGAAGCTCTGGAGGATAACGGACAAAAAAGATTAATTCTTGTTTACGGGGAACACGATTCGTATAATCCTGAATACATTGCTCATACCGTAAGATTGGCATATAGTGTAAAAAAAGGCAGAGGCGAAATTCGGAGAGTAAACATAAATGCTGCACCTTTAACTATTGAAGGTTTTAGAACCGTTAAAAAGGCGGGTATTGGTACTTACCAGATTTTTCAAGAAACATATCACAAACCAACATATGAAAAATACCATCTCGGAGGTCCTAAGAAAGATTACGACTATAGATTAACCTCACTTGACAGAGCTCAGGAAGCCGGACTTGATGACGTTGGAATTGGAGCATTATTCGGATTATATGATTGGAAATTCGAAGTTATGGCTCTTATCAGACATACAAATCACCTCGAAGCTTGTTATAATGTTGGACCTCATACTATTTCTTTTCCTAGAATAAAAAAAGCTTCCGGACTTAGTATTGACAATAAATATTTAGTAAGCGACAGTGAATTCACAAGAATAATTGCAATATTAAGGCTTGCCGTTCCATATACTGGACTAATACTTACTGCTCGCGAAAATGCTGAAGTTAGAGACGAAGTAATACGGTTCGGAGTATCGCAAATTGATGGTGGAACAAAACTCGAGTTGGGGTCTTACAGCAAATCTAAAAACGAAGAACAAGATCTCAATAAAGAGCAATTTGCTATCAATGACACCAGATCACTAGGCGAAATAATTGATGAACTTATTGATAAAGAATTTCTACCTTCGTTTTGTACAGCTTGCTATAGACTTGGACGCACAGGAGAGCATTTTATGGAATTCTCTGTGCCGGGATTTATAAAAAGATTTTGTACTCCCAATGCTATTTTAACTCTCGCAGAATATCTTACCGATTATGCTACTCCTGAATTAAGCGAAAAAGGATGGAATTTGGTTGAGAAAGAATTACAAAAATTAAACGAGCCAAAACTCGAAAAACAAATTCGAGAAAAACTCGAAAAAATTAAAAACGGTGAACGTGATTTATACTTCTAAAATATGAAAACAAAAATCAATATTGTAATTATAAAGGTATTAGACCGCTTAAAAGAAGCAGGAAGATTACAAAAAACCCTTTCGGACAATTCTAAAATTATCAAAACAAGATTTGGATTTCATGAGTTGAATGACTATAAATGTTCCAGAATGGGATTGGTAATTCTTGAACTTAATGGCAGTGATGAAGAATGCAATAATTTAATTCAAGAATTAAGTAATATCGGAGGAATAATCACAAAAGTAATGTCTTTTAATAATTAATCAATGGAATATAATGTTATAAGTATATTGGTTCGCGAACCTGTAAAAGTAGGCTCTAAATTACAGGATGTTCTCAGTCTTTATGGTTGTGTAATCAGGACAAGATTAGGACTTAACAGAGAAGAAATTGCCGGTGGCATTATACTTATGGAGCTAAATGGAGATCAAAACCAAATTAATTTGCTTATTTCAGAATTAAACGAAATTGAAGGAATTGAATTTAAACAAATAATTATTTAATATGACAAAAATACTTGATATTTCCGAAGCTACTTCAATTGCGTTTCACGGTATTGTTTTAGTGGCTATTTCACAAGTTGCAATTAATGCTAATGATATTGCTGAAATTACTAATGCCTCCAAACACCATACATCTAAAGTTATGCAAAGGTTGGTTAAACATGGATTGATTGGTTCGACAAGAGGCCCAAGCGGTGGATTTTATTTAAAGAAAAAACCTGAAGATATATTACTTATTGATATTCTTGAAGCAATAGAAGGCAAAGTTGAATTAACTCCTTGTCCGATTGATAATGAAATTTGTCCTTTCGGGTCATGTTTAATGGGAGGAATTTGTAATGAAATAAGTGAAAAGATGATAAATCATCTAAAATCTAATACCTTAGCTGATATCTTAAAAAATGTTCCTGAGGATTTCAAATTAGACACACTAACAATTAAATAATGAGTTTTGTAGCACTAAAAGAAGCAAATATTCTCGCTATTCACGGAATGGCATTAATATCTGCTGCCGGAGAACAAGGTATCTCTGCCAGAAAAATTGAAAAAATAACTAAATGTAGTATTAATCACCTTTTTAAAGTATTAGAATTACTCGAAAAATTTGGATATCTAAATTCAAAAAAAGGGCCTCATGGTGGATATGCTTTGAATAAACCTGCAAACGAAATTACTCT
The DNA here is from genome assembly GCA_001603595.1 of Bacteroidales bacterium Bact_19. GTDB lineage: Bacteria > Bacteroidota > Bacteroidia > Bacteroidales > ML635J-15 > Bact-19. The sequence goes on from LUZK01000040.1 coordinate 11,858, forward strand.
TATTGAGCTTGTTGAAATAATTAGTGGAAAATTTGATGAAGAAATAGAATGTTTTGTTGATAATCGAAAAATATTAAATAAAATTGTTTTTGGAAATCTCTGCCATGAATTAACAGATTACTTTATCAGCTATTTAAAAACAACAAAGATATCAGACTTAACTCCACATGCAAAAAAAATTCTCGATAATTACAATAAAAAAGAAAGAAGATAATCCTTCTTTTTTTTATTTAAAAGCAGCTTCACTTCGTACAACAGTTTTTGGAATTAATCTTAAACAGCTTTCAATTCCATTATGGTTCGATTAAAACATTTGAATTTGAGAAAAAATCTAAATTCTTATTCTTGCTTTCAATTCCATTATGGTTCGATTAAAACAATACGGCTATCAATAGCCGTATTAAAATGTCGTCTTTCAATTCCATTATGGTTCGATTAAAACTTATAATCGCAACACTAATAAAACCAGCAAAAGACTTTCAATTCCATTATGGTTCGATTAAAACAAACGTATCAAGAACTGCCATTCGATTATTTAGCACTTTCAATTCCATTATGGTTCGATTAAAACTTTTACGCAGTACCAGAACCAGAATGGCATCATGCCTTTCAATTCCATTATGGTTCGATTAAAACAATAACTCTTTTGTTTTGTTATAGAGCTTGAGATACTTTCAATCCCATTATGGTTCGATTAAAACCATCACCTACTTCTTCTGCGTTGAAATTAAGCAAATAACTTTCAATTCCATTATGGTTCGATTAAAACCAAATTGTAGTTCCCCAAATGTTTTAAAAATAAGCTTTCAATTCCATTATGGTTCGATTAAAACCTCCTACTGATGCTACGTTGAAATTTAGAAGATACTTTCAATTCCATTATGGTTCGATTAAAACATAACTCTTTTGTTTTGTTGTATAATTTTAAGTACTTTCAATTCCATTATGGTTCGATTAAAACCAATGAAAAAATCAATTTTTCAACAACTCCATTGTCTTTCAATTCCATTATGGTTCGATTAAAACCAAAATAATAGCAACAGAAACGAAACCAGCAATTGACTTTCAATTCCATTATGGTTCGATTAAAACTCAAAATGTAATCACATTTTGAAAAAAAACGCTCCTTTCAATTCCATTATGGTTCGATTAAAACTTGAATCGTACATAAAACCTTATGACAATTTAGCTTCTTTCAATTCCATTATGGTTCGATTAAAACAATGTTATAAATATCTATTTGATATTCTGAAATTTCTTTCAATTCCATTATGGTTCGATTAAAACAAAATAATCGCAACAGAAACGAAACCAGCAAAACTCTTTCAATTCCATTATGGTTCGATTAAAACAAAGGCTTTAAGTGTTTTACTTGCAAGTGATGATGCTTTCAATTCCATTATGGTTCGATTAAAACATTGTCGGGTCCTGCCTTGTGAATTGTAAATTCCAACTTTCAATTCCATTATGGTTCGATTAAAACAAAAAAATAAATAGACCTGTTGTTTTCAAAACGTTCTTTCAATTCCATTATGGTTCGATTAAAACAAAATTACAGGAAAGTATAAAAAATACTATTTTTTACTTTCAATTCCATTATGGTTCGATTAAAACATTGATGTTAAAAAAAAGTGGCATTTGAACTTCGACCTTTCAATTCCATTATGGTTCGATTAAAACCGGCGCCTCACCAGAAGTACCCGACTGTGTACCTCCTTTCAATTCCATTATGGTTCGATTAAAACAATGTTGTTAAAGTTAATGCTATTATTCCAGACAATCTGCTTTCAATTCCATTATGGTTCGATTAAAACTTAAATTTAAGAAAAAATTTGTTTAAGTATGCGTGCTTTCAATTCCATTATGGTTCGATTAAAACCAAATCGAAAAAAAACTATTATTTATTAATCAAAAAATCTTTCAATTCCATTATGGTTCGATTAAAACGGGGTCCGAGGGTAACGTGGAAAAATCAACATTTTTCTTTCAATTCCATTATGGTTCGATTAAAACCGTTGACCGTTGCTCCCCAGAAGGAGACAAGTTCCTTTCAATTCCATTATGGTTCGATTAAAACTGAAAATGTTGATACTGTACAAAAAAATATTAGTTCTTTCAATTCCATTATGGTTCGATTAAAACAAATTTTTTTGATGCAGCAGGGGAATTTTTAGATATCTTTCAATTCCATTATGGTTCGATTAAAACTGAGATTGCAAAATATACAGAAAAAGTGTTTAGACCTTTCAATTCCATTATGGTTCGATTAAAACAACATTGTTTTGAATGATAAAGAATACAACAGTAACTTTCAATTCCATTATGGTTCGATTAAAACCTTCGCTTTCAAAAGCCCATCCTGTCAAATATTCCTTTCAATTCCATTATGGTTCGATTAAAACAAGAAAGTGGGCTATTCAAAGACTTCAACGACATTCTTTCAATTCCATTATGGTTCGATTAAAACACGTCTTAAAAATATGTATAAAATTGACAGTTGCCTTTCAATTCCATTATGGTTCGATTAAAACCAAAAGGGCGAGATTAAAAAAATTAACTACAACAACTTTCAATTCCATTATGGTTCGATTAAAACAAAAGCAGCAGAGATGGTTCAAAGAGCAACGGATGCTTTCAATTCCATTATGGTTCGATTAAAACATCAAATTTGTAAAACAATCAAAAAAAATACGGACTTTCAATTCCATTATGGTTCGATTAAAACAAGGGATACACGGTCAATGTTTATTATTTACGCAACTTTCAATTCCATTATGGTTCGATTAAAACCCATGCCGGAGATGCTCATTTAATTCCTCATCTGTCTTTCAATTCCATTATGGTTCGATTAAAACATAAAGCCTACTTTTTATTTGTCGCAGAAATTTTCTTTCAATTCCATTATGGTTCGATTAAAACAAAGCGTACAGGATTATGTATTTGCAGCATCTTACTTTCAATTCCATTATGGTTCGATTAAAACTTTGTTTCAAATTTATTCGGTGATGCGAAAATTATCTTTCAATTCCATTATGGTTCGATTAAAACTCATTTTGGAGAACTCCAGAAAAAAGGCAAAAGATGCTTTCAATTCCATTATGGTTCGATTAAAACCCAAAAAAAGAAATGTCTGTAAAAAGAATAAAAGCTTTCAATTCCATTATGGTTCGATTAAAACTGGAGCAGCAGAAAAGGTCTGTTGGTATCGCTGACTCTTTCAATTCCATTATGGTTCGATTAAAACTTACATCCTCCACTGTTTCAACTGCAACAATTAACTTTCAATTCCATTATGGTTCGATTAAAACTTTATACCCGTCAAATTGGACGCCTCTAAATCATCTTTCAATTCCATTATGGTTCGATTAAAACACTGATATTGTGAAAAAACTGCTCAAAAGTAAAGCACTTTCAATTCCATTATGGTTCGATTAAAACTTATACCTACTTCATCGCCATCTATGAAATAATTACTTTCAATTCCATTATGGTTCGATTAAAACCTTGCCTCGTCGAATTCATCCTCGTCTTGTTCATCCTTTCAATTCCATTATGGTTCGATTAAAACCAACCCGTTGACAATGCTGATTATGTTGACAATTACTTTCAATTCCATTATGGTTCGATTAAAACTAATCGACCTTATTTTTTGCGAATAGTCTATCTTCTTTCAATTCCATTATGGTTCGATTAAAACTGTCGGAATTTGAAATAGTAAGAATGGGGGTGTCTGCTTTCAATTCCATTATGGTTCGATTAAAACCCTTTGCAAAATTAACAATTTTAGAAACATTTATACATAATATATTGAAAATAAAACAATAATTCCTACAAAATTTATTTTAAAATCGTCAACCCTAAATAATTGATTTTTTGCATTACTTAGACGACTGAAGCAAAAACTGATTTAAAAAATATTTTTTTATTTTTTAAATTCTTAGTTAACAAACTTAATAAAAAACTTTTTTCTTTTCGACGACTAAACTATATTCCCAATATCCATCTTTTCAACACCTACAATTGTTTTATCAAGCCATTTATTCTCTCTACTATTAAATATTATTATACTATCTTTACTTTCATCAATAATATTCCTTGCTTCTATTATTAGCTGTTTTAAACGTGTTTCTGTTATCTCACCTTCGAAAACACTATTTTGAATCCAGTTTAAGTATCGGCGGCATAATTTCAACATTTTACTTACACGCTTTTCTTCTACATCATAAACTAATATAACATACATATTTTAAATGTTTTTGTTTGACTACCACCAGGCCTTAAATGGCTTGTATTCTTCTAAATTCATTATATGTTTTACCAATTTATAACATTCAAGCTTTACAAGATTTTTGTAACTCACATTTCTATTTAAACTCCGATGCTTTATTGTAGTTGATAGTTTTTCATCCCAACTTTGAACTATTGTCTTTTTAGCTTTATCTTTAATAACACAATAATTTAGTTTATTGTCAAAGTCATCAATTTGAACTTGTTTTTTGTTAATTAACGAAAAAATTAATCGATCAACTAATATCGGTTTAAAAATCTCGGACAAATCTAATGCAAGAGAAAAGCGTCTTTCTCCAGGTTCGTGTAAAAAACTTATTGTCGGATTTAATTGAGTATGATAAATCATATCAATACATAAAGTGTAACAAATCATATTCAGAAATGAAATCATTGCATTTACTTCATTTTTAGGCGGACGCTTTGTTCTAACATCAAATTCAAACTCATTTAAAATCTCATTAAAAGAACTATAGTAAATATTTCTTATGTTTCCCTCTATTCCCATCAATTCATCAATGCTTGTTGAGAGAAAAACTTTTGAATGCAATTGTTCAATTTGCTTCAAATAGTCCTCTGATATTTTATCTCGATTTTTATAGTACTTTAAATTTTTTTCTAAATTAAAAGCGGCTGCATCAACAATTTTCTGCGCTATTTTTAATCTTTTATTTTTGTCAATATAATTTTTAACCTGAGCAACTATAACCTTACCACTTAATAAATAATCCTTTGGTAAAAAACTACCAGTATAATGTTCATAATAATCAAAAAAATGTACAGTAATATTATTTTTACCAAGAAAATTGTATAATGCTGAATTAGCATCCAGCGAACCAAAACAATACAAGTTATCAATTGTTTCAATTGGAATATATCTTGCCTGCTTCTCATTGCCATCTTCATCAAAAAATTGAAATTTCAATGTATTATCTTTCCTGCTCAATCTCCCCGGATTAAATAAATAATAAGTTTTTTTCATCTCGAAAATTTAAGAATTATTCACTAATATAACAAAAATCATAATACGAACAAGACTTACAAAAATCCATATACAATAATGGAGGACTATCGTCTGAACTTATTATTTTTTCAATATTTGAAATAATCAATTTAAGATTTTGTTCATCTTCATCTAATAAATGTATTTCTTTTTTTTGTCTTAATCTCGGATATTCTAATATTCCCTTCACCCCATCAATCCCGTTTTTTTTTAATAATAAAATATAATATTTCACTTGCCATTCATGAGCCTCTTCCATTTTATCGCTACGTTTAATTTCATGAACAATTTTATTCTTAACATCATAAAAATCAATTTTGCTGCCGTCAATTTCTAGCTCCGTGTATTTGTCAGACCTGTAAGTATAAGAACTATCTTCTATAAGTTTTCCATCTAACACTGCTTCGGAAGTATGTTCAAAAAAAATTCCATTAGCAAATAACCACAATTTTCTTGGGCAAACAATATAATAATTAATATAGGTGGCGGTGATGGACATTTTTACAGAAAGTTATTAAATTTTTCTATACGTAATCCTAAATATTCAGTATATTCTCCTAAAATTAAATAAATTGACTTATCTTTTGATGAATTTTTGAAAATCGGTTCTGCTGAATAGCTTTTAGAAAATGTTGGAACAGAAAGAGTAAAATTATTTAGTTCAGATATAGCAAATAGTTTATCTTCCAAATTATTACTTTTAGTTTTTTCTATAAGTTCAGTAATTAAATTCTCATTTTCTGAATAAATACTTTCAGGAATTCCAGTAATTTGATTAATTTCCCTAAATAGCCGTTGAGCTTCTGCTTTATTTTGTGATTGAAATCCATATTCTAATAATAGGTATGCATTAACAAACTCTTTGTAAAATGATGTTTTATAAATTTTATTCACATCAAATACTTCATTCATTAACTTTTGTTTATCCTCTTCAGAAAGTATTTTTTCATTATATTTTTCTATAGCTTCTATTGTAAATTGGGAAATTTCTTTATTATAAATAAAATGCTTATCTGATGGATATTTTGTATAAATATAAACATTGGGGTTATCTTTATCACTTATAGTTCTTCCTTTTTTACGGTATATTCTTCCCATTCTTTGTATAATTGCATCTAAGCTTGCGATTTCCGTAAATAATACGTCATAATCTATATCCAACGAAGCTTCAACAATTTGAGTTGTTATCCATATAACAGGTTCATCTTTTTGAAAATTAGTTTTTATTTGATTTTCTTTTGATAAACGATGCTTTTTTATAAATCCAGAATGTAAAAGATTGACTCTAAGATTATTTATACATTTTTCTTTTAGATTGGTATAAAGTTCCTGGCTCTGTTTTACAGTATTGCAAATTACCAAAATTTTCTTGCTTTCACTATATTTTGATAAAATTCCATTTATGCTCTCTGAAATTGGTTTATCAATCAAAGAAATTTTGTGTTTTGATTCTTGATGTAATTCGGGAGGCATAATTTCACAAATATTTTTCAATTTTTCGATTACAAAAGGATGATGGGTTGCACTCATATAGCAAAACTTACACCCAAGCTGAGCGATTTCTTCTAAAGCCCTGATAATCATAGCCAGAGTTTTCGGAGAATAACTTTGAGGTTCGTCCAGAATAACTTTTGAATAGGCGAGTGTTGCGTAAATCCTTTCGTAACCCGGATACTTAAAAACTGAAGTAAAAAGTTGGTCAGCAGTACAAATCGTTACTGGTAGAGAAAATTGTCTGGCTGCGTTAATTTTGTTTAATGTTGTTTCAAAAGAAAAGATCTCTGCATCTTTAGATTCAATTTCGTAAAACAAACTGTCGCTATGAAGCAAACCTACTTTATCACTACCAAAAATATCACATACCCTTTCATACATTGCATTAGTGCTAACTCTAAGAGGTAAAGTGTAAAATCCTTTGTCATTACCAAGCCAGTTTAGTGCAAATTCGGTTTTCCCAGAACCTGTAGAGGCTGTTAAAATAATATTATTCTCTCTATATTTTTCTGCTTCTTTTTGAAATGTTTTTAATTCATTTACTCCATATTTAATATTAAGATATTTAGTAATAAATTGAGTAGTATTTTGAATCCTTTCTGTCTCAACCGGCAAAAATGCAGAAGCTGAATAATCGAGACGATGCAATAATCCTTTCAAAAGTATATAATATGAAGAACTTTTTACTTTTTTAATTATCTCATTATTCTCGTCTAAATACGATTTTAAATAAGAATAATAAAAATTTTTAAGTTCTCCTTCTAAACGATAATCCGGGATTTTTTCTTTTATGTAACTTAATATTTGTTCTAAAAAACATTTCAATTCATTGATTGCTTGTGTTAATTCCTTCTCATCAAAGTCAATTTTTCTATCATGATGAAATGCAATAGAAAAAAAAATGGATAAAAATCTTTGATTATCATTCTTTAGCGAATTATAGATACCTATTGTAAAAACCGGTGAAATATAATTATGAGGTATTTCAACTTTTAAATTACTTTGCAGATATCTAAATCCAACAATTCTTCGGAGTTTATTTTGAAATTGGGGCGAAACCTTACCCAAATCATGCAGTAAACAAACTATTTTTAAATCATCCCAAAATCCCTTTTCATTATCAACAACTCTACAAATTCTATCATCATATTTTTTAAGTTCTGCAATTCTTTGAATCAGATGATTGGTATGTTCTTCTATTGTAAGAGTTTTAAGTTGATTTGCTTCTTTATATATTTTTGCCAAGAATTCATTCATATTCTTGAGAATTACCAAATAGTTGTATTAAGATTTTGTTGTTAAAAATATCATCTCTTTCTTCATCAAAATAATAAATTCCTGTTGTAATATTACCATTATCGGTATATATTACCTTTTCTTTATTATTAAAAAACCTTATGTTTTCAATTTCTTTGAAAAAAAATGGGATTAAAAAATTAGACCCAGACAAACCATTATCTTTGGCAGTTTTCGGATTTATATAAATACCATAATTTATTTGATAATTATTTAATAAATCGCATTCTTGATTTTGTGCTTCTATAACTTTTACTTCATCTATTCTTAATAAATCTTCAAATCTACCAAGAGAAGGATATGCATATAGTAGTAAGATTCTTTCTTGAAACTCTTGCATCAATTTCTCCGACATTTTCAGATATATTCTAAGATGCATATTAGTCATATTAGCAATGAACGTTGGTGATTTAGAAAATGCTTTATTGAAACCTTCTAGCATTATTTGTTTTTGGCCATTTTTTTCTTTTTCAGTTCTCTTTCTATCAAATTTTATTAAAGTTTGCAAATCATAAACAACATTTTCATAAACCCCAACAACACCAATGCTTAATGGAATATCTTCATCGAGTATATTTTTTTCAAGAATAGTATATACCCATCCTCTTATTGTAGAAAATGGTGGTAGAGGAAATGTTTCCCAGAAGCCATACGATAATGGTTTTCTATAACAAACAAATGGTTGAAATGCTTTAATTCTGAGAAGTTTCATAATAATCCCTTACTTTAAATTTTAATTCATCAAAGAATCTAGCAATAGTATAATTTTGTTGTTCTATCAAATTTTTTAAGTCATTTTCATTTGCCCAGAAATTATCTATAAAACCAATCCTTGAGTCCTTTTTGACGTTTATATTTTCATTATTTATATTATAAGACATTTCTAAAGTTGAACTAATTGTTCCAGTTTTAATTACATGAGCATTTATGTTTTTATCATAATCTGTTTGTATTCTTCCAAGGAAAAAAGGATTTTTTACTGGATAAACTCCACCAATTGCAAATAGTGGATTAAGATTTTCTGTTCTTCCTTTAATATCTCTATTGAGAATCTGCACAGCATCTAGAAACATATTTACTCGTCTAATTTTTTCTTCATTTGGAACATTTTTTCCATCATTTTCATCAATACCTACTCTATTTAAATCAATAGTTATTGTATATGAATATAATGATAAATGATGTTCGAATTGAAAAGGATCCGGATCTTTTTTTAACCTATCAGCAAAATTTTTATTGGTTCCAAATTCAACGTCCCCCTTATATGGTTCTAATGAAATAGCTGGAGATATTCTTACAACAGCAGGTCGTACAACTGATCCCTTGCTTTTTTCAGTTTTCATATATCCAAACAAATCAGCTTCTACATATTTTACAGCATTTGATTCACTAGAGAATTGAGCTACTTTTTGACTTTGATCTAATGGTTCTGGTAACTCACTATCCATTCCAAAATTCTCTTTCATACAACGATATAACTCATACCTTAAAGCTTGTCTGGATATATAGGTAAATGTTTCATTTGAGGATACAATTTTTTTTAATTCAGAAATGTTTCCAATACTTTCGCCATAATTAGCACTCATGGCTTTAAAAATAACACTAATGGTTAATCCTTTTTTCATAGTTTTAGATTTTTAGTTATTTATTTATATTTTAACTTGTTAAATTTATTCTGTTTTTTCTTTATTAAGTGATTCTCCAAGCAATCCATTAATATAACTGTATCCAATAACCTCAAAATTATCCTTCGATTCGAGAATTTTGGTTAGTATTACTGGCACAGCTTGATCATAAGCAATATATAATCTTAAAAGCAAATTCATAAAGGTATTTTTATCACCACTTCTAACTGCTTTTAGCAGACGATAGGCTATGCTATTAATTTTATTATCAGCATTTTTTGATCGAAGAATTTGTTTTAATTCAAAACCATAATGATAAATAGTCCATATTTGTTTTGTTTCCATATTGATTGATTTTAATTGTTTTATATTTAATAAATATTCAAATGTAAGTAGATTAATGATTTGCAAATCGTAAATTTTATAATATACACTTATATTAGAACTTTCTTTTTCTTTTGTTTGAATATAAAATTTTAACAATTTTGATAGATAATTATATGTAAGTTTTCTTTCAAAAAATAAGTTTAAAAATTCATAAATCAAAGAAAGCGTCACATCTTTAATTTTATATCTTTTTGGGGCAATTTTTTTTAAGTTTTCACTGTTGTTTCGGATAAATTCTGCTTGTATTCTTGAGATATGAAATGAATAAATTTTTGGAAAAGTAGAATTGGATAAATTTATTTCGATAATATGTAAATTTTGTAATCTAAATTTAGAAAGTTCTTTTTCTTCACGTAAAAGTAATTCATAAAAATATATAG
>LUZK01000134.1 GCA_001603595.1 Bacteroidales bacterium Bact_19
ATGTATTTGCATCTGGATAGAACTCTGTAAAAGGATTATTTGTACTCCAATATCCACGAATACCTGTTCCCGGATTTTCAGCTCGAAGTCTGGGGAATGTCAATCCACAAACTGTAGAGTCTGCTTCGTCGGTAAGTATATTTGCAGAAGGTACTCTCCAGAAGGTAATTATTACTGTATCTTTTGATTGACAGGCAAGTGTGAATGGGGGTTGCGACATGTTTGTTTCAATCATAACAAATTCACGAGGGCCGTAAACATTTACACACACTGTGGGGTTTGGAATACTGTAATCACTGTAGTCTGCTCCATTGTCTACCCAGCTCATGCTGTATCCGGCAGTAGTTGCTTCGAGTTGTGTACAATTTCCACAGACATTTTTATCGAGACCTGCAGAAATTATAGGAATTTCAACAAACTCGATTTTTACGGTATCTATTGAATAGCAAGAACTTAAATAGGTGTTGTTTTCTCTAAATAAAAATTCCCAAAAACCTACATGGGATACAATTACATTAGTTGTGTCATTATTCAAATTATCAAAATTTGCACTAGGTGTAGGAGTTACATTTGGCCGTGAAAAAACAGACCATAATCCTGATGGTATATAATTATTCGAATTCGGTAAACTATATACAGCACCAAGAGTATAATTGTTTCCGCACACTGCGTTGTCTAAACCTGCATTTGCCTGAGGCCTTCGATAAAATGTGACCCACATTGTATCAACAGTTGTGCAACCTCCTGCAGGATTTTTCATTGTCCAGATAAATGGAACGCGTACGTAAGCAGAATCTCCAAAAACACCGGGGGATGTTAAAGTTACAGATGTATTTGGTGAATTTTGATTTTCAAATGAACAGATAATATTTTTGCCTGCAACCCATAATCCGTTAGCCCATCCGGAACCAAGCGTGTCGGCAGTAAGATCGAAAGTATTTCCACATATTTCTGCTTCGTTAACAGGACCAACGCTTGCATGAGGCATTTTTGCAAAAACTACCTCAATACTAACTTCACTTGTACACTGGAGAGTTCCAATTTGAGCAGTTTCTGTCCATACAAAAGTTACAGGTTTAATTAATCCAGAAAAGTTGCTAATAGTAACATTTGCATTTGGATTTGTATTTGAAGGAATGTAAAACGGTGCAGGAACCATTGGGGTTAAAGGATCTCCGGTATAAGCTGTCCAATATCCGGGATTCGTACTGTTGTAAACATGTAGGTTGTATGTTACATCACAAACAGAATCATGAGGCATTGGAATAACCGGATTAGGGCTTTGAACGAAAGTAACAGCAATATTATCTTCGCTCCAACAAGGGCCAATAATTTCTCTCCATGTAAAAATTTGTGTTCCAAAACTTGAAGTAACTAATGTATTTGGCGAAGATTGTGATTCAAAAGAACCTGGTCCATACCAAAAACCTGATGTTCCGGGTAAAGAATATACTGCATTTAGTTGAGCTTCATTTCCACAAACTGTAATATCTTCCCCGGCATAGGCACTTGGCGTTTGGTAAAAATGAACCAAAATACTATCCGAAGCCTGACACATCCCGTTTATAACAGTCCAAGTAAACATTACATCACCATAATTTTGTACAAGTACACTTACATCTGGCGAATTTATACTTGTTCCTCCGGTTGTAAAAAAGTTTGAATTTGCTGTCCAAACGCCGATCATTCCAGGATCAGGAGGTGTTGCATTTATGTCTATGCTTAATCCACATGTTGCTAATTCAGTTTCAGAAATGTGAGCAATTGGATTAGAAAGCCATATTACTGGAACAGGAGGACTTTGAGAATAGCATGGGTCACTTTGATCTACATGCCCTGTGCCATCATTATCTCCGCATATTGCTGATACATAGTAGGTTGTTCCGTACTGTCCGTTAGGGATATCATTAAAACAAAAATTTGGAGTATTTTTTCTTACTAATATATTTGCCGGATAACCTCCAGTATGAAGAGCAAACTCAAAAACATCATTGGTTTCCGTAAATTGATTTTCATTGTGAGTTATTGCAGAAGAGCACTCATTTTGACATAATATCAGAGGATTCAGATTTGCCATTGTTCCTGCAAAGGTTTCACAGTTACAATCTCTGGATCCGGAAAAAACAAATTGCTGACAGTTATTTACATCCGTTACAGTAATATTATACATTGCTCCTGAAAGAAAATTACCTGCATAACTACCAAAATAAGGTACAGATCCTGTTCCTGTATTTACTCTGAAGGATGTTGGGTCTCCTTGGCTGTTGACAACGTCAAAGGTAACAAAATAAGAGAGGTTGTCGCCAGCACAAACATAATTAGCAAAATTTTGAATATTGATAGTTTCAAAAACTACAACGTTAATTTGATCCTGGTCTTCGCAAGGTCCGGTTATGGTATAGACAATTGTATGAGTTCCGGGTCCTGCAATATTCGGATAAAATATTCCATTTTGAACTGCATTTGGAACTGTTGTACAAGACCATGTTCCTCCTGCATGTGATGCTTCCAGAGTTATTGGATTGGCATTTGTGCATAATGGATTTATTGGAGTTATTGTTGCATCGGCAGGTAAAGTTAAAAGTGTTTGTGAACCTGAGTTTGAACAGCTTATATTTCCTGGAACATTGATGGTTTCTATCGCTGTTAAAATATATTCGGTATTGGATGTTGGAAATTCCGGTGAGCCTTGATATATGGTATTGTTTAATTGATTGCTTGTATATCCGGGAGGATTTGATGTCCATTGATAAGATGTTATTGAGGATGTAACTGTATAAGTTCCCGGCGGTGTTTGCGGAGGAACAACATAAAGTGAAGCTGTTGATGCACTGCACGAATTATCATTAATTGCTGAATTGATAGTACCCGAATCGTAAGTAAAAGTAGCTTGTCCACAGTCTGTTTGTCCTATAAAAGTTATAGTAGCTCTTGTTAAAGCTCCAACATCGACTGGCTCACAATCATAAATTTGAACAGACCATCCGGCTTGGCCTGCTAATGAACCGAAGATAGTATTCCATGGACCTACGGATGCAAAGTTTCCTACTAAAGGAGTCGGCATATCGCATACGCAAGGAGTTAGAGCCGGTGTCCCTGCGGGAATAGGCATACCACCCGGAACACTGTGAGTTTGAAAACAAAATCCGTTTTGAGCATTACCAACGTTATCTCCTGAATTACATACAGTATTTTCATCATTGGGATTACTGCAACCAAGGGCTGACCATGGAATTCCTGTCCAACTGCCATGAGTTGCGTTAGGTCCCCAGTCTGATGCAGCAGGGCAGAGTTGAACAACACCCGGGGATCCGGGTTCATTATTTTGAAATCCTGGAGCTTTCAAATAGAAACCAAGATCTGATACATAAGTGTGATTTGCCCAAAAACAAACTTTTATATAAGTATTTTCGTCAACTACAAAATTCATCCCGGGAGGATCATTAATTATAAATTCGGTATCAAGGGGATTAATATTCGCAGTTAAATCAAATGTTTGACAACCAGGTGGAATAGGATTTACATCAATGAAACTTCGATTAACCCACACCCATGCCCTGTAGCAGTTTTTTACGCCCCCACAGTTTGTACTTACCATGTAAAGACCTGAAGAAAGACCTGATGCAGTTGATGTCGTTACTCCTATCGGAATGAAACTGTTGCCGTCGTATCTATACCATTCTATAGAACAACCGGGTGCATTTATCGTTAATACTCCTATATTTTCTTGGTTATGATTCCCGCAGAAAACAAAAACGTTGTCATTTGTCCCGCCTCCTGATAAAAATGCTGAAGAATAATTAGTCTGAAATGAGCCAACAGAGCCCGGAGCAGTAATTTGTGCATTAATAAAATTAATCAAAATAAAAATTGGGAATACAACTAATAAACTAAGCTTTTTCATTAATTCCAATGTTTTTTAGACTTACTCTATAAAGACAAAGATAGTTCTTTTAATGTTGCCAAAACAAAAATAATTAAAAAAAAGCCGAAATATTAATTCCGGCTTTTATTTTCTTAAAATATTTGTTATTAGAATTAATCTCTCATAAGATGAAGAACTCCTTGTAAATTATAATCTTTATCATCCCAACCTGTTG
>LUZK01000135.1 GCA_001603595.1 Bacteroidales bacterium Bact_19
AGCCGATGAAATTTTAAATTTTATTTTTGAATTAATAAATGAAAAAGGTTTAAAATAAGTATTCTTAAACTCAATAAACAATTCATTTTCAGTTACATAAATATCAGAATCTCTTTCAACAAAACTATTTTTTTGAAGGCTTGCCTTTTTTTGAATAATCACTTTTTCAAATCTTTCCATAAATCAGAAAATAATTTGACAAACTTAAAAAATTATTTTTTCAAAATTGCAAATTTTGTTTTGAAATATTCTAATTATTTTATGATATAAATCAACGTACTGTTTTTTTTTTTAATTTACTATTATTTTTAATGTTATATTTGCATTGTTAATCACTTAACAACAATTTTGTAATTGCAAGATTATGGAAATATTTGAAAGTTTTAAAAAGACATTTCTGTTCATTTTTATTGTTATTTTTCCGTTAACCATAATTACTTTAGGTTTTAGTAATTTTTTCGAAAAAGAAGGTAATTTAGGAGAGTTAAAAGAAAAATATTCCAGAAAGAAGATTTCATCGGTAGATCACTCAAAGTTTGAGATTTTACAAAAAGACTTCAAGGATCCCCATGAAGTTACAGCAGCTTGTTTAAGTTGTCATACTGAGAGGGGAAAAGAATTAATGAGTACTGCACATTGGAATTGGGAAAGGGAGGAATATATTGAAGGCAGAGGTATCACGTATTTAGGTAAAAAGAATTTGATAAATAATTTCTGTACAGGAATAATGTCAAATGAACCATCTTGTAATAAATGTCATGCGGGTCTGGGGTGGACAGATAAGAATTTTGATTTCAACAATCAGTTAAATATAGATTGTTTGGTTTGTCATGATAAAACCGGCACTTACGAAAAAGCTACCGGCATGGGCGGACATCCACCTGTTGGTGAAGAAGCTCCAGATTATAAAAATATAGTGGCAAACGTTGGCAGGCCAATGAAACATAACTGCGGATATTGTCATTTCAATGGTGGTGGAGGAAACAATGTTAAACATGGCGATCTTGAAACAGCTTTACTTAATTGCGACAGAAATGTTGATATTCACATGGCAAAAGATGGGCTTGATATGACTGTGTAGATTGTCATCCGGCCGAAAATCATCAAGTTAGAGGCAAATATTATGCAGTATCATCAAGCAATAAAAATCGAACATATTGTACTGATTGTCATAATCCAGCACCACACAAACAGCAAATTTTAAACGAACATACCATAAAAGTTGATTGTCGAACCTGTCATATCCCCCATTATGCAAAAGTAAATCCAACAAAGCTTTATTGGGATTGGTCAACTGCCGGAGCAATAAAAGATGGCGAAGGATATTCCGTAAAAGACAGTTTAGGTAGAGAAGTTTACACATCGAAAAAAGGAACATTCATTTGGGGAACAAATGTTCAACCCGAATACGTGTGGTTTAACGGGACAGCTGATCATTTCTTAATAACAGACAAAATAGAAAAAGATACTATTAACATTAATACTCTTTTTGGTTCTTACGATGATCCTAATTCGAAGATTATTCCTATAAAAATTCATAGAGGAAAACAGCCTTACGATTTAAAATACAAAACTTTATTACAAGCCAAATTATGGGCTACCGAAAAAGGAGAAGGGGCATTCTGGATAGATTTAAACTGGGATATTGCGTTAAAAATTGGAATGGAATATGTTGGATTACCTTTTAGCGGACAATATGGATTTATAAATACAAAAGCCTATTTACCAGTAAGCCACATGGTATCAAAATCCGAAGATGCTGTTTCGTGTAGAGAATGTCATAATCGTAATAACAGCCGACTTAAGAACGTTCCTGGAGTTTACATTCCGGCAACAAGTTATAAGAAAAACATAAACATGGCCGGAACTGCCTTAATGTTATTATCCTTACTTGGAGTTTTAGGACATGCTGCATTAAGAATCAGAGCTTCATACAAAAGAAAAAAATTGTCAATTTAATTTTATAAGTCATGAAAAAAGTATATATTTATAAAGGTTTCGAAAGATTCTGGCATTGGACACAATCAATTTTGATATTTACATTGGCATTCACTGGATTTGAAGTTAACGGAGCTTACGAAGTATTAGGATACGAAACAGCAGTAAATGTTCATAATTTTTCAGCGATTTCACTTATCATACTGATAATTTTTGCAATATTCTGGCATTTTACTACAGGAGAATGGAAACAATATATTCCTACAAAGAAAAACATGAAAGCTCAAATAGAATATTACATAACGGGAATTTTCCGCAACGCACCTCACCCAACACGAAAAACTATCTTAAGTAAACTTAATCCTTTGCAAAGATTGACTTATCTGGCACTGAAAATTATTTTAATACCTCTGATGGTAATTACCGGAATTTTATATATGCTTTACAGATATGGTCTGAATGGCGAAATTCATTCTTTAAAAATTGGTTCGCTTGAGCCAATAGCGATATTGCATACAATAGGAGCATTCTTGATTTTGGCTTTTGTTATTGCCCATATCTATTTAACCACAACCGGCCATACCCCAACAAGCAATATCAAGGCAATGATTACAGGATGGGAAGAATTGGAAGACGAAGATGATGATAAAAAAGAAAATAATGTTAATACAGAAAAAAACGAAAAAAATGAAAATGAATAAATTTTGGTTTGTTCTGGCACTTTTGCAGATTCTGTTTTTTTCGAGTTGCAAAAATAAACCCGAAGAACAAATAAAAGCTTCAGACAAATTTGAGGTTTTAATTAAATTTCTTGAAGAAAATAAAGATCTTGTAAATTCAGAAAATGTGCCTTTTTACGTGCATTCAGATGTAGTTTTTTCGGGACTTAAAAAGAATTTTTTAATTATTGACTTAAGAGATTCTGCTGATTTTGCAAGCGGACATATAAATAATTCAGTAAATATTCTTCCTGAAAATATTCTTTATTATTTCGAAAATAAAATAAATCCTCCTTCATTTGATACAATAGTATTGGTCTGCAATACAGGTTTTAAATCCGGTTTTACTGCAATGTGTCTTCGATATTTAGGTTATAATAATGTTTACCCTTTAAAATACGGTCTAAGTGAATGGAATAAATCCATTGCAGAAAATTATTGGTTAGCTAATATAAATGACATTTCTTTAGAAGAAATTGACACAGTTTCACATCAAAAAGCATCCCCCGGAAAATATCCGGAAATTATTTCGTCTTTATCACAGCCTGAAGATATTCTTTATGAAAGGGTAAGTCAATTATTAAAAGGCAATTTTGAGGATTACTTTATTTCTTTAAAAGATATTTCCGGCAATCAAGATAATTATTATATATTGAGTTACTGGCCACAAGAAAGATACAATAAAGGACATCTTAAAGGTTCGGTGCAGTATCAACAAAAAAAATCATTAAGAACCAATGAATTTTTAAATACCTTACCAATTGAAAAAACTATTGTAATTTATTGCTACTCGGGTTTTCATGCAAGCCAAGTAACCGCATTTTTGAGAATTATCGGCTATAATGCAAAAGCATTACGATACGGGAGTAATTCGTTTATGTATAGTAAAATTGTAGAAGAAGAACCTTCAGTACGATATTTTTCGGAAGATAATATTTTTGATTTTCCATTAAAAAGCAATATTAAAACTGAACCTATTGGACCTGTTGAACAAGATAAAAAGAGTAAACCAAAAGGAGGATGTTAAAATTAAAATAATACAATATGAATAAGAATTATAAAGAAATAAAACCTTACATGAATCCTTATCTGGCAGGGTTCTTACTCGGGGTATTACTTTTGTTAACCATTTTTATTTCCGGACGAGGTCTTGGAGCAAGCGGAGCAGTAAAATCAGCAGTGATTGCAGCTGCTAATGTGATAAATAAAAATGCCCCTCAAGTTTCCGATTTTTTCAGAACACAGGAAAACCCTCTAAAATCCTGGTTAGTTTTTGAAGTGGTGGGAGTTATTTTTGGTGCTTTCCTGTCTGGTTTTATATCCAACAGGTTAACTTGGAAAATTGATAAAGGTCCGGGAATAAAAAACTATACAAGAATTATTTTTGCTGTTGTTGGTGGAGCTCTTTTTGGAATAGGTTCGCAATTCGGAAGGGGATGTACATCAGGAGCTGCCCTTAGCGGGATGGCAGTTTTCTCTGCCGGAGGATTTTTAACAATGATGGCAATATTTGGAACCGGTTACGTTCTTGCATACTTTTTCAGAAAATTATGGTTATAATTTAAATTTGTTAAAGAAATGGGACCACTAATACCACAAAATATTATAAGCGGAGATTTAAACTTTTTCTTTGCTTTTCTTATAGGCGTTGCTTTCGGGTATATTCTCGAACAAGCCGGATTTTCTTCCTCGCGTAAGCTTGCAGGAGTTTTTTATGGATATGATTTTGTTGTTCTTAAAGTATTTTTTACAGCCGGAATAACTGCAGCAACAGGAGTTTTCTTTTTTAGTTATTTGGGTTGGCTTGATATGGATATGGTTTACGTAAATCCTCTATATGTTAATTCCGCTATTGTAGGTGGGGTTATAATGGGTTTTGGTTTTATTATGGGAGGATTTTGTCCTGGAACAGGAATTGTTGGTGCTGTAATCGGAAAAATTGATGCCATATTTTTTGTTATTGGAATTTTTATTGGAGTATTTATTTTTGGATATTTCTTTAACTCTTTTGAACCAGTTTATCATGCAAATTATAAAGGCAGCATGTTTGTTCACGATGCTTTAGGAATGTCACAACCTTGGTTTTTATTCGTGCTTGTAATTGTGGCTATTGCAGCATTTATAATAACTCAAAAAATTCAAGACAAATCAACTCGTTTCAAAGAATTAATTTCAAACACTCAAAGTTTAAAAGCAACATGGCCTGCTGCATTTATTATTATTTTAGCTTTTATTGCCATTTTGTTACCAAAAGAAAGAGTAAGTTACCTTTCAGAAATAAGCTCTGTAAAACTAACTGAAGAAATTCGTAATCCAAAAAGAAAATTACCCCCTGAACGTATTGCTTACAGTATAATACATAATCTTAACGACATTGTCCTTGTTGATGTTCGTTCGCCTCAAGAATATTCCGATTTTCATTTCCCGGGAGCAATAAATGTTCCTGTTAATCAAATTTTAAAACCCGAATTTAAAGATATTGCTTTTGTTGAAAATAAAAAAACAGTATTCTACTCTAATGGAGGACAGCTTTCGGAAATAGCATGGTTAGCCTCTGCAAGAGCAGGAAAGAAAAATATTTATATTTTGGCCGGAGGTTTAAATAATTTTATTAAAGTCATATT
Organism: Bacteroidales bacterium Bact_19; assembly: GCA_001603595.1. Classification (GTDB taxonomy): domain Bacteria; phylum Bacteroidota; class Bacteroidia; order Bacteroidales; family ML635J-15; genus Bact-19. The sequence continues at coordinate 5,282 of LUZK01000135.1, forward strand.
TGGAGATGTTCCTAAATCAGAAGTTAAAGATATAATGGAATTAAGTGACAGAAAATTCATTGAATCAGCAAAAAGATTTTTTATCGAAGGTGAATTATCAAAACGTCAGATAATCTCCTCTAAACCGTTATCAAGTCCGGAAACAACAAAAAAAGCTAAAGGTGGATGTTAAAATTTACAAATATGAAAAACAATCAATTATTTAACGGAACTCTCATATTTTTTGTTATAATTATCGGGGCTCTTCTTATTAGTGCCATTAACAAAAATTATAAAGGATATAAAATTTCAAACAATGAATTTATAAACCATTTTAGTTCACCTGATATTGTAATCAACTTTAAAGAATTAAACAAAATTCTGCAAACAAAATCTGATGATTTTTTAATTGTAGATATTCGAGATGAAAATGTTTTTAAAACTATAAACATTCCTGGCTCAATAAATATCATTCCTGAAAAAGCTTTTGAAAAAGAAACAATTAAATTTCTTAAAAAATTAAACAAAAATATTTTAATAACCTCCAATTCCCAAGAACAAGCTGCTATTTATGCTGCATACTATACAACTATTGGCATAAAAGGTTTGAAAGTTATTTCTGGTTCACCCGATATTTATA
>LUZK01000041.1 GCA_001603595.1 Bacteroidales bacterium Bact_19
CGCCAAATTTTTAAAGAGACTGTCTCAAAAAGGCAGTCTCTTTTTTTTATTAATTCAAAAATATTTAACTCAAAAAATCTTGTTTATCTTCCCCCAAATTGCATTAAATATGCTTTTATGAAATCATGAATTTTGCCGTCTAAAACTGCTTGAGTGTTACCTGTTTCGTAGCCGGTACGCAAATCTTTTACGAGCTTATATGGATGCAATATGTAGTTTCTAATTTGAGATCCCCATTCAATTTTCATTTTTTGACTTTCAAGTTTATCCTTTTCTTCTTGAAGTTTTCTGAGTTCTAATTCGTAAAGTCTTGATTTTAAAAGTCTTAAAGCGTTTTCTTTGTTTTTTAACTGTGAACGGGTTTCACTATTTTCGATAATAATTCCTGTTGGGATATGGCGCAATCTAACTGCTGTTTCAACTTTATTGACATTTTGACCTCCGGCACCACTGCTTCTGTAGGTTTCCCATTCTATGTCTGCCGGATTTATTTCGATATTTATAGATTCATCAACCAAAGGGAATACAAAAACCGAAGCAAAGGAAGTGTGTCTTTTATGTGCAGCATCAAAAGGAGATAACCTTACTAAACGATGAACTCCGGTTTCTCCCTTTAAGTAACCATAGGCAAATTCACCAGAAATAGTCATAGTACAAGATTTAATACCTACAGTATCACCTTCTTGCCTGTCCATTATTTGCACTTTGTAATTATTGTCTTCTGCATAACGAATATACATTCTTTCCAGCATCTCAGCCCAATCATTACTTTCTGTACCCCCTGCTCCTGCATTTATTGTTAGTACTGCATCCATTTTGTCTTCTTCGTTACGAAGCATATTTTTGAGCTCAAGTTCCTCAACAGCAGATTCTGCCTTGCAGTATTCCGCTTCTAACTCAGATTCTGATATTTCTTCAGCTTTATAAAAATCAAATAATATTTCTAAATCTTCGAGTTTTTGATTAAGTTCATCGTACCAATTTACCCACGACTTTACAGAACTTATTTCTTTAAGTAGTTTTTGTGCATTATCAGGGTCGTCCCAAAATTCCGGGGATTCTGTTAATTTTGTTTTTTCAGAAATAATTTCTCTTTTTTTATCAATGTCAAAGAAACCTCCTCAAAGCTTCACCTCGCTTTTTTAAATCTTTTATTTTTTCGACACTTACCATATCTTTTTTTTTGCAAAGATAGTGTTTATGAGACTTATCTCAAAATACTTTGCAAAACTCTGTAAATCAAATTATTTTCAAAACCCCTTAATTGAGCAAACTTAAATACTTTCTCATATATTTTTTCGGGATTTTCATTTTTTAAACTTTTTACTTTTGATGTAATAATACTTTTTAAAGTCTCTTCATAAAAGGTTTCGTCAATATTTTTTAGAGCCGAATTAATTAGTTTTTCTGAAATACCTTTTTGTTCAAGAAAATAACGAATTTTTAGTTTTCCCCATTTATTGAATTTTATTTTATCATTAACAAAAGCCTCAACATACCGGCTTTCTGATATGAAATTTTCTTTTTCTAAAATTTCTATAATCATATCTTTTTCATCTTCGGTGCATTCAGATTTTTGTAAATAATTATAAATATCGGAACTACATTTTTCTGATTTACTGCAAATTTTTCGTAGTCTAGAAATTATTTTTTGCAAATCTTTTTCATCCATTTTAGTAAGTCAAAGAAATTAAATAACCTGAATGAGCTCGTACATTAAAAATGATACCGTTAGTAAAAATAAGGTATTGTCCTTTTATACCCATCAAAATACCACTAATTTGATTTTGCTTGTTACTAAAAATAAAATTTGAAAAATTGTCAAATTGGTAATTGTACGGATAACTAATGTTAGTGATTGTATTGTCGGTAGTTATATATTTTTTTAATTCATCGGGAAGAAGCGATATGTATTTTTGTTTTTCGGTAATTAGGTTAATATTGTGTGATTTTGTTTTTAACATCTTGTTTACATTTGTTTTGTCGCTCAGATGTTTTTTTAACTCAACTTCGATAGTTCCTGCAAGATTTCTATATGGAGTTTTACATATTTTTATTGCTGAAATTGCTCCCTGATCAATCCACCTATATGGAATCTGATTAAATCTCGTAACACCAACTTTAAGATCGCCGGTAATTGCCAGATAAACATAATGATTGATGAGAGAGTATTTTTTAGACCATTCTATATCTCTGCTTATTCCGAGATGCGACATATCTGTTTCAGGACGTAAAACTCCGGAATCACATTCAGGAACACTTATATAGCAGGAATAACAATATCCTTGATGAAAACTTTTCTGTGTTACGGCATTACATTTAATACAATTTATCTGATTCAAATAATTTATTTCGATTTTTCTTCCAATTAGTTCGTTCATAAATATTTCGGAATCTCCTACAGGTAAAAAATATTTCACCGGAGTGTGATACTCCGAACGCATTTTTAGTAAATTAGTTTCGTACTTCATAAATCAGTTAATTGAAAAATTTTCCAGTCCGATTATGCTCCCATCAGGATTTTTTTCGGGCTGCCAGGTTCGGACATAAATTACTGGATTATTAAGGTCGTTTAAATCTATCATTAAGAATAAATATCCCTTATCTGAATAATTTGTTGAATAATAGTTCTGTGCTAATTGAATCCCGAAAATTTTATTATTTCTGCTGCTCCTTTTGATAGTGCATTCTTCGAATTGTAGATTTATGTATTCGTTTGTGTTAAAGACACGTTCAAGATGTCTGAGATATTCAGCCTTTGTAAATTTGGTGTATCTAACATTTTGAGTTTCGAGATTTTTATACATATAGTCAATTGTTTCCTTGTATTTAAGTGCTGTTCCTACAATAATCAAGGCATCATCGGAAAAGAATTTTTTTATAAAATACAGATTTTCAACAGAGTAAGCTGTTTTGTAGGTTTCCAGTAAGTTTATCAGAAAATATTTTTCATCAATATCTGCGAATTGTTCGCTTTTATTTAGTATGGAGTTTATTGTAGATTCATTCAGTCCGAAATTAACATTTACAATTTTTCCATTTTCATCAAAAATATAGATAATATCTTCAACAAACTTTTTTTTGCCATTCGAAAAACAAAAAAGCATTGGGAAAGACCTCACCATTGTATAAGAACCAACACGAATGACTTGCGGAGAAGTATTGTTTGATAATAGAGTTGCATTTCCGTATTGAATAAGTTTATTAAAATACTTAGCTCCAGTTTCTGAAAAATATTGATTGACTAAATCAAAATCTTTATTTATAATACATTGATTAATATTTGAAATTGCAGAAAAAATCATTTCATTATTGGGATCAACATTTTGTATTTTAGTAGAAATAGAACCGGACACTGAATCATTAAAGTTTTTTATGTCAATACTTTTTTCTGCTTGTTTTATTTTTACAGCTGCCGGAGTTTCCAGTATTGCTTTTACTTCGGGGTCTAAATTGCTTCTGTCGGAATAAAAAAACTCAATTTTTAGTTGAATTTTAGATAAATCTTTGGCCTGCCCGTGAAAATATTCTACAGCTCCCAATCCGTCTTTTACGGAATATAAATTTGAAAATGAATTTCCAATCCAGTAAGTGTAATCAAGATTTTGAACTTTTTGGCCTGAATATTTAAACTCAAGCATATAAGTTGTTTGGTCTTTATTAATTATAGCATCAACAATATTAATATTAATATTATTAAAAATTTCGTTCAATTTATTTTGTAGAAATGTAATAAGCGTGAATTCGTTATTTGCATCAAGTCTGATTTTAATTGTATTAAAATCCGGATGAGATTTTAAAAGAGAAATACTCCAATAGTAATATCTTATTGCGTCGCCAATTCTTAGGTCTTTTTCGGCGAGAATTCCAAGCCTGGCATAATCCAGAATTTTATCTTTTCGGTTTTCGAACATCTTATTCAAGCTTGTCCGGTCAATAAATCTTAAAACAGTATATTTATTTTTCTTTTTCTCGATTAGTCGTTTGGTGTTTTGTAGGTAGATATCGGAGTAGGTGTTTATTACAAGTTCGCTATATTCTTTTAAATCACTGCCTGATTCAACAATGGCATAAGTAAAATTTGATTTAATACGCGAAGATATTTGACTGACAAGCATATTCAAAGCAGCAATGTCTGCTTTATCCAGGTATTTATTTGTAGCTTCGCCCCAAATATAATCAGGATTGCTTTTTATTTCCTTAAATTTTTGTGCAGTAACAAAAATGGAAAGTAGAAGAAATATGTGTAAAAGATAAATTTTCATATTTGTTAAAGAACAAAAATTAAGCCTTATGCTCTGTCAAAATAAATGTTTTTGTTTTCAGCAGAAATAGCTATTCCCATAATAATTTTATATCTGTCATCGAAAATTTTAAGTTCGCGAGCAGCCATTCCTACAGTGTACATAATTCTGTTATCCACGTGGTGCGTTGCTGCAACAGAAACAGCAGAACCAATTGCAATGCCAAGTTCGATATTGTTGAAAGTGCAAGGAAAGTTTTGATTTTTGGATTTTGTATCACAATTTTCAAAGCCGCATAATCCGCAATATTTTAGTCCGAGGCTATTAAGTTTAACTCCTAGCAATATTACGGCTGTAGAATTACGAATGTTTTTAGCATCTCTTTCAAAAAATGCTTGATTGTGTAGTTTTGAAATTTCCGTCATCTTTTTAGCCAGGATTTCGAGGTCTTCACCGGAGGCAATTTTTATGTCCAAATTGCTGATTCCTCGACCTTTGGGAGCAGTACGAGCTGCAATAGCCATGAGTCCCGCAATTATCAGTAAGCTGTCAGATTTAATATCGTTTTCGTTGGTCATTGTCGTATATTTTTAAAATTTTATCTGCAAGTATTTCAGCAAGCTTTAATTTTGATTCCATAGTCCATCCTGCAATGTGAGGTGTCAAAATAACATTTGAAGAAGAAGCCAAAAATCTAAAATCATCAATTTCTAGCAAGTTTTTAGTAGATTCAAAAGAACTTTCTTCGTATTCCAGAACATCAAGAGCAACTCCGAGTATTTTTCCTTTTTTTAGTGCATTGCAAAGGTCGCGAGTATTCACAACAGGTCCGCGAGCTGAGTTAATCAAATATATATTCTTTTTAAAGCTATTTATAAAATTTTCGTTGACGAGATATTTTGTTTCGTTTGTCAATGGAACGTGCAAACTCACGACATCAGCTTGTTGAAATATTTCATTTAATACAACTTCGGTAGTAAAGTTGTCGGAGTAATTTTTTTTATATTTATCATAAGAAATTACTTTGCAGCCTAATCCTGAAATTTTTTTTGCGAAACTGCTGCCCATATTACCATATCCGATTATACCCACACACATATTTCCAAGCTCTCTGCCTCGGTTTTCTTCTCTTTTCCAGATTCCGTTTTTTACTTCGGAATCTGCTTTGTTGATATTATTAATTAGACTTAACAGCATCCCTAAACAGTGTTCTCCAACGGCGTCTCTGTTTCCTTCGGGGGAATTAAGGCAGATAATATTTTTTTTCTGACAGTATTCTGTGTCAATACTTTCCATTCCGGCCCCAACGCGTCCAATAAACTTCAGGCTTTTTGCAGCATCAATAATTTCTTTATCAATAGTGATTCTGCTGCGGATAATTATCCCTTCATAATTTTCTATGATAGATAAAATTTGATTACGTGAGAGATTGTAGCCTTCGTGGAATTCAAATCCAAAGTCGGATAATTTTTCTATTAATACTTTATGTACAGTATCAATTAGTAAAATCTTTTTATTCATAAACATTAAGAATTCAAACAAAGATATGATTAAAAAGTGAAAATTAATTATCTGTGATAATTTTTTTTAACGGGGAATTCTGTTATTTGGTTATAAGGGTCTAGAGCTATAATAGTAAATTTAAGAATCACTACTGTATCGGTTCTTACGGAATCGGCTTCAAGGCTGTCAAGTATTTCGCTTTTATAAGTATCAAGTTCAAATGCTATTCGCCGTAATTCTTTTTCTTGTTTTCCTGCCAGAGCATCTATGGATTTAGGGATATATTTTTGTAAACATGATTTCGTTGCAGGAAAAGAATCAACTCCGGTAATACTTAAATCATAATTATATATGGTCTCGCAAGAAATAATAAAAATTACCTGAAAACTTATAAATATTAAAATCAGAAATTTAAAAAGCTGTTCTTTTTTCATTTTGAGGTTTTCAAAATTTTGTAACTTTTAACTTGCGAATTATTATAAAACAATTGAAGAATCAATAAGCCGTTATAATTTTGTAAATTTACGTCAACGGAGTTTTCAGAGATTTGTTTTTGAGCTAAAATTAATCCATCTACACTAATTATTCTGTAGAAAGTAATTTCTTTGTCAAAATTAAAAATTGTGATATGATTATTTTCGTAATAGCTATATGGGGGATTAAGGGATTCAAATTTATTTATTGAAGTGGTATTGAAGCAATAACTTAAATTTTCTACAATTTCATTTTGAGGTATTGGGGGAGAGACCTCGTCATTGCAAATAATTTTTATTTGTGGAGTATATTCAATATTGTAAAAGCTAAAAACATCGTCTGCATGACCTGTAGGAAAACATGGAAATTCTATCCCGGTTCTTGATTTAAAGTCCAAAATCATTTCGATATTAGCGTGTTGATAGGCAATTCCCCAAACCAATAAGTTTTGAGTCCCTTGACCAAATTGCTTATATATGGAATCAACGATTGGAGCAGCATGGTCACAATGAATGCAGCTTGTAGAAAAGAAAAATAGCAGAACAGTTTTTCCATTTTGCAATTCAGTAAAAAGGTTAACAGTATTACCATCTGTGTCGGTAAGAGTAAAATCAACAGGATTTTCATGTTTCAAATCAGAATTCTGATTAAAAGCATAAAAGCCGGAAAGAATAATCATTAGAAAAAGAATTATTTGTATAGTTGATTTCATAAAATGATATTTTTATAAAAACAAAAATAATAAAAAATTGTTATAAGTTTCGTTTAGGAAAATACCAAAAACATAAATAATTCAATAAAATTTTTTTTTAGTTGAAAAAATTTTAGATTTTTGCATGATGAAACAGGAAAATAAATTCAAACTGATTATAAACTAAAATTAGGAGGTAAAATCTATGTCTAATCTACCATTGATTTTTTGGTTTGTACCATTTGCGGCATTTACTGCCCTAGGATTTTCATGGTACTTTTACAAAAAAATGATTAAAGAGGATGAAGGAAACGAAACCATGAGAAAAATTGCATCACATGTTAGAAAAGGTGCAGGAGCTTATTTGAAACAGCAGTATAAAATTGTGGGAATTGTTTTCATAATTATTACTGTGATATTTAGTATTTTGGCTTATGGGCTGGGAGTTCAGAATCAATGGGTTCCTTTTGCTTTTATCACGGGAGGTTTCTTCTCAGGGTTAGCAGGTTTTTTGGGGATGAAAGCAGCTACAATGGCTTCAGCAAGAGTAGCGAATGCTTGTCGTAACTCATTGGATTCAGGATTAAGATTAGCATTTCGGAGTGGAGCAGTAATGGGTTTAGTTGTTGTTGGGTTAGTACTGCTCGATATTTCAATATGGTTTACTATTTTGAATCAGTTTATTCCTGAAATGGAGGGTGGCTATCGTTTAATGACCATCACAGCAGTAATGTTGACCTTTGGTATGGGTGCTTCGACACAAGCACTATTTGCACGTGTTGGCGGTGGTATTTATACAAAAGCTGCTGATGTTGGTGCTGATTTGGTAGGTAAAGTTGAGGCAGGGATTCCTGAAGATGACCCGCGTAATCCTGCCACTATTGCTGATAATGTCGGTGATAATGTAGGTGATGTTGCCGGTATGGGAGCAGATTTGTTTGAATCTTTTGCAGCTTCAATCCTATCAACTGCACTTTTGGGTGCTGCTGCTTTTATGAGTGCAGAACCGCAGATTCAAACTAATGCAGTTTTAGCTCCTATGTTAATTGCTGCTGCCGGAACAATTTTATCTTTAGTTGGAATTTTCTTTGTTCGCACAAAAGAAGGTGCAACAATGAAACAGTTACTAAAATCTCTTGGTTTGGGAGTTAATATCTCAGGCGTATTAATTATTATTGCCTCGTTTTTAATATTATATGCTTTAAATATTCCGAACTATGTAGGAATTTGGGGGTCAATTGTAATTGGATTATTGGCAGGTATTGGAATTGGCCAATCAACTGAATATTTTACAGCATCTGCATATAGTCCTACACGAAAAATATCTAAAGCCGGAACTACAGGTCCTGCAACAGTAATAATAAGTGGTGTCGGGGTTGGATTAGTTTCTTCCGCAGTTCCTTTAGTGATAATAGCTGTTGCTATCACTTTATCTTATGGTTTTGCTACTAATTTTAATTTTGATTTTGCAAATTTAAATCAAGGGCTCTACGGAATTGCTATTTCAGCAGTAGGGATGTTGTCAACATTAGGAATTACTTTAGCTACAGATGCTTACGGACCTATAGCAGATAATGCCGGTGGTAATGCTGAAATGTCGCACCTTGGTCCAGAAGTACGTAAACGTACTGATGCTTTAGACTCTCTCGGAAATACAACAGCAGCAACAGGAAAAGGTTTTGCAATAGGTTCTGCAGCACTTACTGCATTAGCTTTATTAGCATCATATTTTGAAGAAGTAAGAATGATGTTTGTAAAGATACTGCATCAACCCGAAACATTAATTAACGGTGTTCCTGCTAAAGACGCGGCATTCATTGATTTTGTTCACCATTATGAAATTCATTTAATGAATCCGATGGTAATTGTAGGTATATTTATTGGAGTTTTATCTGTATTCTTATTTAGCGGTATGACAATGAATGCCGTAGGTAGAGCAGCTCAAAAAATGGTTGATGAAGTTCGTCGCCAATTCAGAGAAATTGCAGGAATACTTGAAGGAAAAGCTGAACCTGACTATGCTCGTTGTGTTGAAATCTCAACCAAAGGTGCTCAAAAAGAAATGTTATTACCATCATTACTTGCTTTAATAATCCCTGTACTTGTAGGTTTAATATTTGGAGTTGCAGGTGTAACCGGATTACTTATTGGAACAATTTCCAGCGGTTTTGCATTGGCTATTTTTATGGCTAACGCCGGTGGAGCATGGGATAATGCCAAGAAATATATTGAAGAAGGTAATTACGGAGGAAAAGGTTCCGATGCTCACAAAGCTACAGTAATTGGAGATACAGTAGGCGACCCGTTTAAAGATACGTCAGGACCGAGCCTTAATATTTTGATTAAACTTATGACTATGGCTTCTGTTGTTACTGTTGGAGTAGCAGTGTCTTATCATTTATTGTAATAACAAATATAAAATTTTTTAAAGGTCGTGAGCTTTCACGGCCTTTTTTGTTTTATGTTCAGAAATTTGGATTTAATGGAGAATATTATTTAATGGTATTCTTATTTAAATTTGTGTTGTTAATTTTTTTGCAAAGCAAAATGTACAATTAACTCGATAAGCTTTTCGAGGTAGGTAAGTTATTTTGAATATATGTTTTGTAAATGTGTTGCTAATAATTTGAAAGTTATTTTAGTATGGGGAAATTATATATTTCCTTTATTTGATTTTGAGTGAAATTTAAGAAAACTGCTGATATGACTTTTTCAATATTATAAAAATTTTTAATTAGATAAGTCTTCTTCTAAACTCGCTGCAAACAATACCGGCAGCAACTGAAATGTTTAATGATTCTGCATGATTTCCATATTTATCAAAAGGCGGAATAAAAAGTTTTTTATCAATAAATGTTTTTGTTTGTTTTGAAATACCATGTCCTTCGTTTCCTAATACCAACAGAGCATATTTTGGCAGTTCTGTTTTGTAAATATTTTCTCCATCCAGAAATGTTCCGTAAATTGGGTTTTTGATTTTGGATTTATATTCGGATAAAAACAAATTGAAATCTTCATAGAAAACATTGACCCTAACAAAAGATCCCATAGTTGCCTGAATTGTTTTGGGATTAAAAATGTCAGCAGAATTTTTTGAGCAAACTAAATTTTTAATTCCAAACCAATCACAGATTCTTATCAATGTTCCTAAATTTCCGGGGTCTTGTATATCTTCAATCGCAATGCAGAGCTCATCTTTTAGTTCGAAAATGTTAAGTTTTTTTTCGGGTAAATTTACTAAAGCCAAAACTGGGGAAGGATTTTTAAGATTTGAAATTTTTTTCATTTCATCATCAGTACAGGTGAAAGTTTTTATTCCGGGAAATTCTGATGGCTCGGTTTTGGATAAATTAAAGATTATTGAGTTTATCTTATAATCAGACTTAAAAATTTCTGTAATTATTTTCTGACCTTCGGCTATAAAAAGTTTATGTTTATTCCTGTATTTAGGATAAATGAGCGAATTTATCAAACTAATTTTTGCTTTTGAAAGTTTATGGTTCATTCTACACTTATATAAGGTAATATTTTTTCGTAAAATTCTTTTTCGATTGCTTTTTGCTTTAAAAGCTCATCGAATGACTTTATTTTGCCGGTAAATTCTCTGAAATTTAAAATAATTTTAGTGTGTTTTTCATCTATATATGGATGACTTATTAAAGTTTTGTAGTCAGCTGTATTTATATTAATTTTATGAATTAAATCTGGATTAATATTTATATGGATTTTTAATTGTTCGAATAATTCGTCATTAATACCATAAATTTCTTTTAATTGTTCAATATTTATAAATCCTCCAAGTCTATCGCGATATTTTATGATTCTGTTTGCATAAACGGGACCAATTCCTTTTATACGTTGCAACATTTCAGCATTGGCTGAATTAATCTCAATCATAAAAGTTTGGGGTTGATCGTTGTTAGTAATTTCGTTCAGTGCAATATTTTCGATTTTAACATAATCTATTATTTCACTAACAAAAACAGAATCTATTCCATAAATTTTATAAAGGTCTTCGGGAATGCTGAATTTGCCGCCTTTGTTTCTGTATTTAATTATATTATCTGCTTGCCAGTATTTGAATCCTAATTTTAATAATGTCTCTTTGTCGGCGATATTGGGATCAAAATCAAAGCGGGAATATGTTTTTGAATAGCGAGAGTTATTTTTATAGAAGTTATCAGAGTTGTAATTCTTCTTTTTTTCAATGACGATATATTCTTTAATTATTTCAAAGTCAGATTCTTTCAAAGATTTAATTTTTAAAAGATCTTCGGGTTTGTAGAATTTTCTTCCTGCCTTTCGAAATGAGTTAATTTCATTAATAATTCGTGGAGAAAATCCTAATTTGATTAATTCATCCGTGCTTGCAGTGTTTGGGTCGAAGCAAAATAATTCAGTATTTTCGAAATTGGTTGTCTGTAAACTTATAAATTCGTCAATTTCATTTTCAAATTTGGAGAAATCGTATCTTTTTCTAGGTTTATAGTTATTTTCAATAATTCTAAGTGAAAGTATTATTACCAGTATAATTCCGAGTATGATTAGACCATTAATTTCTCTTCTGGAAAAATTAAAATATTCTTTTATGAATCTATTTTTCATTTTTTATTTTACCATAAACATTTTTAAAGTAGTGGTCAACTTCTTTTTTCATAACCGGAGCTAACAAAATAAGGGCGATTAGATTTGGAATTGTCATAAATGTAATTACCATATCCACGAAACTCCAGACTAATTCAAGTCCCCAGATACAACCAAGAAATACAAAAAGTCCATAAGCAAAATAGTATGGTTTAATGGCTTTATCTCCCCACAAGTATTGGACGGCTCTATTCCCATAATATGACCAGGAAATTACGGTTGAGAAAGCAAACAGCAATAAACCCAAACTAACAATGTGTTTTGCAGTTCCACCGATACCAATCGCAGAAAGTCCGGATTTGAATGCCAAAATAGTCATATTAATACCTTGAGAATCGTTTGCCGTCCATGCACCTGTAACAACAATTACCATAGCAGTGAGAGAACAAATAATTATAGTGTCAACAAGAGGCTCCAGCGAAGCAACAAGCCCTTCTTGCATGGGGAATTCAGTTTTGGCTGCAGCGTGAGCTATTGGAGCAGAGCCTTGTCCGGCTTCGTTTGAAAACAATCCTCTTCGAACTCCCCATAATAATGTCATCAAGAAAGTTGACCCTACAAATCCTCCGGTGGCAGCGGTGCCGGTGAAAGCACTTTTAAATATTAAAGCAAAAGCATCGGGAATGTTTTTATAAAAAATAATTAAAACAGTAATTGAAGCAATAAAATATGCTACTGCCATAAATGGGACAAGCTTTGAGGTAACCTCTGCAATTCTTTTTAATCCACCTACAATAATTAAAAGAACTAAAAATGTAATAATTATTGCTGACACAATCTTTGGTACACTATAACTATTATATAATGCATCGGCCATGGAATTAGATTGAGCCATGTTTCCGGTTCCGAAAGAACAGAGAATTGCGGCTAAGGCAAAAATAATAGCCAGATATTTTGCAAATTTCCCAATTTTATCTTTTAGTCCGATTTCGATATAATACATCGGACCTCCCGATACGCTACCGTCGGGATTGATTTTTCTATATTTTTGAGCAAGAGTACATTCTACCATTTTGAGCATCATTCCCAGAAAGCCAACCACCCAAATCCAAAATATTGCTCCCGGACCGCCCCAGTGAATTGCTAAAGCTACACCAACAATATTCCCGGTTCCAACTGTTGCTGAGAGAGCTGTGGTAAGAGCTTTAAACGAAGATACATCTCCTTTGGTACGTCTGTCATTAAATTTTCCGGCAACAATTTGAATTGCATGTTTGAATTTACTAACTTGAAGAAATTTAAGATAAAATGTGAAAAATAATCCTGTTGGAATAAGTAATGCTAAAATTGCATATGCTCCCACATATTCGTTATATGCATTTATCCAGGTATGTAGGGTTTGAGTCATTTTTAAATATTTTATGTTAATCCTTCAATGAAAAATGCTCCAATCGCAATAGCTCCAATGGCAATAGGAGCAAAGTATTTTATTAGAAAGAATAATATATTTGCGAGAATGGGGTGAATTTTTTCTGATATTTTGAGTTCTTCAAAAAAAGGTTGTTTTTTTAATATCCATCCGCAGTAAATGACAATAAACAGTGCTCCAAAAGTTAAAAGAATATTGGCAGAGATGTAGTTCATTAAATCAAAAACAGTTTTGTCGAAAATCTTAAAATCTTTTAAAGGGCCGAAACTTAGTGTGCATAATACTCCAGTTATACTGATTGATATTGCTCCAATTATTGTAGCTTTTGGGCGGGACATGTTTTTTTCTTCAACCAAATATGCAACAACAACCTCGAGAACTGATATAGTACTGGTTAAAGCTGCAACTGCCAGTAATATAAAAAACATTACGGCAAAAAATTCACCTGCCGGCATTGATTCAAAAAGTTTGGGCAGAGTAATAAAAACAAGTCCTGGTCCTGCTGCAGGGGATTCTCCAAGAGCAAAAAGAGCGGGGAAAATCATTACTCCCGATAAAACTGCTATTGTGGTGTCAGCTAAAGCTACGTCTGTTGAAACTTTAATCAATGGAGTATCTTTGCGAATGTAGGATCCATAAGTAATCAAAGCTCCCATTCCTATACTAAGCGAGAATGCAGCTTGCCCAAGCGCTAATAAAACTGTTTGTGCTGTTATTTTATTGAAATCGGGTTTAAAAAGAAATTTTAATCCTTCATAGCTTCCTTCAAGACTAAGGCTTCTTATGCAAACTACAATAATCATTATTAAAAGCAGAGGCATAAGAATTTTTGTGTATTTTTCGATTCCTTTTTGAATACCCGCAAAAACAATCCATGCTGTGAGTAACATAAAGATTAATTGCCATAATAAAGGACGAAATGAAGAGGCCGTAAAATTATTAAAATCATCTGCCAATTCAGTGGTTGATTTATTATGGAACCCGCCTGTGATTGATTGAACAATATATTCAAGTGTCCAACCTGCAACTGTGGTGTAAAAAGACAAAATTACGAATGCAGCAACTATGCCCATAAGTCCAATCAACCACCAAGGCTTTCCGGGTGAAAGCTTTCGAAAAGCACCAAGTGCATTTGCTTGTGATTTTCTACCAATAACAAACTCCGATAAAATAACTGGAATTCCAAGCAAAACAACCGCCAAAAGATAAATCAATAGAAATGCTCCACCGCCATTTTCTCCGGTAATATAAGGGAATCTCCAGATATTACCTAATCCAACTGCTGACCCCGCTGCTGCAGCAATAACTCCAAATTTACCAGAAAAACCATCTCTATTGGTTAAACTCATAGGTTAAAAATTTACGGAATCTATAAAAATAGAAAGTTTTATTTCTATAAAACATTAACACAGTTTAAGTCGCTAAATGCAGTTTTTATTCTTTCAATCATAGATTTTTCTCCTTCACGTAACCAAACACGAGGATCATATTTCTTTTTATTCGGTTTGTCTTCACCTTCGGGATTACCAATTTGTGATTGAAGATATCCTTCGTTTTTAATATAGTATTTGCGAATACCATCCCAAAATGCCCATTGTGTATCAGTGTCAATATTCATTTTTATAACTCCGTAAGAAATGGCTTCACGAATTTCTTCAATACTTGACCCCGAACCTCCGTGGAAAACAAAATTTACTGGATTGTTTTTAGTATTAAATTTCTTTTGAATGTATTCTTGAGAGTTCTTTAAAATTTTTGGTTGTAAAATTACGTTTCCGGGTTTGTAAACTCCGTGAACATTACCAAATGAAGCAGCGATTGTAAATTTATCACTTATTTTTGATAATTCTTCATAAGCAAAAGCAACATCTTCAGGTTGAGTATAAAGTCTGGAGTTATCAATTCCGGTATTGTCAACTCCATCTTCTTCGCCACCCGTTACTCCAAGCTCAATTTCCAGAGTCATTCCGATTTTGGACATTCTTTCGAGGTACTTTTTACATAATTCAATGTTTTCATGCAAAGGTTCTTCCGATAAATCAAGCATGTGTGAACTGAAAAGAGGAGATCCGAACATTTCAAAAAAATCTTCTCCTGCATCTAGCATTCCATCTACCCAGGGTATAAGTTTTTTAGCGGCATGATCTGTGTGTAATATTACCGGAATGCCGTATAATTCTGCAAGCTGATGTACATGTTGAGCTGCACAAAGTGCTCCCGTTATTGCAGCTTCTTCATTTTCGTTTGATAATCCTTTGCCGGCATAAAATGCAGCTCCACCATTCGAAAGCTGTATAATTACGGGAGATTTTACATCTCTGGCAGCTTCCAGAACTGAATTAATAGAATTGGTCCCAATAACATTTATTGCAGGAATAGCATAATTGTTTTCTTTAGCATGATTGAAAACAATTTGTACATCATCACCTGTAATAACACCAGGTTGAATTAAGTCTAATAGTTTTTGTGCCATGATCAATGCTTTTTTGTTTTATACATCAAAATTATAAAATATTCATAAACTAAAAACTAAATTGAATAAAAATATTGAGATAAAAGAATATAGAAAGATGAAAATTAAGCTTAAGGGTAAAGTTTAAGTTTTTTGTGAAAAGTAAAAAGTAAAAATTATTCTTATTAAAAATTATGTTGTTATGTTTAAGAAAAAAGATGGAATATAAAAAGTATAAAGTTTTAATTTTTGATTTATGATTAGGTCTTGAATTTACAAGTACTTATTTAAAATTGTGTTGTTAACAAATTAGAGTTAAATCGGATATATCAAATTATACAAAATAGTGTGTTTAAAAAATTTATATGTTCATTGACAAAACTTGTTTTGAATATTTTTAAATGAGTAGTACTTTAAGTTAATTTTGATATTCTTATTCAAAATTATGTTGTTAAAAAATCAAATGAAAACATTTTTAACAAAGATTGATTTTAATTATGCAAAATTATGTGGTTAAGAATTTAGCAAAAGGAATATGGTTCAAGGTATAAATGGATTATAACTTAGTTTGATTCTTTTAATTCAATTATTTATATTCAAAATTATGTTGTTGAAAATTAGGTAAAAGGGAAAATGAAAAATATGATACTAAGATTTGTGCTTGTAATTATTCAGATGTATTATTCAAAATTGTATAGTTAATTTTTTAAATCAGAAAGACTAAACGGTAGTTATTTTTTATATTATAATTCAAAATTGTGTGAAAAATTTAGGTTGTTAATTATTATAAAGCAATTGAGGTCCTTAATAAAATGTTGCAAATTAGTTGAAAGATAAAAATTAAACTTGTTTAGGTTTAAGTTTACACGATTTTTGAAATTCATATTCAAATTTATGTTGTTAAATTTTTTGAAATTGAAATAATGTTATTTGCTTTAATATTAAATATGTATTTATATATTGTCTGAATGATCTTAAGGAATAATGAATAATAGAATTTTGATGATTTAAATTTAAGATTTATAACTTATTATTTTTTATTTAGGATTGTGTTGTTAACAAACTATGGTTTCTGAAAACCCCGAAAACAATATTGATTTTTAATCATTAACAATCAGAATTTTAAAATTTTTACTGATTGATTTTTGATTAATTTTTAGGATGTACAATCCATTTTTAAAGTTTGTCAAATCTAAAATTTCCTGGTTGGATTTTGATGAAGTTTTATAGAGAATTTTTCCGGAAATATTGGAGATAATAATTTCTGAATTTTCATTCAAATTATTGATAATCAAATTTTTATTTATTGGATTATTTAATGAGATTGAAAAATTTTCATTAAAATTAGAATTTGTACAGTCAAGTACATTTATATAAGCAATATCGGAGGCTGAGCATTGATTTTGGTCTGTATAAAGATAATTTATTAAATACTGTCCCGGCGTTAAATTTTGAGAATTAAAAATATTATCATAAACTCCTGTTCCGGAGAAATTTCCTCCCGATGGACTAGCAATTAAATAAATGCTTTCACCCTGACAAATTTCATTTTCCTCTAATTCAATATTAACTGTCGGATTTTCAAATACTTGAATATTTTTAATGATTTCACTTTGATGTTGAGGATCGACTCCGTTAACAATTCTAAGTTTTACTTGATAAGTTCCAGGATCATCAAAAATATGTGTAATATTTCCTTGCGTTGTATAGTCAATGTTTCCATCATTGTTAATATCCCAGAAGTACAAACTCTCCTCCGTAACTCCTGTACTAAGGTCAGTAAAAATGGTTGGTTGACCAATACATACTGATGTTGCTTCAAAATTAGCTATTGGTTTGAAATAATTAAACAGTTGATTCATCGAAACCTTAACGTTATCCAAAGAACCAACAATAACAAAACATCTGTATTTGTAGATTCCCGGTGTTACCGGAGCCTCTCTGAAAACGCTGTTCCATTTAACGCAACTCGGGAAACGAAATCTTCCGTAACCTACCCAATTCCAGTTGGGTTGAGGTAAATCGGGAGAATAAATTCCCATAGCATAAAGATGATTTGGTTTAGAAAATATAATTGGAAGTGGCTGTTCTTCAGGGGTGTCGGATAGAGCAGTTAAATCTTCTGTTGCAGGATTATAAGTATAAAATTCTGAAAAGCTTGAAGGCATGTATCCGGTTAAGACTTCAAATACTCCACTTTCGAAATAATCCGGTTGAGGTATTTCAAACTCTGTGTAATATTTAATAACATGTTGCATTCCCGGCATTCCAATAGTTATTTTTTTTCTGAAATAATGTGAAGATCGAGGAGTAGTATTTAATGTTGGGCCACATTGTGGTGAGACATACCCCGGTTGTGTCCAATAGGCAGGCAGAGTTTGTGTTTCCATGTAATTACCTTCGGCATATTGATACATCAATAAACTTGTACTTGTTGGACCTGTGTCATCCTGAGCACAACCGGCTTCGGTTGGATTAAAACATTCTCCCCAGTTATTGTATGATGTTGCAGATTGGAGTTGACGACCGTGGTCATAACTATCAATAAATTCTACCCCATTCCAGGTTAAAGAGTGTATTGCTCCTGCTAACCTATTTGTTGTTGTTATGGTAATGTTTGAAGGTCCTGCCTGATTACTAATGGTAGCATCGCCAGAATAATATGTTCCGAAAAAGTTAGGGGTATTCGAAAGCTTGGGATTTTCGCCCCCACCATAATTAATAGCATAAACAGTTATCTCATGGCGCAAGTTCATATCTATCCCTGAAAATACAAAAGAAAATCCGTGATAGGGGTCAGGAGCTATGTTAGCTGCGACTAAATCCGGACGTTCCTGGTTCGCTGTTATTTCCATATAAAATCTTCCGTCTATATATATATGAACATCTATAGGATTGGTACCTGCATCTGCGTCATATGCCCATCCATATCCTCCATTATTATCAACATAATCAAGATAGCCTATTGGTGTATAATTTTGTGATAAGCCATCAAGAAAACATACAATAAGCAAAACTAAAAACAACTGTTTCATAACGATATTTTTGATAATTATATAAACTAAATATTGAATAATTTACAAAATTGTTAAAATTTTTAGAAATTTTATAAGAAAAATGAAAAATTTATACTATAAACAGACTGTCCAGTATTTATAATCAAAAATTAAATTTTAACTATTAATGGATTAAAACAAAAACATTTATAAAGATTTTTATGTTTAATTAGAAACTTAAAAAATTATTAACTTTGTGGTCAAATAAAAAAAATAAATATGGACAAAAATGAATTCAGAAAATTTGCTACCCGTCACATGGGAATAAACAGTTTGGTGTTTGACCAATATACCAGCATTTATAATAATTATATTTCACCGACTATTATCGAAGAACGTTCACTGAATATTGCAACAATGGATGTATTTTCGAGGTTGATGATGGATAGAATTATTTTTCTTGGTCTTCCGATTGATGATTATGTTGCAAATATTATTCAAGCACAGCTTTTATTTTTAGAAAGTACAGATCCCAACAAGGATATTCAGATATATTTGAATACCCCCGGAGGTTCGGTTTATGCCGGTTTGGGAATTTACGATACAATGCAGTACATTAGCAGTGATGTTGCTACAATTTGTACCGGTATGGCTGCATCTATGGGGGCTGTTCTGTTATGTGCAGGAACAAAAGGTAAGCGTTCTGCATTAAAACATTCACGGGTAATGATTCATCAACCAATGGGAGGTGTTCAAGGACAAGCTGCAGATATTGAAATTACTACTCGCGAAATAATAAAACTTAGAAATGAACTTTATCAAATAATTTCTCATCATTCCGGAAATCCATTCGAAAAAGTTGAAAAAGATTCTGACCGTGATTACTGGATGACTGCCGAAGAAGCAAAAGCTTACGGAATGATTGATGAAATTCTTTTCAGAGAATCAAGTCATAAATAATTTTTTTATCCAACAAGTAAATTAAAAACTATATAATATGAATAAATGTTCTCTATGTGGTAGACATGGGAATGAGGTTGATTTAATGTTTTCCGGTGTTTCAGGAAATGTTTGTAGTGATTGTATTGAAAGAGGATACGAAATTCTTAAAGAAGAAAAAAAACGTAACTCTAAATCAGGTAATAAAGCTATAAAACTTCAAAAACCTATTCAAATAAAAAAATTTCTCGATCAATATGTTATTGGTCAGGAATATGCCAAAAAAGTTCTTTCTGTAGCTGTTTATAACCATTATAAAAGAATTTTGCAACCCGACACTGATGATGTCGAAATAGAAAAATCCAATATCATCATGGTGGGAGAAACCGGAACAGGAAAAACACTTCTGGCGCGTACTATTGCTAAAATGCTAAATGTTCCTTTTGCGATTGTTGATGCAACAGTTTTAACCGAAGCCGGTTATGTTGGTGAGGATGTCGAAAGTTTGCTAGTTCGCCTTTTGCAGGATGCCGATTATGATATTAAAGCAGCCGAACGTGGTATAGTATTTATCGATGAAATTGATAAGATTTCCAGAAAAAGTGATAACCCAAGTATCACTAGAGATGTATCAGGTGAAGGCGTACAACAGGGACTTTTGAAATTGTTGGAAGGTTCAATAGTTAATGTTCCGCCCCAAGGTGGAAGAAAACATCCCGAGCAACGAATGATTGCTGTTGATACTAAAAACATACTTTTTATTTGCGGCGGTGCTTTTGAAGGCATTGACAGAATTATTGCAAAACGTTTGAATACCCAAGTAGTTGGTTATGGGGCTCACAAAAAATCTGAACAGATTGATAAAAATAATTTACTTCAATATGTTCTTCCCGATGATTTAAGAAAATTCGGACTTATACCTGAAATTGTTGGCAGATTGCCGGTTTTGGCTTACCTAAATCCACTTGACAGAACAGCTTTGCGAAGAATTTTAATTGAACCTAAAAACTCAATAATAAAGCAATACATTAAGCTGTTCAAGATGGATAATATAAAACTAAGTTTTACTGATGATGCTTTGGATTTTATTGTTGATCAGGCTGTGAATTTTAAACTTGGAGCTCGAGGGTTAAGAGCTATTTGCGAGTCTATAATGCTTGAAGCAATGTTCGAAATGCCTTCAAAAAAACTTGAAGAATTTGTTGTTGATAAAGAATATGCTCAACAAAAAATGAATATAAATTCTGTTTTAAAATTCAAAAACGCAGGATAATTTTTTAAAAATATTAAATTTACGGCAATAAAACTAATCTTATGAAAAATTTTGTTGCCTTTTTTATATTTCTTGTGTTTAGTGGTCTTACTATTTCTCAAAACGATACTGTTTTAAAATACCAAATAGACGAACTCTACAAAATAATTAAAGATTATGAACATCGTTTTGATATTTTGGAGAAAATGATTGACGATCAACTATTTTACTCTCGTTTGGGAGACCTAGCATTTGTTGATAAGGTTTTCATTTATGGAGATCCTCCTGCAAAATCAAAAAATCCCGAAAAACTTGGGGCTTTTAATCCCGTGAAATTTTGGTCCTATGTTTTTATTCCCAAAAATATAAATCTGAATAAAAAATATCCTTTGATTGTTTTTCCTCATGGAGGTGTTCATGCTAATTTCAGTACTTATTATGTTCATATTTTAAAGGAACTGCTTGTTCAAGGATATATTGTTGTAGCTCCAGAATATAGAGGCAGCACTGGATATGGTAAAGATTTTTACGAAAAAATTGATTACGGTGGACGAGAAATAGGTGATGCTGAAGCTTCCCGTAAGTATATGGTTGATAATTATCCATTTGTTGATGCTGAACGTGTAGGAATTTTCGGTTGGAGTCATGGTGGTCTGATAGCCTTGATGTGTTTATTTGAGTATCCTGAAAATTTCAAAGTCGGATTTGCCGGAGTTCCTGTTTCTGATTTAATAAAACGAATTGAAATACACGGCAAAGATTATGAGAAATATTTTTCTGCAGAATATCATATCGGACAAACTGTTGAAGAAAATCCCGAAGAATACAAAAAAAGATCGCCGGCATATAATGCTCATAAATTGAAAACCCCTTTGATTATTCATACAAACACAAATGATGATGATGTCTATGCCGAAGAGGTAATGAGTTTAATAGAGTCTTTAAAAAGAGAAAACAAAGAATTTCAATATGAAATTTATCAGGATCTACCCGGAGGACATAGTTTCGACAGGATGGATGTAAAGTTTTCAAGAGAAATTAGATTCAAAACATATAAGTTCATGGAAAAATACTTAAATCCTCCTGTTAAATTTAAAAGTCCTAAAGATTTGGAGAAAAAAGTTTATTATGATTTTTAACTCGTATAGATCAAAAGGAATTAAATGGATTATTGCGGTATTTTCCCAATCTGATTTTTACTTTGAACAGCAATAAATTTTAACACCTCCGAAAATAAAATTACGAACTTTAACATTTGTGAAATTATGTTTGCTTAGCATAGATTTAATGTCGTACCGTTTAGAGAAATCAAATATTGATTCGGCAAGATATTTATATGCCTGATAATTTCCGGTATGCATATATCCTAAAAACGGAACAACATATTTCACATAAAATTTAAATCCAAGTGCAGGTATAATGTTTTTCGGTACGGAGAATTCCATAATAGCAAGTTTTCCTTCCGGTTTTAAAATTCGGTAAAATTCATCAAAAGCCCGGTTAATATCAGAGAAGTTTCTGACTCCAAATGCAACTGTAATTAAATCTGTAAAATTTTCGGGCAAAGGTATTTCTTCTGCTTTTGCAATTATAAATTCAGCATCCGGGACTTTTGTTTTTGCGATATTAAGCATATTCACCGAAGGATCAATTACAATATATTTTTTAGCATTCATTTTTTTTAATTCTGCCAGCATATCGCCTGTTCCGGCAGCAATATCACTAACTATTTCAAAATTTTTATTCGTATTTTTAAGGTATTGAGTAAGTTTTTTTCTCCAAGTGAGATCTAACCCAAATGAAAGTTTGCGATCAAGGCGATCGTATTCTTCAGCAATTTCGTTAAACATTATTGGAGTAAGTTCTTTTGTCAATACGTAAGTTTTAGCCTGTTTCATTTCTGAGAAGTCTAAATATTAAATTACTTGCGTTTTTGTTGTTGTTTAAGTCTTTGCTGTTGCATCTTTTGAGCTTCTTCAAGTCTTTGCTGCCATTTTGATTTTGGTTTGGCAGGTTTTTTCTTATTGGCTTCTATTTCTGCAAGCAATTTTTTCTCGTCAATGATAAACTTCTGAATGATAATGGTCTGCAAAATTGTAATAAGATTAGCGAGGAAGTAATAATAACTTAATCCTGAAGAATATTTATTAAACCAGAAAATCATCATTAACGGCATAATATACATCATGGTTTTCATTCCCGGCATATTACTGTTTGATGGTTGATTCGAACTTGTCATCCAGGTAGAAATTAGCATCGAAATTGCCATTAATAAGGTAAATAGACTAATGTGATTACCATAAATATTAGTCAGTATTGGAATGTATGTATCCCATTCAATAATTGCATCGTATGTAGATAAGTCGTTAGCCCATAGAAAACTTTCCTGACGAAGTTCGATAGAAGCTGGGAAGAATCTGAACATAGCTATAAGGATAGGGAACTGTAATAATAACGGCAAACAACCACCAAACGGACTTACTCCTGCCTTTTTGTAGAAACTCATAATAGCTTGTTGTTTTTCCATTTCTTTTCCGGCAGGAAATTTCTTTGTAATCTCGTCAATTTGTGGTTTTAAAACTCTCATCTTAGCCGATGACAGATAGGATTTGTAGGTTAGTGGGAATAAGCCTATTTTAATAATTAATGTTAAAAGTAATATAATTATTCCAAAATTGTCAATAAATTTTCCTAACCAATTAAATATCGGAATAACAATAAATTTATTTACCCATCCGAAAATTCCCCATCCTAAAGGAACTAATTTTTCAAATTTTAAACCGTATGATTTTAAAATGGAATACTTATTGGGGCCAAAATAAAAACTGAAGTTATAAATTTGTTCGTCTGATTTTTTCAATGGCAATGTAAATTCAGAGCTAAACTCCTTTAGATATTTACTTTTATTATCTTTAAACTTTAATAGGCTTATTTTGGGATTATCGAGTTTATCTTTTGCAACAAGAATAGACGAAAAGAATTGTTGTTTATAAGCAACCCATTGAATACTCCCTCTGCTTTGAAAACTGTCTTTTTCTTTTGTTTCACTTAAATATTCAAATTCGTTTTCTCCCGACATTTTAACATATATGGTGGTGTTGTTGGATTCCCAATCTCTGCCTCTTTCCAATCCGGGAATTTTCATTTTCCACAATAGATTTATATAAGGATTGTTCTCGAGTTCTTTATCAAGTCCGATAAATTTAATGTCATAATCTAACATATAATCGTTGGGTTTGATAATATACTCGAATTCTATATATTGTTTTTCGGATGCTTCCAATCGCATGGAAAATCTTTGTTCTTTCCCGCTGACTTTAATATTTTCGGAATTTAACGTCGGGGTAAAATACAGCTCATTTGTTGAAATTCCTTTACCATCAACCATTAATTCAATACCGAAGATTGAATTTGAATCATTTTCAAAAAGAATTAAAGGTTCTTGATAATAAGTTTTATATTCTTTAAGTTCTACTGAATAAATTTTTCCACCTTTATTGGTGAAAGTTATAATCATTTTTTCATTTTCGATTTTGTAGAATTTTTCTTCTCCAACAGCAGCATCGCTGAAAATTCCATATTTTGATTTAATGTTAAGCTGTTTAAGAGAATCAGAAATTTCTGCATTAAATGTTGAAGTGTCATTTATGGCTTCTAATTTCTTTAAACTGTCTTCTCTTGCAGCAAGGATTTCTTTCTGTAATTTTTCTATAGAATCTTTTTCGTACTTAACTCGTGCGATAGAATCTTGCTTTCTTTTCATTTCTGCTATCTCTTCTTTGCTGGGCTTTGTTATAAACATGTAGCCAATCAAAAGAAGAGCAATTAACACCAATCCAATAATACTGTTTTTATCCATCTGAATTATTTTTCTAATATTGATTTAACAAAACTAACAAACAACGGATGCGGGTTTAATACCGTACTTTTATATTCGGGATGGAATTGAACTCCAACAAACCACTTGTGTTTAGGAATTTCAATAATCTCGATGAGGTCTGTTTCCGGATTTTTACCTGTAGCAATCATTCCGGACTTTGAGAATTCCAATTCATAAGTGTTATTAAATTCATATCTGTGTCTGTGTCTTTCGGCTATGCAAGTTTTGTTGTATGCCTGATAAGCTTTAGAGTCTTTAAGTATTTTACAATCATAAGCTCCCAAACGCATTGTTCCACCTTTTTCGATAATCATTTTTTGTTCTTCCATAAGGTTAATTACCGGATGTTTACATTTGGGATCCATTTCCAATGAATTAGCATCGTCAAGTTTCAAAACATTTCTTGCAAATTCAATTACTGCCATTTGCATACCAAGGCATATTCCGAAAAACGGGATGTTCTTTTCGCGTGCGAATTTTACAGCCAGAATTTTTCCGGGAATGCCTCTGTGTCCGAATCCGGGAGCTACTATTATTCCCTGTACATCACTAAGCTCCTTTTCGTAATTATCTTCATTTATAAGCTCACTATGTATATATTTTACATTAACTCGTGTTTCGTTTGCTGCTCCTGCATGAATAAGAGCTTCGTTTATTGATTTATATGCGTCTTTTAATTCAACGTATTTTCCAACAAGAGCAATGTTAATAGTATTTTTGGGATTTTTATATTTTTTCAAAAATTCTTTCCATGGTTTTAAATCCGGTTTTTCTCCGGGTTCGATATCAAAACTTTTTAAAACAATCTCATCAAGACGCTCTTTTTGCATCTCAAGCGGGACTTCGTATATTGTGCTAACATCCTTTGATTCAATAACGGCTTCTTTTTGTACGTTACAGAAATTTGCAACTTTTTGTTTAATATCGGCTGTTAAAGGATGCTCGGTTCTAAGTACTAAGATATCAGGTTGTACTCCTGCTTCAAGCAATGTTTTTACTGAGTGCTGAGTTGGTTTTGTCTTTAATTCACCGCTAGCAGCAAGAAAAGGTACTAAAGTTAAATGTATAACTACACATTTGTTCTTTAATTCCCATCTTAAC
The DNA here is from genome assembly GCA_001603595.1 of Bacteroidales bacterium Bact_19. Taxonomy (GTDB): domain Bacteria; phylum Bacteroidota; class Bacteroidia; order Bacteroidales; family ML635J-15; genus Bact-19. The sequence goes on from LUZK01000041.1 coordinate 25,546, forward strand.
TGTCTAACAGATTCAATGTAGGGCAAAGATTCTATGTCCCCAACAGTACCTCCAATTTCTGTAATTACAAAATCAAACTTACCTTTTGAACCTAATATTTTTATTCTTCGTTTAATTTCATCTGTAATATGAGGGATAATTTGAACAGTTTTGCCAAGATAATCGCCACGTCTTTCTTTGTTTATAACGTCCTGATAAATTCTTCCTGTAGTAACATTATTTGCTTGTGATGTATAAACATTTAAAAACCTCTCATAATGACCAAGGTCGAGGTCTGTTTCTGCTCCGTCTTCGGTAACATAACATTCCCCGTGCTCATAAGGATTTAGGGTTCCGGGGTCAACGTTTATATACGGATCTAATTTTTGTATTGTAACCGAATATCCTCTTGCTTGTAAAAGTTTTGCAAGAGAAGCAGATATAATTCCTTTTCCTAATGATGAGGTCACACCACCTGTAACAAAAATGTACTTAGTTGTTGCCAAAGCTATTAAAATTAAAATGTTAAACTTAATCCCAAACTCGGCATAATCGGAAGTTGATCTACTCTGTTATAATCAACTCTGTCGAAATAGAAAATATTTTTACGATTATAAACGTTTGTTATGCTGAAATTAATTTCAAGTTTTGTGTATTGGTTAAAGCTGAAAACTTTGTTTGCTGTGAAATCCAATCTATGATAATATGGTAATCTGCCTGCATTTAGCTCTCCGTATATAATTCCGAGATTCCCGTTATTTTGCCAATATTCATAATTAATATCATTAAATAATGGCATTTCTTCGTAGAATCCTGCAGTTTGTGTAAACGGGAATCCTGACCCCAGATTCCATCTTGCACTCAAATTCCATGATTTGTCTTTTCCTAATTTATAGCTGGTAACAAGATTAATGTTATGTCTTCTGTCATAATGTGGACTATATACCTGAACGCCGTCGTCATTTTTAATCCAACCTAATGAATAAACGAACCAAACATATAAATCTTTGTAATCATATTTCAATAAAAAATCTACGCCATAAGCATAGCCGGTTTCTATCAGAAAATCTTTTTTCAGATAATCAGGTTTGTCGTAATTTGTGGCATTGTCGTCAAAAATTTTATTTCTGTTTATTACAGTAAGTTGACTGAAATTTTTCAAATAACCTTCAACATTCAAATCAAGATTTTTGGTAATATCAACCTCAAATCCTGAAATGACATGTTCTGATTTTTGAAGTTTGTGTTTGATATCTTCACCTCTGAAAGTGTATGGAATGTTAAGGTCTCCACTTAAAAATCCATAAAATAAATTTACTACATCGCGGTTGGAATTAGCTGCCACCAAATTTTGTGAATATAATCCAGCTGCAAGTTTAAATCTTAAATATTCTGTAATATTGTATTTAAGTCCTAAACGCGGTTCCGGAGAAACCTGACTCATCGAAGCGTAATACTGTATTCTGAATCCCGGTTCTATTAACAAATTTCCAAAATTCCACTTATATTTAACATAAGTAGCAAATTCTGTGGTGTTTTCATCTTGAGTTAGTAATCTTCCAACTGAATTGTAGAAATTAAAATCTGTGTTAAAACCTAAAGTTTCAAGACCCCATACAAATTGATTTTTGCCTAAAAAGTAAAGAAAATCCAATCCAAGATTAAATCCTTTAATCCCCGATGAACTGGGAAGATTATTTAGTGTTTGCAAACTTATATGATAATCACTGTATGAAAATCTTGATTTAATCATTACAGTAGAACCGGATGGAACAATAATGAAATTCGCTCCAACACCATGGGCATTCCAATTCAAATCACTTAACCCTTTGTATTTTACATTGTCGGAGAAATTAAAGCCAAAAATATTAACACGACTGCCTTCTGACGTGTTTAATGATATTTTACCATATAGGTCGGTATAATTAAAAGGTAATCCTTTGCCGTCGTTAACATATTTGTAAATGAGTTTTGAAGATTGTTCAAGATAAGCCGATTTTGCAGACAAAATATAAGATAAACTTGTCTCGCCTTCCTTATATTTAATAATTGGTCCTTCAAGGAGCAGTTTTGCACCAAATGTGCTCGTTGATACTTTTCCTGTAAAGCGATTGGGATTACCGTCACGCATCGAAATATCCATTACCGAAGAAATTCTGCCTCCGTATTCTGAGTTAAATCCTCCGGTATAAATGTCTGCATTTCTGATGATATCTGAGTCAAAAACGGAAAACATTCCAATGGAGTGAAATGGATTATAAATCATCATTCCATCAAGAAGTACTAGATTTTGAATATTGCTACCACCACGGATATATAATTGTCCGCCCTGGTCACCTGTAAATGTTACTCCGGGAACCACCTGTAGGTATTGAGCAATGTCCGGTTCGCTACCTATCGAAGGTAAGGTCTTTATTTGAGTAGGAGATACTTTTACAATTGAAACCCTAGTTTGAGTTCTTAATTCTTGTCTTTCGGCAGAAATAATTGCTTCTTCCAACACTACTGCCGATTTTTTCATGTAAAAATTCTTTGAAAAAATCTTGTTTGCCACTACGCTTATCGACTCTGCTATGCTGTCATAACCAATATAGGTTACAACCAGTGTATAATTGCCTTCTGCAACTTTCGGGATAGAAAAATATCCCGAAACATCAGTAGATGCTCCGAGATTAGTTCCAGGAATATAAACATTTGCAAAACTACAAGGTTCGCCACTTTCTTTGTCGTAAACAAAACCTTTTATAGCTCCATATTGTTGTGCTACAAGCAAATTTGTAAACAAAAATAGAAAGCTGCAGCAAAAAAAATAATTAATTAGCTTTTTCATTATTATTTTCATTATTAGTTTTTAATTCTCTTTCGGCAAGATCGAGAATTTTTTTCTTTTCTTTTAAGAGTTTTATTTCTTCTTTGGCTTTTTCAATTTTTCTGTTAAATTCTTTTAAAATTTGTTCAGAACCTGATGAGAAGAAACCAAGATTTGTTTCTATTTGTATAATATCCGAGTTTAACTCCTGAATACGTTTTTGGATTTTTTGTCTTTCTCTTTCTATTGTTTGAATTTGATTCGTTTCTTTCAGTAAATCTATTCTCGATTTAAAGTTACTTATTTCAAGCGAATCTCTGTTTAAATTAAGTTGTTCGAAAATGTTGTTTATGGCTGTTTTGAATTCATTATATAACCTGTCTTTGTCTTGCGCCGAGACAACTCCTATTTCAGACCATCTATTCTGGAATTCTTTAATTTTAGCTACGTTTTCAGCGTGGTTTTCAGATAAAACGAAATTCTTAACTTCTTGTATCAAAGTTTCTTTCTTCGCAAGATTATTCTGAAGTTCTACATCTATGTTTTTGTAATATTCTGCTTTTGCATTAAAGAAATGATCGCAAGCAGCTCTAAATCTTTTCCATATTTGATCGGAGTGTTTTTTTGGAACGGGGCCTATTTCTTTCCATTGTTTCTGAAGTTCAAGAAATTTTTCTGTAGTGCGTTTCCAATCGGTACGATCCTTAAGCATTTCTGCATTAACGCAAATATCAAGTTTTTTCTGTAGATTTTCGTTGAGTTCGTTATTTATTTCTGAAAAGAATTCTTTCTTAGCTTCGAAAAATTTACTGCAAGCACTGCGGAATCTTTCGTAAACTTCGGTATTTACACTTTGAGGAACTCTTCCTATTGTTCTCCAAATTTTTTGAAGTTCTACTATTTTTTCTGAAAGCTCTGCCCACTCTTTTGATGTTTGTGGATTTTGTTCTAATATCTCTTCAACTTTTTCGCAAAGTGCTAACTTCTGTTTATAATTTGCTTCTTTTTCTTCTTTAATCTTCTCGAAATGTTCCTGATATGCCTGACGAATCTTTTTACTTGCCAATGTAAATCTTTCCCAGATTTCTTCTCTCTTATCTGCAGGAACAGGACCTAACTCTTTCCATAAATCATGATATTCCTGCAATTTCTTGTATGATTCTAAAATGTCGGGATGTAATAACAATTCTTCGGCTTTTTCGCATAGCTCTATTTTTTGTTCAAGATTTTTCTTTAAATCTAAATCACGAAGCTCATTACTTATTTTAACAAAATCATAGAATCTTTCAATTTGAAGTTCATAATTTTTGTAAACTTCAGTGGCTTTATTTGCAGGAACTGGACCTATTTCTTTCCACTCTTTTTGCAGCTTTTTTAATTCTGTAAAAGTTTTATTCATTGACTCTTCGCTATTGGCAAGAGTTTTTATCTTTTCTATTATTTCCTCTTTTTTACGAAGATTTTCCAATTTGATTTCTTCTTGTTGACGATTATATTCCGCTTTTTTCTTTTTATAATCGTTCAGCAATTCTTTTAAATACTCTTCGGTACTGTCTTTGGGCATTTCAATCGCAGCAGCTTCGCCTGTAGTTGCACGCAAATCTTCAAGCTGTTTTTGATATTCAGCCTTACGAATTTTATAATATTGAATTTTTAAATCTTCAATTTGCTTTTTATTTTCCTGAATATTCGTTTCATGGATATAATATCTGAGCTTTTCAAGAATCTCTTCTTTGCTCAAATCTTTGTACTCAATGTTACCTTTTGAATCCAGATTCTCGTCTGATTCTAAAATGTCTTCTGAAACTTCTTCTTCTTCAATTTCTTCCGAAGCTATTTCTTCAAAAATTTCATAACGATTTTCATTAGATTCAAATTTTTCTACTTCGGAAACTTTTTGTTCTTCAGGCATTTTATTAGTTATTTCTCCAATTTCATTGGTATTTGAAGCCTGATTTTCTTCTAAATTTAATCCGTTTTCATTAAATTCTCCCAGGTTTTTAATCTCTTCGTTCATAGTATTTTATTGATAATCAATTATTTAACCATTTTTCAAATTCTCACTTTCAGACCTACGAAAGTAAAGTTTTAATAAATTACAAACAAATTTTTGTTAATAATTCTGTAAAAATAAGCTCAAAAGCAATCATTCTGGCGGTAAAAATATCTTTTAACATATTTACTGCACATTATTTTTGTGAAAATTTTTAAAAATTTTTCAATTTTATCGTAATTAACTTAAAACTCGGTTAAATTCTATAAATTACTTTTGATGTATTATTCTGCTCGAAATTATTTTATTTTGAGTAATTTTGCAAAAAAAATATGCGAATTGATATTATAAGTGTATTACCTGAAATAGTTAATGGCTCTCTAAATTTTTCGGTAATCAAAAGAGCAATAGAAAAAGGGCTTGTTGAGGTTCATGTTCACGACTTACGTGAGTACGGACTTGGAAAACATCGTCAGGTTGATGATTATCCGTTTGGAGGTGAACCCGGGATGGTATTACGCATAGAGCCGATTTTCGAAATTATCAATAAATTAAAATCCCAACGAAACTACGATAAAATTATCTATACCTCACCAGATGGTAAAAAATGGGATCAAAAAATAGCTAATCGCTTTTCTCTTTTTGAAAATATTATGATTCTCTGCGGACATTATAAAGGCGTTGACCAACGCGTTAGAGACTATCTGATAGATGAGGAATACAGTATTGGAGATTATGTGCTCACGGGCGGAGAATTACCTGCTGCAGTAATGTGCGACAGTATAATAAGGTTAATCCCCGGAGCAATTGGCGACGAACAATCTGCTCTCACTGATTCTTTTCAGGATAATTTACTTGCTCCTCCTGTTTATACTCGCCCGGCCGAATTTAATGGTTGGAAGGCACCTCCGATTTTACTCAGCGGCAATTTTGCCGAAATTGAAAAATGGAAAGACGATCAATCTTTTGAACGAACACAGAAACTTAGACCCGATTTGTTGAAATAATATCAAAAATTATCCCTTTATGAGCAGTTTGTTGCAGGCAGAAAATTTATGTAAAAGATACGGGGAAAAACTTCTTTTCGAAAATATAAATATTTATATCTCCGAGGAGCAAAAACTTGCTCTTGTAGCAAAAAACGGAACCGGAAAAACTTCCCTTTTAAATATTCTTGCAGGTAAAGATTCTCCTGATTCGGGAGAACTAAGTTTTAAAAGAGGTATAAGAATTTCATATCTTCCGCAGGAAATTTGTTTCCCGCCAAATATGACAGTTTTGCAAGCTGTTTTTTATCAGGAAGATGAAATTATTTCAACAATCAGAGAGTACAATAAAATAATTGCATCAAAATCACACGACGGTTTACAAGGCATTCTGGATAAAATGGATTCTATGAATGCCTGGGATTACGAAGCCAGAGTGCGTCAAATTCTGGGCAAACTCGATATTCATGATTTTGATGCTCAGATTGGAACGCTCAGCGGGGGACAGCTTAAACGTGTAGCTCTCGCCGGTACTCTGATTTGTGAACCCGACCTTTTGATACTCGATGAACCTACAAACCATCTCGATCTCGAAATGATTGAATGGCTCGAAGAATATCTGTCCAAAATTCCTGCCGCAGTTTTTATGGTTACTCACGATCGCTATTTCCTCGACAGAGTTTGTGACACAATTCTTGAAATGGAAGATGGAAATATTTTTACCTACAACGGCAATTACTCTTATTTTCTGGCAAAACGAACCGAACGAATCGAAAACTTGCAGGCAAATATCGAAAGGTATCAAAATCTTTTCCGTCAGGAGCAGGAATGGATTCGTAGAATGCCAAAAGCACGTACAACGAAAGCTAAATACAGAGTTGAAGCTTTTGATGAAATTAAACAAAAAGCATTTCAGAAAATAGATAATTCTAAACTCGAATTAGATATAGCAACAGAACGATTAGGAAAAAAAGTTATTGATATTTACAATATTTCTAAATCTTTCGGTGATAAAGTTTTATTCAGAGATTTTTCATATAAAATTGCTCGTAATGAAAAAATCGGAATTGTTGGAAATAACGGAAGCGGAAAAACTACTTTTTTAGAAATTATTGCCGGAAACCTCAAACCTGATAGCGGTCATATCGAAATTGGAACAACAGTAAAAATCGCCTATTATAAGCAAATCGGACTCAATTTTGACCCGGACGACCGGCCTATTGATATTGTCAGAAAAATCTCCGATTCCATAAAACTTAAAAATGGTAAGACATTCTCTGCTTCAGGTTTTTTAAATTATTTTCTTTTTAATCATGAAATGCAATATACGCTTGTGCGAAAGCTTAGTGGCGGAGAAAAGAGGCGTTTGTATCTATGCACGGTTTTAATGCAACAACCGAATGTCTTAATTATGGATGAACCTACAAACGACCTTGATATTATTACTTTACAAGTTCTTGAAGAATATCTTAATGAAATCGAGGCCTCTGTTATTATTGTTAGCCACGACAGATTTTTTATGGATAAAATTGTTGACCACATTTTTGCATTCGACGGTAAAGGAAATATTAAAGATTTTGCAGGTAATTACACGCAATTTCGCGATTCTGATTTACACGAAAAATTAAAACTAGACGAAAAACAAAAAAATTTAAATCAAAAGCTTGAAAAAAATATCCGCAAACCCAAAGTTGAAGATGGAACTAAGCCACGAAAGTTAAGTTTTAAAGAAAAATACGAGCTTGAAAATCTTGAAAAGGAATTACAAGAATTATATAAGTTAAGACAAGAGCTTGAAAAACATCTAAATTCGGGAGTGCTTACTCATGAAGAGTTGATAGAAAAATCAAAAGCTTATGCTATATTAATTTCAAAAATTGATGACAAAGAAATTCGCTGGATGGAATTAACGGATATTTGAATTTACAAAACAGGCAACCAAATTCAAAAAAAATAGTCATTATGAAAAAATTAAATAGAATTTAATAATTTTTTTTAAATTTGCTAGTTGAATATTTCAAATATTGAGCACATTTTAAACATTATGAAAAAAAATATTTTTAGCATTGTTTTAGCACTATTGCTTATGCCTGTTCAGATAGTTTTAGGGCAGAGTAACTGTGCAAATGCGGTACAATTAGACTTAAATGTTTACGGTACTTGCGGCGACATGTTTTTTACAAACGTAGATCTTAATGGAGCAGTAACTTCAGCAGATGCTCCTTTACCAACTTGCGGTAATTTTAATGCTGCCACCAAAGATATGTGGTATCGCTTTACAGTACCGGCTGGAGTTACAGAACTTGCATTTCATGCTTTTAATGCAGTTCCTCCATCTCCTGCTATTCCGCCATTAATTCCAGGGTCTCCGGCTTGTGGCCCCGGTATGGCTGTATATAGAGGTTCATGTGGAGCATTGACTTTATTAAATTGCTTCAATGCCACTGATGGATTATTACAAAATGGTGAAATAAGATGGGAATTAATTAATGGCTTAGTCCCCGGAGAAACAATTTATGTTAGATTGTGGGAAGAAGATAACGATGTAACCTCATTCTTTTTTGCTGCATCTATTCTAACATCATTGCCTGAATCTGACTGTAATAATCCACCTCAGCTCCAAACATCAGGTTGTAATATTTTAGCTCCTGCCGGAACTATTCAGGCCCCTGATGATTGTGGTTGGACTTCTACTGATAATGTTGTTTTTTATAGTTTTCAAGTCAATCCCGGTGATCCTCAACCTGTAGTTATAGAGGTTGAATATGGTACATGTTGGAATAATGATGTCTCAGGATTCATACCAAGCCAACCTGAAATTCAATTTGCGGTTTATTCATGGAATGGTGTTAACTGTAGCGGTATAGGCGGCAGCCCTAACTCAGATCCGCCGAATAATACAACTTATCATGGTTGTGTAAATGGAACAGGAACTGTAACATATTCTCAAAACCTTTCCCCCGGGTTATATGTTTTAGCAATGGATGGCTATAGTGATCTTGCCGGAACGTCATTATGTATTTTTGGAATACAAGGTTCTTTTCTGGATCCTGATCCCGATCCCGATCCTGACGGACCATTGTCGGTTAGTTTAAATACCGTAAATCAGGCTTGTGGTGAAATGGGATCCGCTTCAATTACAATTAATTCATCATGTAGCGGAAATCCTACAGTAACATGGTCAACAGGGGCAACGGGTTTGTCAATTAATAATCTAGTTGCAGGGAATTATTCGGTTACTGTTTCTGATATTGCACCTTGTGTTGATACAATTATCAATTTTAATATTTCCAATCTTTCTAATTTTGCTATTTCTATAACAACAACCGGGGACCCGTGCACTCTGCCAATTACTGCTACAGTTCAAGTTATGGGAGCTGATCCAAATGTTGTGAGTTATTCTTGGTCTAATGGAGCAAACGGTAGAATTGTATCTCTGAATATGCCCGGAACTTATTCAGTTACAGCAACTTATGGAACCTGCACTGCAACATCTTCCATCATTGTTCAAGATGCAAATTTTAATATTAATGTTGTTTATGATTCTGCCGTCTGTGAAGGAACCACCGGTTCTGCAATGGTGCAGGTTTTAGAAGGCTCCGGAAATTATATGTATGAATGGTCAACTGGTTCCATTGCTCCGGGTATAGTAACTCTGCCCGGTCATAATTACTGTGTTACTGCAATTGATGCCACTTATGGATGCTCTCGTTCCCAATGCTTTACTGTAGGTTCGTACGAAGCAATTGAAGTTAGTATTGATAAAGAAGATATTTCTTGTAAAGGCAGTGTTGATGGTCAGGCTGTTGCTGTAGTTACAGGAGGACAAGAACCATATACATACGCCTGGAGTACATTCATGAGTTCGCAAGGAATATATAATCTTATTTCAGGAAATTACTCAGTTACAGTTACAGATGCAAATGGATGTACCGGAACTGCAAGTGTTTTCATTGACGAACCCCCTCAATTTAATTATACCGTAACTCCTAACCAAGGCATTTGTTTGGGTCAACAAGCCACAATAAGTATAAACGCTACTGGAGGTGTTCAGCCATATACTTACTTTTGGAGTGATGTTCCCGGATTGAATGTTAGTGCCCGAATTGTTTCTCCCACAGAAACAACAACCTACGGAGTTACTGTACTTGATGCCAACGGATGTACAGCTACACCTAAACAAACTACTGTATTTGTTAGTCAACCTATTATCATTGATCTTTCGAAACAAGATGTATTATGTCATGGATTATGTACAGGTAGTGCAAATTTAAATATTTCGGGTGGTATTCCGCCATTCGTTTATTCTTGGGAAAGTACTAATAATAACATTTCAAATCTTTGTGCCGGGGATTATTCTGTTACTGTTACAGATTTATATAATTGTTCAGGTTCTGTAAACTTTACAATTACACAACCTGACACTATTTACCTGTTTACTGAATACGGGTCACCAACATGTTTTGGATACACAAACGGTTATGTAGAAGTTGATGTCTTGGGAGGTGTTCCATTCTTTGACGGAACGAATTATTATTACCACTATCAATGGAGCAACGGAGCTACAACAGATTCTCTGGCGGTAGGAGCAGGTTTGCATACTGTTACCGTAACCGATGCGAATGGATGTGCTCATACAGCCTCGATACTTGTTGATCAACCAGAAGCTGTTTATGTAACAAATCCCTGGGGAGGAACAATTTGTATTGGTCAAACATTCGAAACTTTTGTTAATGCTACCGGAGGTCTTGGTCCCTATGATTTTATTTGGCAAGGTTCGGACGGATCAATTACATTTGGCCCGATTTTAACTGTAAGTCCTACATCTACAACAATTTACTCTTTAACCACAACCGATTCTCGCGGTTGTTACGGTCCCGTTAAGCAAATCACTGTAAAAGTTAATCCTCCGATAAGTATTGTAGGGACAACCCGCTTCCCGGATCAGGTTTGTATTGGCGAAAGTGTTAATGTTGAAATGGAGATTTTAGGTGGAAATGGGGGACCTTATACAATTTTCATGCATGAATATGGTGTGGTAAATATGCCTCATACATTTACACCATCATCATCAGGATATTATTATTTCACAGTTTCCGATGATTGTGGCTCTCCAACAGCAACTGATTCTGTTTACGTTACTGTTCATCCATTGCCGCATGCGGCGTTTTATGCCGATAAAACAGCTTCTTGTCCTCCAGGAACATTTCAATTTACTGAAGTTACTCCAGATCAGGGACAAACTTATTTATGGGATTTCGGCAACGGAGGTTTTTCTGTACAGAAAAATCCTGTTTATACCTATACAAGAACAGGAACATATAATGTTTCTCTCACTGTTTGGTCGCAGTATGGATGTAATAAAACCATTACATATAACAACATGATTAACATTTATCCTGTTCCGAGAGCTGATTTTGCTGCTGTTCCCGAAGTAGTTTCTGTTTTCGACGGACAGGTCGAGTTTAATAATTACAGCGAAGGGGCTACAAATTTCTTCTGGGATTTCGGTGATGGAAAAACAACGCTTTGGACTAATAATAAACAAATTCACACTTATACTGCAGTTGGAGATTATTATGTTGTTTTGATTGCCAAAAATCAATATGAATGCTACGACACAGTTACTAAACGCGTTAAAGTTCATGATGAATTTACCTTATATGCTCCAACAGCATTTACTCCTAATAATGATGGTATCAACGATGTTTTCTATGTTATTGGTAACGGAATTAATAAGAATGATTTTTATCTTTGTGTATATGATAGGTTTGGAAATAGAGTTTTTGAAACTTTCACATACGACCCAGAAAATCCTTCCAGAATGGCATGGGACGGTTCCTTCAACGGCTCTGTAATTAAAGGAGATCCTGTTCTTACAAATGGTATTTACAAGTGGTATTGTAAATTTACTGATTTCCTTGGCAGACCACACGAAGAAAGTGGAACAGTGAATCTGATAAGATAAAATTCTGCATAATAAAAATTTTATTTAGCCGTTTTGCTTAGAAAGTTATTTAATAAAATGTTAAAAAGTGGATACGTAATTTGCGGGTTATTTTTATTTGTTTTACTCAGCTTTTATTTTTCATCGTGCGATAGAGATATTTTTACAAATGATCCAAAGGATAAATTAGTATTTTCAACGGATACGGTAAGTTTTGATACTGTTTTTACATCTATAGGTAGTGCTACAAAATATTTTGTTGTTAAAAATTCCAATAAAAGCAAATCTATTCGAATTGACAGAATTTTTCTTGCAAAAGGCACAAATTCAAAATTTAGACTAAATATTGACGGGAGAATGTCGAATGATGTTCGGGAAGTGGAAATTTTACCCGGGGACTCGATTTTTATTTTTGTGGAGGTTACAATTGACCCATCAACAGATGATTTGCTTGAAATAGATTCTGTAATTTTTTTGTCTAACTCAAACGTACAGGATGTGAAACTTGTGGCATTCGGTCAAAATGTTACATTGATAAATGGTCGCTATATTATTAATGATACTACCTGGACAGCAGAAAAACCTATTCTTATTTATAATTCTGCCTTAATAGATACGTTTACTACCGTAAATATAATGCCTGGTGCTAAAATTTATTTTCATAGAGGGTCCTCTCTTTTTGTAAAAGGCACAATAAAAGCTCTTGGCGAAGTTGATAACCGAATAGTTTTTACGGGAGACAGACTGGAATCATATTATTCCGACATTGCGGGACAATGGGGAGCTTTCTTAACAGATAATAATGGAAACACTGTTGGAATTTTTGGAGGAATACATTTACTCGCCGGTTCCCGAAACAGTGTATTAAAAAACGTTGATATCAAGAATGCGATTATAGGCTTACAGGTTGATTCTTGTGTTACTCCGGGCATTCCAACAGTTATACTGAAAAATACAAAAATTGAAAATTCAAAAATAATCGGACTTTATGCTTTAGGTGCTCATATAGAAGCCGAGAATTGTGTTTTTGCTAATAGCGGTCAATATAATGTTGCATGCCTTATAGGTGGAAATTACAGGTTTATTCATTGTACCATGGCAAACTTTTGGGTTGGTAACAGACGTACACCTCAATTGATTCTGAATAATTATTATACATATAAAAATAGTTCAGGCAATACAGTAGTTTCTTACAGAGATCTTACCAATGCTTATTTTGGTAATTGTATTATTTACGGATCAAGAGAAAACGAACTACAACTCGATTTTGTTGAAGGAGCAATGTCAAATTTCAGATTTGATAATTGCTTAATAAGATCAAAAGAGTTTCAAAACATTTCATCTGACTTTTTTATTGACAATATCTGGAATGAAAATCCAAAATTTAAAAGTATTTCTAATCCTTATGATTACAGTTTGGACACGCTATCTCCGGCAAAAGATAAGGCAAAAATATCAATTTCAAATTTAGTTCCTCTTGATATTTTAGATAATAATCGGCTTTCGGATGGAAAACCTGATATAGGAGCTTTTGAAAGAATTGAATGATATTTAGAAATAATTATTATTTTTACACTTTATTTTTTAGTGCAATGAAAACAAAACTTTTATTCATATTTTTTATTGTTCTTATCGTTTTTTCATGTAAATCGGGGAAGGAATTTTCGGAGAAAAAATTTTATATAGAGTCTTACGGGGATCGGTATAGAATAATGTTCTATAACGTTGAAAACCTGTTTGATCCAGAGAATGATCCTAATAAAAATGATGATGAATTTACTCCGGAAGGAGCAAGATTCTGGACTGAGTACAGAAAAAATGAAAAATTAAAAAATATTTACAAAGTTATTACAGCGGTAGGAGAGTGGGATTTACCAATGATTGTGGGACTATCTGAAATTGAGAATAGGAGAGTCCTCGAACAATTGATTTCTTACACACCTTTGCACAAGGCAGATTATAATATTATTCATTATGAATCTCCGGATTTTCGAGGAATAGATGTTGCGCTACTATACAGAAAATCATTATTTACACCTATTAATCATAATATTATAAGAGTTATATGGCCAGCACACCTTGGAACCGGAACAACAAGAGACGTACTATATGTTTGGGGCAGAACCATTAACGGGGATACACTTCATTTTTACGTAAATCACTGGCCATCGAGATATGCAGGTCAGATGGAAACAGAAGAAAAAAGAATTTATGTCGCAGGATTAGTAAAAAAACATACTGATTCTGTTTTAAGTGTTCATCCTAATGCAAAAATAATTATTATTGGCGACTTAAACGATCATCCTACTGATAAAAGTGTAGCTGAAGGTCTTAAAGCCCAACTTCAATTTGATAAAATTGTTCCAGATAAACTTTATAATCTTACTTATTATGTCGAAAAATATAAAGGCAAAGGCAGCCATAAGCATGACGGAATGTGGGGAATTCTCGACCAAATAGTTGTTTCGGGAACATTATTGGATACAACACAAAGCATATACACTCGGACGGAATATGCTGATGTTTTTGATGCAGATTTCTTGCTCGAACCTGATGAAAAATTTACCGGCAAAAAAGTTTTTAGAACATATATAGGATTCAAATATCATGGAGGTTTTAGCGATCACCTTCCTGTATTTCTTGATTTAAAACGAAAACTTAGCGACTAACTATTTTTTGAAAATAAAATAAACTGCCAGAATTAAGAAAACAAAACCAATAAGGTGATTTATACGGAATTGTTCGGTTTTGAAAAATATTAAAGAAAAAATTACAAAAACACTTAAAGTAATAACTTCCTGAAGTACTTTTAATTCCACTAATGAAAACGGGCCTCCATTGCCCTTAAAACCTATTCTATTTGCCGGAACCTGAAAAAAGTATTCGAAAAGTGCAATTCCCCAACTAATTATTACTATACCTACTAAGGATAACTTTGCGAGAAATGGTATTTCCTTGAATTTTAAATGTCCGTACCATGCAAAAGTCATAAATGTATTCGATAAAATCAATAAAATAACAGTATAGAAACCTTTCATAATTCTGAGATTAAATTTTTTGAATGCAAAATTATAAATAAAATTAAAAAAGGATTAACTTGATTTGATGTTGACAAAAAAGATTTTTAGGGTCTATCTTCTAAGTTCAAAGTTTGATCCAAGATAAAGTTTGCGTACTTGTTCGTCGTTGCTGAGTTCTTCGGCTGTACCGCTTTTTAATATCGTTCCGTCGTATAATAAATATGCTCTGTCGGTTATGGAAAGAGTTTCGTGTACGTTATGGTCGGTAATTAAAACTCCGATATTTCGTTTTTTTAATTGCATAACAATTTTCTGAATGTCTTCAACTGCAATTGGATCAACACCTGCAAAAGGTTCATCGAGGAGCATGAATTTAGGATCTATTGCAAGGGCACGAGCAATTTCTGTTCTACGTTTTTCACCTCCGGATAATTGATAGCCTTTGTTTTTTTTAATAGGACCTAAACCAAATTCTGCCATCAATTCAGATGTTTTTCTTAATTGCTCGCTTTTCGACAAATTAGTCATTTCAAGGATAGAAAGTATATTTTCCTGGACTGTCATTTTCTGAAAAATAGATTCTTCCTGCGATAGATATCCAATCCCTTTTCTGGCTCGCTTGTAGATAGGTTTTTTTGTAATTTCGAGCTCGTCTAAAAAAATTTTACCTTCGTTTGGTCTAATTAATCCAACGATCATATAAAAAGTTGTTGTTTTTCCGGCCCCGTTAGGACCAAGCAAACCAACAATTTCTCCTTGTTTAACCTCAAGGCTTACTCCTTTAACTACAGTTCGTTTTCCGTATCTTTTTACCAATCCTTCGGTATATAATTTCATTATGCTGTTTTTTGCAAATATATGAATAAATATTGAAATGGATTTTAACTAAAATTTCTTATTCAGAATTACCCTCTGTGGTACAAAAAGAAATATGATTCGGTATTATCTAAAAATGCTCCATCAAAACCAGCATCTATAATCTTTTTTATATATGAAGAATCATTTCCAAATATTATGTTTTTCCATTCCTGATTCCAGAATTCAACTCTGTATTCGTCTCCGTAGCCTTTGTATTTTTTCTTTATCCATGCAGGTTTACCAAGTTTCCATCCCGGTTGCCAGTAATATCGGTATTCTTCTGCTGCACCTATATTAATGTAAGATATCACCAATCTTTTGCTTCCATTCTTTTTTGTTTTTAATTGAGTTATTTCGTTATTAGTAAATATATCATCAACAAAAAATAAATCTATCAACAATAAATCATAATTAGTGTTTTTTAATGCATTAATCATTTCATTTTTTGTTGCAAAATTTTCTGAGTTTATAAGGTAAAGAAAGTTTTTAATCTCAGACAAATTATTTATGTTTTCGGAGTTTTCATTATAAATGAAGTCAGGAATTTGATTGTAATAATAATTGTTTTTTGTTCTGACAAAACATACAAAACCTTCGCTGGTATTTTTTTCAACAGCATCAGATATTTGTTCTTGATCGGATACATATTCGGAAACAATAATTTTTTTTACATGGTTTTTTAGTTGTCTTAAAATATTGAGTCTATATTGGTCAGCGGTCAGAGTTTTGTTATAAAATAATTCTTCTACTGCAATTCCATCAATTGCTGCAAAATATTCAAGCATGAGGTTATTGTCAGGGTTGGCATCAATGTATCCCAATTCAATTCCATTTTGGGGGATTATAATAAAATTCGGATTAATTGATTTAGAATAGTTTGAAATTTCAATAACAAATTCTTGCATTTTAAGTGCTGCATCTTTTGTTTTCTCTTCTTTTTTGCAAGAAAGCGCTTGCAAAACCACTATTAACCAAATAATTACTTTAAACGATAATTTAATTTTCTTCATTGTAAATAAATTTTTTTAATTCTACATTTTTATCATCAATAACTACATAACTAAAATTAAATAGCCAATCTCCTATATTTGTAAAAAGGGAGTTTTCACTTAGTTTGTACTGAAAAGGAATATGTCTGTGCCCAAATATGAAAAAGTCAATATGTTGTTTTCTCAGCATTCTTCTAGCATATTTAACCAGCCATTCCTTTTCGTAATCAACAACTTTAGGAAATTTATGATATTTTCTGCTGTTCGATGACCATACTGTTGCAATTCTGAAAGAAATAGAAGGATGAACGAAGCGAAACAAACATTGAAAAAACGTGGATCTGAAAATCATTTTTAAAAAATTATATTTTATGTCGTAAGGACCAAGACCGTCTCCGTGTGCAATAAAAAACTTTTTGCCGTTTCTTTCAAAAATTTTGTAATTATCAATTATTTCCGCATTCATCACTTCTTTAAGATATCCGAAAGTCCACATGTCGTGATTGCCCTTGAAGAAACTGATTTTTATGCCGCGATCGCTTAATTCCCTGACTTTTGTGAAAAATTTAAAGAATCCTTTGGGAACTAGGTATTTATATTCGAACCAAAAATCAAAAATATCACCTGCAAAAATTATTTCTTCGGCATCGCATTTAATTTCATCAAGCCATTTTATCAAGAGATTCTCTCTAAATTCAGATGAAAATTTACTGCCTATTCCCAGATGTGCATCTGAAACTATGTAGATTTTTTTATTTGTCATCAAAATTTAAATTAATTATCTTATCAAAGCTCTCACCAAAAGAAAGTATTTTTTTATTTTTATCAATGGATATATAAAATGGAATTTTCTTAACTCCGTAAAGATAAACAACCGGACTTTCCCATGATTTGAAATCGCACACATTCACAAATCCATGCAGAGAATTAGATTTAATTGCGTTTATCCATCGATCTTTGTTGTTGTCAAGTGATACAAAAATAAACTCTGTTTGCGGGGTTGATTTTGCATAAGTCAAAATTTTGGGAATTTCTTTTGCGGCCGTCTTACTCCATGATGCCCAAAAGATTATCATAACAGGTTTATCATCAACGGAATACAGTCTGAAATCTTTATTCTCAGTATTTTTTAGTGTGAAATCAGGTAGTAAATCACCAACTTTTAAATTCAAATATTCTCTTTTTAGATTTTGTTGTTTTAATTTATATTTACTGATTTCACTTTCGAGAATTGCTGTTTGTTTGAGATCAGGATGATATTTTTGTAAATTTTCCAAAACAAATTCAAAAATTTCAAAATCATTATCAATTTTTAAAAGAGGAGAAATGCCAACATATTGATAAAGACCTAAATATATTATGGAAAGATTTTTATTTTCATGGATAAAATCAATGATAAACTTTTTGTCGTTTTCAAAGATTTCTTGAACTTCGACATTCATAACATGAATGAGTGAATCTATATTATAGCCTATTATTTTTGAGGAATCGGTAACTATTTTTTTCCTTTTTTCTATTTCGTAAAAACTTATCAGCAACCTTTCGTTAATCTTCTTTATTTTTTCACTTTCCGAAGACCCTGATATCTGATAATTTTTACTTATGTCGGGATAAGTAGCCGTAATTTGAATGTGTTCTCCCGGATAAATCTTTAATGGGATAAAATTGTTATTGTCAATTTTTAAACGATGAAAAGAATTTTCAATTCCGTTAAGCGTTATTTTAAATTTTCCTTCTTTAGAAATTTTTGTAGTTACAATGGTATCAATAAATCCCGGATATGTTTCTTCGAGTTGAATTTTTTTATTTTCGGCTCCGATGATATTGCCTTCGATTACGACTTCGCTGTTTTTATTTTTGCATGAGCTTATAAAAAAAATGGAAATTCCGATAAAAAATGTAATGCCGAAAACAAAAATGACTTTTTTTATGTTATTTAAACTTAGCATTTTCTAATTTTGTAAAAATTTTGAGTTTTGAAAATTTACACAAATATAAACGAAAATATTCCAAAAGATTGCATAGTTACAATCGGAATTTTCGATGGTGTCCATCAGGGACATAAATTTTTATTAAATAATCTGATTAAAAATGCCGAAGAAAAAAGTAAGGAACACCTTGTAATAACACTCTGGCCACATCCCGGAATATTCTTTGGCAGAGATCTAAAACTTTTGAATACTCCTGAAGAAAAATTTGAAATCTTCAGAAATCTGGGGATTAAAAATGTTTTGGTTTTGGAGTTTAACCAGCAGCTTGCAAATTTTTCGGAAACTGAATTTGTTCGATTTTTAAAACATAAAGCAGATATTTCTGGGATTTTAAGAGGATATAATAATTCTTTTGGAACAAAAAGCAATTCAGCACAAAAAGAAATAGAATATCCTGTTGAAATAATCCTTTTGGATGAATATCGCCATGAGAAATTTGGAAAAATAAGTTCCACGGTAATTCGCAACAGCATTCTTGACGGAAATATTTCGGAGGCTAATCAGATGTTGGGATATAAATATCGGATTTCGGGAAGAATTGTTGACGGTTATAAGATAGGACGCACTTTAGGATTTGCTACAGCAAATGTAGGAGATATTCCGGAAATTAAATTACTTCCAAAAATCGGAGTTTATGCTGTAACCGTTGATGTTGATAAAATGACACATCCTGCAATGTTAAATTTGGGCTTTCGTCCCAGCTTCAACGGAAATAAATTAGGTATGGAGTTCCATATTCTGGACTTTGAAGGAAATATTTACGGTAAAGAAGTTACAGTGAATTTTTTTGAAAGAATACGCGATGAGAAAAGATTTGAGAATATTGATACTTTGATAGAACAACTAAAAAAAGATAAAATAGAAATTTCGAAATATTTTGAGAAACAAGGATTTTTCGGTTTGCATTATTAGTTTTAGGCGAGAAGTTGAGAAATGTAAAAAATAACTTTAATTGCTATCCGGGAAATCCAATAAAGTTTATTGAAAGGTATATAAAAATTTTGTATTTTTGTAAATTAAATATTTAATATAAAATAAAGATGGAAGAATTAATAGCAACAAATCCTTATAAAATTAAGGATATTTCACTGGCTGATTGGGGAAGGAAAGAGATAAAACTTGCCGAAACTGAGATGCCGGGATTAATGTCTTTGCGTAAAAAATATGGTAAAGATAAACCGCTCAAAGGCGCAAGAATAACCGGATCACTGCACATGACAATTCAGACAGCAGTATTAATAGAAACACTCGTAGAATTAGGAGCCGAAGTACGTTGGGCAAGTTGCAATATATTTTCAACACAAGACCATGCTGCTGCAGCAATAGCTAAAGCTGGTATTCCTGTATTCGCATGGAAAGGAGAAACTCTTGAAGAATATTGGTGGTGTACATTGCAAGCCCTTTCGTTTCCTAATGGGGATGGACCGACTTCAATAGTTGATGATGGTGGTGATGCAACGCTTTTAATTCATTGGGGATACAAAGCCGAAAACGATCCTTCATTTCTCGAAACTCCTTCTGCATCGGAAGAAGAACAAATTATAAAAAATTTGTTGAAAAAAGTATTGAAATCTGATCCGAACAAATGGCATAAGATGGTTGAACACATTCGCGGTGTTAGTGAAGAAACAACAACCGGTGTTCATCGCTTGTACCAAATGTACGAAAAAAAGGAACTTCTTTTCCCTGCAATTAATGTTAATGATTCCGTTACTAAGTCTAAGTTTGATAATCTTTACGGATGCCGCGAGTCCTTAGCTGACGGGATTAAACGTGCTACCGATATTATGATTGCGGGTAAAGTTGTTGTTGTTGCAGGATATGGTGATGTTGGGAAAGGTTCCGCACGCTCGATGCGTAGTTATGGAGCAAGAGTTATTGTTACAGAAATTGACCCTATTTGTGCTCTCCAGGCTGCAATGGAAGGTTTTGAAGTTACAACAATGGAAGAAGCAGTGAAAGAAGGAAATATTTTTGTAACTACTACCGGAAATTGTGATGTAATTACTCTCGAACACATGCTTGCCATGAAGAATGAGTCTATTGTTTGTAATATTGGTCATTTCGATAACGAGATTCAGGTTAACAGACTTGAAACATATCCCGGAATCAGACGTGTAAACATAAAACCACAGGTTGATCAATATATTTTCCCCGATGGACATTCGATAATTCTACTTGC
This sequence comes from Bacteroidales bacterium Bact_19, assembly GCA_001603595.1. GTDB lineage: Bacteria > Bacteroidota > Bacteroidia > Bacteroidales > ML635J-15 > Bact-19. Next base: position 46,300 of record LUZK01000041.1, read on the forward strand.
CGAAGGTAGATTAGTTAATCTTGGTTGTGCTACAGGTCATCCTTCTTTTGTAATGAGTAATTCATTTACAAATCAAACTTTAGCTCAGCTCGACTTTTATAAAAATAATTACGAAATAGGAGTTTATCGGTTACCAAAACATCTTGATGAGGAAGTTGCTCGTCTTCATTTAGAACATATTGGGGTTAAACTGACAAAACTTACCGAAAAACAGGCAAATTATATTGGTGTCCCAATAGATGGACCATATAAGCCTGAACATTACAGATATTGATACTTTCTCCATAAATGTAAAAGCTGCTTAATTACCAGGCAGCTTTTTTATTTAATAAGAAAAAAAACGTATTAGCCATCTGGAATTTAATTACTAAATACTTAATAAGACTAACTGATTAATAGATCTTGTAGGATTTTTATTAATTCGAATTTATTTCTGAGTCATTTAATAATTACATTAATATTAATAGGTATTGAAAATATAAAGAATATTATTCTCCAAATAAGTGCCGTATTGCAAAGCCGGATATTTAGCTGGACCTTCAATTTTTGATCCATCCGAGAGCATAAATTTGGAATGGCAATGTTTACAAACAAGGAATAAACCGGTAGAATCAACATCCAAAACAGCATCCGGGTTTGAAGGTTCGTAAGGGCAATTTCGTTCAAATGCTCTGTATTCATCAGTAAAATAACAGTAAATAATAATCCCTCTTACTCCACCTGTAATTTTTAAGTAGTTGCCCGGCGTTTTTAAGTCAGAAAATTCAGGAAGATCTAAATAAATCCTATAATCTACGTCTGCATACGGAATTCTTTCTTCTTTGTGGCATGAAAAAATGAAAATTAACATGAGAAAAATCGAAAAAATAAATATTTTTGTAAAATAGTGTTTCATAAATGATAGATTAAATGACAAAATTAGTAAAAAGTTTTTTATTGCCATTAATAACGTCAATATTGATATTTTTATTTCCATTAAATTCTTATTCGCAGTATAGAAGTATTGACGACGAAAAATTCATGAAAAAACAAAAAACACGTCATTATCGTCCCAGTCCTGAAGAAAGACGAGTGATGAAAATAGAAAAGCAACAAGAAAAGAAGAAAGAAAAACAGAAAAAGAAGGATGAACGCTTGCATAAAAAAGCTGTGAGATTGCATAATAAAAAAATTAATGGAGGAGGTAGAGATGTTGTTGATGGCAAAAAAACATATAAGCGAATGAAAAAGTCAAAAAGAGAAGCAAAAGAAAATAACAAATAGTTATTTTAAACAGCAAATAGGTAGAATTTTAACAAAAAGTTGTATATGTTTTAAAAAAAAGTTAAATTTAGTTTGTAAAAGATTTGGTACATTATTTTTTGTGTATTATTTTTACAGCTTTCAAATTGGGTTAAGTACTTATATGAAAAGATCTATTATGATACGAAGATTATTAAACACTTTTGCAGCACTGATATTAAGTGCAGGTTTAATGGCTCAAAGCGGAACGTTGAACGGACGAGTCACTGATGCGAATACCGGAGAACCAATTCCATTTGCAAATATTGTTATAGAGTTAAATGGATCAACGGTTACCGGAGGTACAACAGATTTTGACGGGAATTTCAGTATTAAACCTATTCCTGCCGGTAAATATGATGTAGTTGCATCTTATGTAGGATATGCGGCAGTTAAAGTTACAAATGTACAGATTCCTGCCGGAAAAATTACTTTCCAGAATTTTACTCTTAAACCGGCTGCAGAAATTCTCAAAGAAGTTGAAGTTGTTGAATATAAAGTTCCTTTGATTTCGAAGGACCAAACTTCTTCAGGAGGAACAGTTACTTCTGAAGAAATAACTAAAATGCCGGGGCGTTCTGCTGCAGCGGTTGCAACAACAGTAGCCGGCGTTTATTCAGAAAATGGTGAAGTTGGAAGCATAAGAGGTGCACGTTCCGAAGGAACAGTTTACTATGTGGATGGAGTAAAGGTAAGAGGGAGCTCAGCTGTACCAAAATCTGCAATAGAACAAGTACAGGTTATAACTGGTGGATTACCAGCCCAATATGGTGACGTTACCGGAGGTGTAATATCTTTAACAACTAAAGGTCCAACTAGAGAATTTTTCGGAGGAGCTGAATTTGTAACTTCTCAATATCTTGATCCCTATGGATATAATTTAGGTGGTGTAATGCTTTCCGGACCAATCATTTCTGTTAAAGAAAAAGGCTCTGAAAGAAAAAGAACTTTAGCAGGATTTTTGATTTCTGTTGAAGGAAATTATGTAAAAGATGATTATCCATCTTTTGTGGGTGAATGGAGAGCAAACGATGACGTGAAAGAATATATACGCCAAAATCCATTAAGACTTGTACAAACTGTTGATGGTGCAATTATCTATCAAAATGCCGATTATTTACACAGCGATTCTTTCCAAAATTATAAAACTCGTGCTAATGCTGAAAATAAAGGTATTAATGCTGCAGGTAAAATTGATATTTCTCCTATCAAAGATTTAAATTTAACTTTCGGCGGAACAGTTGATATTAGAAAAAATAGACTTTATAGTTATTCAAACCAATTATTTAATTCTGAAAATAACGGACACCAATTCTACAATAACTGGAGAGTGTATGGCCGTTTAACTCAGAAATTTAGAGATAACAGCGATGAAGAAAAAGTTGCTATCATTAAAAATCCATTTTATACAATTCAGGTAGATTATTCAAAAACATTTAATAAACAATACAACGAAAAATTTGATGATAATTTCTTTGCATATGGTCATATTGGAAAATTTATTACTGTTCCCGAAAAATATTATCAATGGGGAGTAGATACATTAACAGGTTTGGAAGGATATATTCATGAAACTTTTTTCTATAGAATGACCGACTTCGAAAGAGGTCCTTATAATCCTGATTTAGCAAGATATACGGAATTATATTTTGACTACTTTAAAGACTATTATTACAAAGATAGAAATAGTGTAATACTTAATGGTGGACTATTAAACGGTATGGGGGCACCAAGTATTTATAGCATATGGGCAAGTCCAGGTAATCCTTATGCAAGCTATACCATAAGTGATGCTACTCAGTTCAGAGTTTCTGCAGCCGGTAGTGCCGACATCAAAAACCATGAAATTAGTTTAGGATTTGAATTCGAACAGCGCAAAGATTCTTATTTTGGATTAGCACCTTTCGGATTGTGGACACTTGCACGAAGTCTTACAAATTTCCATATTCTTGAAAGAGATTTATATAATCCTATCATTTATAGAGATGCTAATGGAATTTTTAAAGATACAATTGATTATCCACGATTGTACAGCCCTGCATCACAATCTCGATTTGACAAAAAATTCAGAGAAAGTTTAGGTCTTGCAATTAATGATCTTACTTGGTTAGATGTTGATTCTTATGATCCTGATGTATTCAAACTTGAATGGTTCAGTGCAGATGAACTATTTAATCAGGGAAGCTCATATGTTGCTTATTATGGATATAATTATTTTGGTCAGAAATTAAATTATAAACCTACTTTTGATGATTTCTTTAACAAAACAGATGAAGAAGGATATAAAGAAAGACCAATTGCTCCATTTGAACCAAACTATGTTGCCGGATATATTCAGGATAAATTTGCTTTTAAAGATTTGATATTTAATATCGGTGTACGTGTTGACCGCTATGATGCCAATCAAATGGTTCTGAAAGATCCTTATTTATTACATGAAGCATATACAGTAGGTGATGAAGATGAAAAGGGATTAATTCCTAATACCTTGCATCCTGATAATATCCCTTCAAATGCAGTTGTATATGTTAATGACTTGAATAATCCTACAGCAATAAATGGTTACCGTGTAGGAAGTGTTTGGTATAATGCTCAAGGTATAGAAATTGAAAACCCGAATGCAATTGCTTCTTCAACAGGGATAGCTCCATATTTAATAGATCCTGATGCAGAGCTTAATTCAAAGGCTTTTGAAGATTATAAACCTCAGATTGTTGTTATGCCTCGTATCTCTTTCTCATTCCCAATATCTGACGAAGCTCTGTTCTTTGCACACTATGATATTTTGTCAAAACGTCCGACTTATGCTGCAAGACTTAATCCTATTCAATATTTATTTATCAGACAATTAAACAATGATCTTTTAAATAATCCAAATCTTAGAACTGAAAAAACTATTGACTATGAATTAGGTTTCCAACAAAAAATTTCAAATACCTCATCATTAAAATTATCTGCTTTTTACCGTGAAATGCGTGACATGCAACAGGCCATTGCTGTTTATGGAGCTTATCCGGTTAACTACTATACTTATGGTAATATTGACTTTGGTACTGTAAAAGGATTTAGTACAACCTATGATTTGAGAAGAACCGGAAATGTGTCAATGAGAGCCTCTTATACACTGCAGTTTGCTAACGGTACAGGTTCAAGTTTTGAGTCCGGAGCTGCAATTGTTAAATCAGATAAACCTAATTTAAGAACTACTATTCCTTTAGATTTTGACCAGAGACATAATTTAGCATTAACGGTGGATTATCGTTATGGTGGAAAAGTTAGTGGAACTACATATAATGGTCCAAAAATTTTAGGAAAGAGTATTTTGGCAAATACAGGTGTTAATTTTGTTATAAATAGTGGTAGTGGGTCACCTTATACAAAACGTAATCGTCCAAGTGGAGGAACAATTGTTGGATCTCTTAATGGTTCGAGAAAACCTTGGAGAACAAGCATTAACATGAGAGCTGATAGAGATATCAGAGTATTATTGGTTGACAAGAAAGAAGATGGATCAAAAGAAAAGTACGGTTACATAAATGTTTATATCGAAATATCTAATTTGCTAAATTCAAGAAATGTTCTTGGTGTATACGAATATACCGGAAATCCTGATGATGATGGGTTCTTGAATTTTGCTGATTATCAGTCGCAAATTGCAACACAGAATGATGAAATAGCTTTTCGTAATTATTATGCTATGTATATCAATTCTCCCTATAATTATAATTTACCAAGAACTATAAGGCTTGGAGTACAGTTTAATTTTTAATGTTTAAGATTTTTTTAAAGTTCGAAATATGAAAGGTTTGAAAAGTTTATTTTTAATTGGAGTTTTGGTTCTGTTTTCGATAGTATCTTATGCTGATGTCTGGAAAGGACAAACCAATCCAAAACCAACCCCAAGATCTACCGGAGGATGTGAACCAGGTAAAACGTCAACTGAACTTGCATATAATAATGTACGTGCATTAATACACACTGGTGGTGATATGTGGTGGGATTTGCAAGGAAAAGCAAAGTATGAAGTACCTAAAGGTGGTGGAGTGAGCGCACTCTTTGCCGGTGCAATTTGGGTAGGAGGAAAAGATGCAAATGGACAGTTAAAATTAGCCGCACAGCGTTTTCGTCAAGATGGAATTGATTATTGGCCTGGGCCACTAATCACATCTGGGCCTGATCAGGCTTCAGTTTCGCGTGAAATTTGTCGTACTTATGATAAACATTTTGTGATTACTAAGGATGAAGTTAAAAAATTCCGTGAATGGTGGGCATGTACAAATGATCCTGATTGTACATTAGGTGAAGATTTTGATGACTATCAAATACCTGATATTATATTGAATTGGCCGGCTCATGGCCCTGCAGGTGGGTATGATTATTATTTGGCTCCTTTCTGGGATGTTGATGGGGATGGATATTATAACCCATTGAATGGAGATTTTCCATATTACGAATTTCCAAATGAGGGAATTACTGATGACCCTGATTGTATAAGACCAAGAAACAGAAAACCTAAATTATTTGGTGATTACACTTTATGGTGGGTATATAATGATAAAGGTAACGTGCATACTGAGACGGGTGGTGCATCAATAGGTATGGAATTTAGAGCTCAAGCTTTTGCTTTTACCACAAATGATGAGTTGAATGATATGACATTCTATAATTATAACATTATAAACCGTTCAACTTATACATTGTTTAATACTTATTTTGGTGTATGGACTGATGCTGATTTGGGGTATGCAAAAGATGATTATACAGGTTGTGATGTACAGCGAGGGTTAGGATACATGTATAATGGAGATGATATGGATGAAACTGCTGAAGGTATTCAAGGTTATGGAAAACAACCTCCTTCAATAGGGATTGACTTTTTTGAAGGACCTTATCAGGATCCCGATGGTGTTGACAATCCAAATAGTTATGATACAATAAATGGTCGTTTAGTCTTGAATTGCAATAAAGGTGATATTTTAAATGGTAATATCAATGGGTTAAATTTCGGTGATGGAACTATTGATAACGAAAGATGGGGTATGCGTCGTTTTCTGTATTTCAATAATTATGGTACTGGAGCACATCCTGCAACTCTTGATCCTCACACCGCTATTGATCATTATAATTATCTAACTGGATTTTGGAAAGATAATACTCCACTTTGTTATGGTGGAACAGGACATTATGCCGGAGGTGGAGATATAAATACCCCAACAGATTTTATGTTTCCCGGAAAACCTACCACTGACCCATGTGGATGGGGACAAGGTGGTATACCTAAACCTGATTGGTCTGAAGAAACAGAGCAAAATCCTGCCGGAGATCGACGTTTTGTTCAATCTGCAGGTCCGTTTACTTTAACTCCAGGTCAGGTTAATGATATTACACTTGGAGCAGTATATGCTCGAGCTCCGTCGGGAGGCCCTTGGGCTTCTGTGGAAGCTGTGCGACGTGCTGATGATAAGGCTCAAATTTTATTTGAAAACTGTTTCCGAGTTCTTGATGGTCCTGATGCTCCAGAATTGAAAATAATTGAAATGGATAGAAAGTTAATATTCCATATATATAATAAACCTAGTAGCAACAATTACTTAGAAGCTTACATTGAAAAAGATCCTTCAATCGTTTGCGGAGGCGAAATTAGCCCTTGTGATGAATATTATAGATTTCAGGGTTATCAAGTATTTCAATTAAAAGATAAGTCTGTTAGTATCTCTGACAGATATAATAATGCTTTAGTACGCGAAGTCTTCCAATGCGATATTAAAGATGGGGTATCTCAACTTGTTAATTATTATTGGTCTGATGAATTGCAAGCAAACATTCCTGTTCAGGAAGTTAACGGTACTGATAATGGAATTGTTCATACTTTTGTTATTGAATATGATAAATTTGCCAGTGGTGATGCTCGTTTAATTAATCATAGAGAATATTATTTTACGGCTTTAGCTTATGGATACAATGCTAGTTTACGTTATAATCAAACTGTTCAGGAAACATTCTTAGGGCAGAAAAAGCCTTACATAGCAGGACGTAATAATATTAAAACTTACAAAGCAATTCCTCATATTAACACCCCTGAAAATAATGGCACTATATTACAATCAGAATATGGTGATGGAGTTGAAATCACTATGTTAGAAGGACATGGAAACGGTAATCAAATAATTGATTTATCGGAAGAAACAATAAATCAAATTATGAGTGGATATCCATGGAAGGTTGATGCTAGAAAGTATGTTCTTGGCCGTGGTCCTATAAATGTTAAAATTATTGATCCTCTCAATGTTCCTGAAGATGAATATGAGTTGCGATTTGTTAATATAGATATTAATTCTTATGGATTATGTGGTTCCACAAATGTAGATTTAGCACAATCATTATATAAACCTTTCGATTATATATTAATTAATTCTAAAGGAGATACTATTTACAGTGAAGTTAAAGTTCCTTATGGTGACGGCTACGAACAGTTATTCCTAAATTATGGTTTTTCTATTACGATAAGTCAAAAGAATTTTGCAGGATATAGGGATCGTAATGATTTTCAGAATGGATTTTTAGAAGCCACCATAGAATTTAAAGATCCAACCAAACCTTGGTTATTGTTCTTACCAGATGGAGACGGTTTTGACGAAATGAACTGGATAAGAGTCGGAACATACAAAACTAATGAAACCGGAGATTGTGCGGATAAGAGTTGGGATGATATAATTGGATGGGACGATGAACAAATTTATGAAAAAATACTTAATGGCACTTGGGCTCCATTTAGATTTGTTAACTCAGGTAGATATGGCTTCGCTCTCGATGGAGCAAGAAATTTCCAAAAAATCGAACGTTTCGAGCCATTGTCAAGCGTTGATTTAGTAATTACAAGTGATACTTCGAAATGGACAAGATGCTGTATCGTTGAAATGTCTGAAAATGAATGGATTCCAGATCCAGATTGTCCGGGTTTATTTAAATTAAAGTCGCCATGGGTTAATTATCTTAGTAAAGGAAATGCTTTAAAATATGCATTAAGAAAAGATCCATCGGTTGACAAAATGGGTAATCCAGATAATAGTGGTACTTACGGAATGGGATGGTTTCCCGGCTATGCTATAGATGTTCGTACAGGTCGTAGACTAAACATAATTTTTGGTGAAGATTCATGGTTAATCGGTGATAATGGTGGTGATATGAAATGGAATCCGACTTCAAATATTTATTCTCAAACCGGACCTGTATTTGGAGGTAAACATGTAATTTATATAATGGGAGACAATCAAAACTTTACACAAGCTGCCTTTAATGCTCCTCACTATGATTCATGTAAATGGATTTACGAAAACTTAAAGAAGTATGATGAAACCGGAGTTGCTGCTACTTCTCTAAATCGAGCATGGGCAGCAGCAATGTGGGTATCAATTCCATTACAAAATCCAAATTTTGATTTTCTTGCTACAGATGTGAAAATTCGACTACGTGTTGCAGGTCCTTACCACAAAGGGATGAATGAATTTGCTGTTATGGATTCTGCTAATGTTAAGAATGATAACTTCCCATTATTTAAATTCCATACGAGAGATGTTAAGACTATTAAGAGCGATAATCCTACAGCTGTTAATGCTTTAGATATTATACGTGTTGTGCCTAACCCTTACTATGGTAATTCTTATTATGAAAATACACAGTTGGATAACTACGTGAAGATTACCAACTTACCAGAAAAATGTATCATAAGCATCTATAATATTAATGGAACTTTGATACGACAATTTAATAAGGATAATAAGAACACTTATTTAACTTGGGATTTAAAAAATACATATGGTATTTCAATTGCCAGTGGTGTTTATATTATTCACATAAATGCTCCCGGAATCGGAGAAAAAGTGATTAAGTGGTTTGGAGCTTTGCGTCCAATTGATTTAAATAATTTCTAAAATTTATTAAAGTATAAGATATGAAGAAATTTAAAGTAATATCCGGTATAATCATAGTAACAATGATTTTATCATTGTCGAATCCCATATTTGCCGGTAATGAGCAAAGAGCCGGGTCAAGTGGAGCATCAGAGCTTTTAATAAATCCTTGGGCTAGGAGTTCCGGTTTAGGTAATGCTAACATAGCAAACATAATGGGTGTTGAAGGGATGGGACTTAATGTTGCAGGTTTGGCATTTACAAAAAAGACCGAATTAATATTTACCAACACTCAGTGGTTGCTCGGTTCGGGTGTTATTATTAACAGTGGAGGTTTTTCCACTAAAGTTGGTGAGGCAGGTGCTCTAGGCATAAGTATAATGAACATCAACTGGGGTGAAATTGAAATTACTACTGACGCATTACCCGAAGGAGGTATTGGTAGATATTCTCCGACATTTAGTGTTATTGGACTTTCATATGCTCGTGAATTCTCGAACAGTATTTATGGTGGATTAACTTTGAAAGTTATAAACGAAAGTATATTTAACGTAGGAGCTTCCGGAGCTGCCTTAGATGCTGGAATCCAATATGTAACAGGAGTTGGAAAAGATAAAGCAGGAAATAGAAATAGAGATAATTTACGCTTTGGGATTACTATGCAAAACGTTGGTACTACCATGAAATATACCGGCGATGGGATGTCTTACATGGGTTGGTCAACCAATGGAACTAGTATGACAGTTGAACATCGTAGCCAAGAATTTGAATTACCATCTTTAATTAGAATAGGATTTTCATATAAAATGAGATTATTTGGTGTTGTTAACGAAAACGAAGAAGTTGATGCAAAACATTTTCTAACCTTGATGGGTAGCTTTACTTCTAATTCTTTTACAAAGGATCAATATCATTTCGGATTAGAATATGAATTTAATAATATTCTTTTCTTGAGAGGTGGTTATATGTATGAAGATGGAATAAATACCGTTAATACTCAAACAGCATTGACAGGTCCTACTGCCGGTATGAGTTTGCAAGTACCAATTAATAAAGAAAATAAATCTGTATTGGCAATTGATTATTCATATAGATTTACAAATCCTTTTAATGGTATTCATACTTTTGGAGTAAGAGTAACTTTATAAAATTTAGTTGCGTATTTAAAAATTATTATGTATATTTGCAAAAGAAATCCTGTCAAAGGGATTTCTTTTGTTTTATATCAAGTTAAAAAAAATGATTATGTCGGAAATAGTGTACTTAACGGCTGAAGGTTTACAGAAACTTAAAGAAGAATTAGACAGACTTATTAATATCGAAAGACCGTCCATTAGTAAGCAAATAGCCGAAGCAAGAGATAAAGGCGATCTTTCGGAAAATGCTGAATATGATGCTGCTAAAGAAGCTCAGGGCCTTCTTGAAATGAAAATAAGTAAATTGCAACAAACATTACTTAATGCCAGAATTATTGATCCGAAACAGATTGATACTAATTCTGTTCAAATTTTAAATAAAGTTACTTTAAAAAATTTAAAAACTGGCACTACAATGGAATATACTATTGTTTCGGAGTCTGAGGCTAATCTGAAAGAAAAAAAGATTTCTGTAAACACTCCTATCGCCAAGGGATTACTTGGCAAAAAAGTTGGTGATGTTGTAGAAATACAAGTTCCTAATGGTGTTGTTACTTTTGAAATAATAAACATTTCGATTTAATATGGCATCAATATTTACTCGAATCATTAAAGGTGAAATTTCTTGCTACAAAATAGCTGAGGATGAAAATTTTATTGCATTTCTTGATATTAATCCATTAAAAAAGGGGCATACTCTTGTTGTTCCAAAAAAAGAGGTAGATTATATTTTTGATAATTCAGATGAAATACTATCCAAAATTTTGGTTTTTGCTAAACGTGTTGCCAAAGCAATTGAAAAAAATGTTACTTGCAAACGTATCGGAATCGTTGTAATTGGCTTAGAAGTTCCTCACACGCACATACATTTAATACCGATGGACAAGGAATCTGATTTGTCATTTTCTAATCCTAGAGTAAAATTAACAGCAGAAGAATTTTCAGAGCTTGCAACGAATATCTCCGCATCTGTTGTATTATAAAAAAATATATATATAATTCATAATTGTCAAAATAAGGGAATTTTACATTTTCTTATTTTGCTTTTATCGGGACAAATTTTTACTAGTTGGTTTATCGAAAGGTTTAATTCAGGATGAACAAAATTGGGGTTTATTTCATTCATAGGTAACAGTACGAATAATCGGTCAGTAATACGAGGATGTGGAATCCTCACCAAATTATTTTTTACAACTAAGTTATTAAAAAATAAGATATCTATATCCATAGTTCTGGCTTCGTAGCCTTGTGAATTGCGAACTCGTTTAAGTTCATTTTCAATCTCTAAGGCATTTTCCAAAACTTGTAAATAATCTAAATTAGTTTCTAAATAAACTACTGCATTCAAAAAATATTTTTTATTTTCAAATCCCCAGGGTTCCGAAAGAAAGGGAGAAG
>LUZK01000042.1 GCA_001603595.1 Bacteroidales bacterium Bact_19
AGCCGAAGTTTCCATTATGCTTGCCGGAGGTATTGGAGAAGGAGCAATAAATGTATTGAACAAGGCCGGAATAAAAGTAATACGAGGATGCTCCGGTAATGCACTGGAAGTTTTAAAACAATATATTGAGGGTAAAATTGCTGATTGTGGTTCAAGTTGCCATTCTCATGAGCATCAATGTAATAGTCATTAACAATAAGACAGTTTCTACACACTTACAATCTCTTTTATCAAGTCTTTGCCCATGAGTTTTAAAACTAAGTTTGCTACACAAAGAACATCTTTTTCGCAATATTTTACTATTCGCTGAAGGTCTTTTTCTTTATAATAAACTTCGCAAACCATACTACCGTCAATATCGTCTTTTGATGTGGGGATATTAAATAAATCAGCTAAGAGTGATAAAGATGTAAAATTTTTATAATCCCCGAATTTCCATAACTCTAAGGTGTCAATATGCCTTATTTCCCATGGCTTTTTTCCGGAAATATCAAAAACCGGAGGGAGTTTAATTTCATTGATTAACATCCTTCTGGAGATATAAGGGATGTCAAATTCTTTAACATTATGACCACATAAGTACTTTTCGTTAGTACTATCCCAAGAGTCAATCATTTTTGCAAAATCCAGCAATAACTCCTTTTCGCCATCTGAAGCAAATGATTTAACCCTTAGTTTATCATCATGAATTACTCCAACAGAAATACAAATAATTTTTCCAAACTCTGCATATATACCTGCACGATTATAAACGTCGGCAGCAGATTGATCTTCTTTACGAAAATTTGATGATTTTTTATCCCAGTAATGTTTAAAATTTTCGGGCAAATCATCAAATTCGGGAGATCCCGGTACTGTTTCTATATCAAGAAACATTAAATTTTTAAGTTTGATGTTGTTTAGTGCTGATATCATTTTAAATGCTGTATTATAAATTGAGTTAATAAGTTAATAGCCACTTGATTATTTCCTCCCTGCGGAACTATTATATCAGCATATCTTTTAGTGGGTTCAATAAACTGAAGATGCGATGGTTTAACTGTTTTGTCGTATCTTTCAAGAACCATTGCAACGGATCTTCCTCGTTCCACAATATCTCGCTGTATTACACGCGAAAGGCGATCATCAGCATCAGCATCAACAAATATTTTAAGATCCATTAATTCCCGAAGTTCCGGTTGGGATAAGATTAATATTCCTTCTACAATAATTACACTGCTCGGTACGATTTCGATAGTTTCTTTGCTACGTGTGCAGGTTAGATATGAATAAATTGGTTGTTGAATTCGATTTTTATTTTTTAAATCCTTTATATGTTCAATCAACAATGGCCATTCTATTGCATCTGGATGATCGAAATTAATTTTTTGTCTTTCCTCCAGAGGCAAATGTGAATTATCTTTGTAATAACTATCTTGCGGCACAACAGTAACACATCCGACAGGCAATCTCTCTATTATACGTCGAACTACCGTTGTTTTTCCTGAACCTGTACCGCCTGCAATTCCAACTATTAACATAATTTAAAACGTTACGAAATAAATTACTATTTTTGAAGTTTAAAAATAATAAAAATTTTAATATGCTTTATCCTTTAAAATTTTATCCGATTTATAAAGAAAAAATCTGGGGCGGTAGTAAAATTAAGAAATTGAAAAACGATCCAAATGTTCCGAATAATTGCGGAGAAAGCTGGGAAATTTCCGGACTGGAAGATAATGTATCAATAATTTCAAATGGATTTCTAAAAGACAATTCTCTCGAAGAAATTATTGAAATTTATATGGAAGACATCGTGGGAGAAAAAGTTTTTGAAAAATACGGGATTTATTTTCCTATTCTTTTCAAAATTATTGAATCAAACGATAACCTCTCCTTGCAAGTGCATCCGGACGACAAAACAGCTATGGAACGATACGGTGAAAACGGGAAAAACGAAGCCTGGTACATTCTTGAAGCCGAAGCCTGTGCAACTCTTACTTCCGGATTCAAAAAAGATGTAAATTTTGATATACTTCAAAAAGCCATTGAAAACCAAAATCTCGAAGATATTTTGAATATTGTTAATGTAAAACCAGGAGAGGTATATCATATTCCGGCCGGAAGAATTCACAGTCTGGGAAAAGGGGTTTTACTTGCCGAAGTACAACAAAGCTCGGATCGTACATATCGCGTTTATGATTATGGTCGCACAGGTCGTGAACTCCATATTGAAGATGCAAAAGATGTTATTGACTATAAAAAAACAACTAACATTAAAACAGAATACACAATTGCAACCGACAATTCCACAAAAATCCTCGACACAGACAGCTTTAAACTTAATTATCTATCTGTTTTCAACAAAATACAGAAAGATTATTATAGTCTTGATTCTTTTGTGATTCTGTATTGTATAAAAGGAAGCCTTGGCATACAATCAAAGAGTACAATTACACAATTAAAAGCCGGAGAAACAGTATTAATACCGGCAGCATTAAACTCAGTAACTCTTTTACCTGATACATATACGGAACTGCTGGAGATTTATCTGTAAATTTTAGTGTTGTGAACAAAATAAAAGTTTATTTGTATTTCAAAAAAATCTCATGAAGAAAAAAGTATATATCGAAACTTATGGTTGCCAGATGAATGTGGCAGATTCAGAAACTGTTGCCGGCATTATGCAGTCAAGAGAATATATTGCTACAGATAATATAACCGATGCTGATGTTATAATCATTAACACCTGCTCGGTAAGAGACAATGCCGAAAAAAAAATCTGGAACAGACTGGATCATATTAAGAGTTTAAAAAGGAAAAACAAAAACCTAAAAACCGGCATAATCGGTTGTATGGCTCAACGGGTCGGTGAGAAATTTCTTGAACATCCTGCTGTTGATTTTGTTGCAGGTCCGGATTCGTACAGAAGTTTACCTGATCTTGTTGACGAAAACGATATTGCACCTGTAAGAACAGAATTTGATATTAACGAAACCTACAGCGGCATTGAACAAGTAAAGATTGACAACAACATTATTTCCGGATTTATTGCAATTACGCGAGGATGTAACAATTTTTGTTCCTACTGTATTGTACCATACACAAGAGGAAGAGAAAGAAGTTTAGATTACAAAGATATACTTACTGAAGTTAAAAATCTCAGGGAAAAAGGTTTTAAAGAACTAACACTATTGGGTCAAAATGTTAACTCGTATTATTTTGAAGAGGGAGACAAAAAAGTAAATTTTCCGAATCTTTTACGGATGGTTGCGGAAACTGCTCCCGAAATGAGAATAAGATTCACTACATCACATCCCAAAGATTTCTCCGACGAACTTATTGAAACTATGGCAGCATATAAAAATATTTGTAACCACATACATTTGCCTGTTCAGTCGGGAAGTAATAAAATTCTTGAAAAAATGAATCGTAAATATACAAGAGAATGGTATCTAAACAGAATAGAAGCTATTAGATCAGCTATTCCCGATTGCGGAATTTCAACAGATCTATTTTGTGGATTCAGTGGTGAAAGTGAAGAAGATTTTCAGCAAACTCTGGATTTAATGGAGCAGGTAAAATTCGATCTGGCATTTATGTTTAAATACTCTGTACGTCCGGAAACTTATGCAGCAAAGCATTTCGATGACGATGTCCCGGAAGAAATAAAGATAGATCGTCTTAACAGAATGATTAAACTTCAAAATAAAATTTCGTTAGAGAATAACAAAGCAGATATCGGTAAAAGTTTTGAAGTACTGGTAGAAGGATATTCCAAACGTTCTAAAAAAATGCTATTCGGACGAACAGAACAAAATAAAGTAGTGATATTTCCTGCTCAAAATTATAAAGCCGGAGATTTTGTAAATGTAAAAATTATTGATGCTACATCAGCAACTTTAAAAAGTGAAATAATAAATTAACTATTAGTCATGAATAAACTTGAAGAATTTCGTTCGTACCGCCAAAAGATGAATGAAAAATTACTTGAAAAAGACAACAAAATAATTAAGAGAGTTTACAGTCTCGACACATTAACATATCAGGATTCTGTCCTTGACTCCAAAACCAAAGAAATGCTTGGACTTGTTGCTTCAATGGTTTTACGATGCGATGATTGCATAAAATATCACCTCGAAACCTGTCATAAACTTGGAGTAACAACAGAAGAAATTATTGATATCTTCGGAGTTGCAAATGTTGTGGGAGGTACAATAGTAATTCCACATACCAGAAGAGCTATGGAGTACTGGGAACTTCTTATTGAAGAAGACAAGCAAAATTCTATTGATTAAGTAGAATTTTGTGATTTAAAATATTCGATAATCAGATTTGCTTTGCTTTTTCCAACGAGTTTGGATAGTTCGTCAAAGTTTGCATTTTTAATATATTGAATAGTTTTATAATTCCTCAATAGAATAGTTTTTGTTTTTTCGCCAATTCCTTTAATTGCATCGAGTTCGGAAGTAATAAAATTTTTAGACCTTTTATCGCGGTGAAAGCTAATACCAAAGCGATGAGCCTCATCGCGAATTTGCTGAATTATTTTTAAAGATTCCGAATTTTTATCCAGATATAACGGAACGGGATCGTTTGGAAAAAAGATTTCTTCGAGTTTTTTTGCAATTCCGATTACAGCGACTTTATCTGAAATTTTCAAATCTTCAAGTGCTTTGCAGGCATAAGAAAGTTGACCTTTGCCACCGTCAATAACGATGAGCTTGGGCAAAGATTGATTTTCATCCAGCAATCTCCTGTACCTGCGATACACCACTTCGTACATCGAAGCAAAATCATCCGGTCCTTCTACAGTTTTAATATTATAATGTCTATATTCGGATTTTGCAGGTTTGGCATCCCTGAAAACCACGCAAGCGGCAACAGAATTAGTACCCTGTATATTAGAATTATCAAAACACTCAATATAATCGGGAATATCTTTTAATGCCAGATCATTTTGTAATGTACGCAATTTTCGCTGAATACTGTTTTGAGGAGATTTATTTGCAATTTGTTTGTGTCGTTCCAGCATAAAAAACTTTGCATTCCTTTGAGCCAATTCCAATAAAGTAAATTTATCTCCACGTTTTGGAACTTCAAATTTCAATCCTTCTATCTTTTCATTAATAATAATAGGTAGCAAAACCGTTTTTATTTGAGATTCAGAAAATTTTCGCATTTCTATAATAGCATATAGCAATATTTCTTCGTCTGCTTCGTCAAGTTTTTTTCGAATTTCCATTGAATGCGAAGATATTATGGCTCCATTTTTAACTAAAAACCAATTTATATAAAAATTGTCTATATCTTTTGCATATCCAAAAACTTCAAGATTAGAAATATTTGAACTTACAACAGCTGATTTACTTCTGTAATTTTCTATTATATGGTATTTTTGTTTCAATGTTGCAGCCTCTTCGAATTTTAATTCAGCAGCAAACTTTTTCATCTGTTCCGACAAAAAATTTTGAACAAGATGAAGATCTCCGCGAATTATTTTTCTAACATCTTCGATATAAGAATTATATTCTGTTTCGTCAATCTTTGCTTCACAAGGAGCTTTGCAATTTCCGATATGATACTCAAGGCAAACTTTAAATTTTCCGGCTTTTATATTTTCTTGAGTTAAATTATAATTACAGGTACGAAGTGGATATAGTTGACGAATAAGGCTAAGTAAAGTTTTTACTGTATAAACAGAGCTGAATGGTCCGAAATATTCGCTTCCGTCTTCTACTTTTTCGCGAGTATATATCAACCGAGGAAATGGTTCTTTTTTTATGCATAAGAGAGGATATGTTTTATCATCCTTAAGCATAAAATTATACTTCGGTTGAAGATTTTTTATTAGTTGATTTTCAAGCAAAAGAGCATCCGTTTCAGATTCTACAACTATAAAATCAATGTCGTGAATCTTACGAACCATCATTTGGGTTTTATAGGTGCTTAAATTTTTTGCAAAATAAGAACTCACCCTTTTTTTTAAATTTTTTGCTTTACCAACATAAATGATTTTACCGGCAGCATCAATGAATTTATAAACTCCGGGGACTTGCGGAAAATTTCTAACTTTGTTTAATATATCCTCGCATTTTTTCATAGAGCAAAGATAAAAGATGTTTTAAATTAAAATAAAAAAAAAACAGGACCGAAACGTCCTGTTTTAAGTATTATTTAGAAGAAATATCCTTTAAATTTATCAAAGATACTCTCGGTTTTTTTATTTTTGGGATTAAAGGTATCAGACTCTTGCATTTTATGGAGGATAAGTTTGTCTTCCTTAGTAAGATTTTTTGGAATGTAAATGTTAACTCTTACAAGTAAGTCCCCTTTTACATAACCGTTAACATCCGGCAATCCTTTACCCCTTAATCTGAGTATCTTCCCTGACTGAACTCCCGGTTCTATTTTAATTTTGACTCTACCGCCAAGGGTAGGAATCTCAACCTGTGTTCCGAGTATTGCCTCAGGAATGCTTATAAACAAATCGTGAATTAAATCATTTCCGTCTCGAATAAAATCAGGATGTTCCAATTCTTGTATAACAACAATCAAATCTCCGTTTATTCCACCTCTGCGAGCAGCGTTACCTTTTCCTGAAACGGATAATTGCATACCTTCACCAACACCGGCCGGTATTTTGAGTTCGATAAGTTCTTCGCCATGCACTATACCTTCACCAAAACAAGCGGTACATTTTTCGTTTATAATTTTACCTTCACCTCCGCATGTTTGGCAGGTTGTTGTTGTTTGCATTTGTCCCATTATTGTATTGATAACGCGGGTTTGTACTCCCCTACCGTTACAAGTAGGACAAGTTCGAGAACTATTACCGTTTTTTTCGCCGGTACCATTACATTCTTTGCAAGGAACATATTTTTTTACTTTTATTTTTTTAGTTGTTCCTGTTGCAATTTCCTCGAGAGTTAGTTTTACAGAAATTCTAATATTGGTTCCTTTATTAACTCTTGATCGGCTGCTTCTGGATCCTCCACCAAAGAAACTTTCGAAAGGAGATCCGCCAAAAGCATCCCCAAAAATATCACCGAAACGCGAGAAAATATCATCGAAACTCATTCCGCCGCCACTAAATCCGCTTCCGTTAATTCCTGAATGTCCGAATCTGTCGTAGCGAGCACGTTTTTCAGGATCGCTAAGAACTTCGTAAGCTTCGGCAGCTTCCTTAAATTTTTCTTCAGCTTCCTTATTGCCGGGGTTTTTGTCGGGATGATATTCAATAGCCTTTTTGCGATATGCCTTTTTTATTTCTTCGGCACTCGCATCACGTGATACACCTAATATTTCGTAATAATCTCTCTTACTCATTCTAAGTTCTCATTTTTTATTCACCAACAACTACTTTGGCAAATCTTACAACCTTATCGTTTAAAGTATAACCTTTTGTTAGAACATCTATTACTTTTCCTTTTTTTTCTTCATCAACAGGGAATTTGGTTACGGCTTCGTGCAAATCTGTGTCGAAATCTTTATCTTTAGCCTCAATTTCAATCAAACCCTGCGATTTAAGAAAATCGTTAAATTTATTGTAAATGAGATTTATCCCTTCAACCGTCGCTTTTACATCAGTTACATTTGAAAGATGAGCCATAGCTCTGTCCATATCATCTACAACTGGTAAAAACTCCAACAAAAGAGAGGCTTTTACTATATCTTTCAATTCAGCTTTCTCTTTTGCAGTGCGTTTTCTGAAATTATCGTATTCTGCCACTAATCTCAGATATTTATCCTGAAGCTCGGAATTCTTATCTTCAAGTTCTTTTATTTGTTCCTTCAAAATCTGAACTTCATTATTTTTTGATTTTTTCTTTGATTTTTTATCAGTTTTGTTTGAATCCTCATTCTCAATATTTTCAATACTATTATCATTTTTTATTTCTTTTTCTTCCATATAACCCTATTTTTTAATCTTAGAAAGGTTTTCAAAATTTAAGCCAGATCTAAATAAATGACAAAATGACAGTAAAAATCAATTTTTTAAGCCATTTATGTATTTATCAAGGTTTTCAATGTTTTTTTGGATTTTCTTAAGTTCTTTTTTGTTTTTATAAAACTCATCTTCGGTAAGCTTATTAAAATCTATTTTGAGTTGTTTGAAAGAATTGGTAAATTGATCAGCCGGATCAATCACCAATAAGCTTTCCAGAGTTGCTTCAAGTTTTTCACCTCTTAAATTTTTGGCTATAATAACGCCATTTTTATCAATAAGAAAATTAGAAGGAATTCCTCTGACTCCATAAACTTTAGCAATATCGCAATCCCATTGTTTGAGGTCGGAAACATGATACCAGGTTAATTTATCATCCTCTATTCCTTTAATCCAGCTTTCTTTATTTTTGTCGAGAGATACACCAAAAACAGTAAATCCATTTCCGACTGAAAATCTCTTGTCCTTATATTTTTGGTAAGCACTTACAACAAAAGGATTTTCCTTACGGCAGGGTCCGCACCACGAAGCCCAAAAATCTATTAACACAACTTTTCCTCTCAATGAAGAAAGAGCAATAGAGTCCCCATTTGGAGAAGTTAATTTTATTTCAGGAGCAATATCTCCTATTTCAGTACCAATCTTTTGGGAGAAACCCGACATTGAAAAAACAAAAAACAAAACAATAAAAAATAAAATTTTCATAATAGATAATTAAACTGTTATACGTTCTATTTTAGCACCAAGAGCATTAAGTCGCTGGTCAATTTTTTCGTAACCTCTGTCAATTTGCTCAATATTATGAATTATGCTTGTACCATCAGCACTCATAGCAGCAATTAAAAGAGCCATCCCTGCACGAATATCGGGTGATTGCATAGTGGTAGCACGAAGTTTTACTTTATTGTCGAGGCCTATTACTGTTGCTCGATGTGGATCGCAAAGTATAATTTTTGCTCCCATGTCAATAAGTTTATCAACAAAGAACAGTCTGCTTTCGAACATTTT
Source organism: Bacteroidales bacterium Bact_19 (assembly GCA_001603595.1). Classification (GTDB taxonomy): domain Bacteria; phylum Bacteroidota; class Bacteroidia; order Bacteroidales; family ML635J-15; genus Bact-19. The sequence goes on from LUZK01000042.1 coordinate 8,936, forward strand.
TTGATGAATAAGCACTTCTCCCCGCGCCTGAGTAGCAACTACAAGAAAAACACTCAGAAGGTCGGGAGTTAAACCCGGCCAAATTGCATCAGAGATTGTCATTATTGATCCGTCAATAAAACTTTCAATTTCATAATTTTCATGTGGAGGAATATAAATATCATCATTTATATGTTCGATATGAATTCCTAATTTTCTGAAAGAATCGGGAATAATTCCGAGCATTTCGTAGTGTACATTTTTTATTGTTATCTCGGAACCGGTCATTGCTGCCATTCCAATAAAGCTGCCTATTTCGATCATATCGGGCAAAATTTTGTGCTCAGCCCCATGAAGTTCATTCACGCCTTCTATAGTCAAAAGATTAGAACCTATACCTGATATTTTTGCCCCCATATTATTCAACAAGTTACATAACTGTTGAACATAAGGTTCACAGGCTGCATTATAAATTGTGGTTTTCCCATTTGCCAATACAGCAGCCATAATAATATTTGCAGTACCGGTTACAGATGCTTCGTCGAGATGTATATAATTTCCTTCGAGTTTTTGGGCCTTGAGAGTGAAAAAATTTTCTTTAAAATCGAAATTAAATTCAGCTCCGAGTTTTGCAAATCCGTAGAGATGAGTATCCAATCTACGACGTCCTATTTTATCCCCACCCGGTTTTGGCAAACAAACATATCCGAATCTTGCCAGAAGCGGACCCATTATCATAACCGAACCTCTGAGAGCAGATCCATCCTGACGGTATGTATCTGATTTAAGATAGTCGAGATTCAAATTTTCGGCTTTAAACGAATAATCTCCTTTTCCGTGCTTTGTAACAACAACTCCAAGAGACGATAACAAATCTATAAGTTTGTTTACATCTCTAATATCCGGGATATTTGAAATTTTTACTTCTTCATTTGTTAATAATACAGCGCAAAGAACTTGTAAAGCCTCGTTTTTAGCACCTTGAGGTATTATTTCACCTTTAAGCTTATGCCCCCCGTAAATCTTAAATGTACTCATGTTATAAAATATGTTTTATCTCTTTTTTTGAGATTTTTTCTTCTTTTTTTGTGAATTCTGTTGTACTTGTTTGCTCGCGAGAACATCTCTAAACTCGTTCAACACTAAATCTTCGGGAATTGGAACTTTGTTCTCGAGCAACCTGTTTAGTTCTTTAATAATTATTTCATCATTAATGTTTTCCTTTTTCCAAGTCATGTAAGAGCGTTTCATATGGTTTGCCATAAGCTCTATTAAAGCACGCTGAGCCTTAGGATCTTCAATCTCCGGAATTTTCTTTACAAGTTTTTCAATAATTTTACCATAATGTCGATATTTTATTTCTCCATCGGAATAGGGAAGTTTTTCAGGTTTTAAGTTTAAAATATTCTTTTCAGGCAAAGGATATGGCCAGTCTATATCAAGTTTGAAATCCGACATTAAAGCCAAATGATCCCACAATTTATGTTTAAAATCGGGAACATCTCTCAAATGAGGATTCATGTTCCCCATTAATTCTATAATTGCATTAGCTGCTTTTGTACGCGTTTCTCTGTCTTCGATCGTACAGCAATATTCAACCATTTGATGTATAACTCGTCCGTATTCCGGTAGTATTAATCTAGGTCTTTGAGTATTGTAATCCATAATATTTTTTTTGCGAAGTTAATTAAAATAAAAAAAAATTAAATTATTTGTAGTTTAGCATATTCTAATAGAAGTGTTTTTAATCCGTAATCGTCAAATAAGATATAAGCTCGTTTTATTTTATCTACAACATTTATTTTTTTAATCACACCTTGACCGAATTTTTCATGCAGTACTAACATTCCTTCAGCATAAATATCTGTATTTACAGATTCATTTCCTCCAAGTATTTTATCTATTTTGCTTATTGAAACAAGATTTTCTGGTTTTGGATTTTTAATTTTAGGAGGACCCTTCTTTTCGGATTGGTTTTGAATTACTAGTTTATTATTTACAAAATCAATATTGTTTGAATAAAAGTTGTTTAATTCCCGCTCAAAATCGGTATCTGGTTCATCTTCATCGTACTTATCAGGCCAATCAAGATATTGATTGTCAATATCATAAAGAAAATCGCTTGGAGCCATGTAAATAATACGTCCGAAACGAAATCTTTTATCTGCATAACTAATAATAAGATTTTTCATAGCCCGAGTCATTGCCACATAAAACAAGCGGCGTTCTTCTTCAAATTCTTCCATTGAGAATTTACTAAGTCCTGAAGGGAATAATTCGGATTCTGCACCAACTATGAAAACATTTTTAAACTCTAGACCTTTAGCAGCGTGTACTGTCATGAGAGAAACGACATTTTTTGATTCATTCTCGTCATCATCATCTTCTTCGAGGTCAGAGTAAAGCACTATATCCTGCAAATAATCTTCGGCCGAAATTGAAGATGCTTGATCGGATTTTTTTCTTTTCTCGACAAAATTTTTAACACTGTTTAGTAATTCCTGCAAGTTTTCGTATCTGCTTATTCCTTCCTGAGTTTTATCCGCCAATAAATCATTGTTAATTCCTGAGCGATTGACAAGCTCTACAATAAAGTCATAAGCGTCAATTAGGTGCAATTTATTTGCCATGTCGTTAATAAGAGTAACAAATCCGGTTATATGTCTGCGAGTCTCGTTAGAAATTTTAATTTCATACAAATCATTTATTTTGCTGACAACTTCCCAGATGCTGACATTATTTTTTGATGCAAATTCAAAGATTTTTTCTACAGTTGTAGAACCAATCCGTCGAGCCGGATAATTTATAATTCTTTTAAAAGATTCAGGATCATTATGATTTATTATTAATTTAAGGTATGCAAAAACATCTTTAATTTCTTTACGTTGATAAAAAGAAAGAGCCCCATAAACTTTATAAGGTATGTTTAAAGCTCTGAACGCATCTTCGAAAATACGGGATTGAGCATTCGTTCTGTACAGAACTGCAAAATCGCTGAATTCAAAATTTTCTTTATTGCAATATTCTCTAATAGACATTCCTATATCATATCCTTCCTGATTATCGTCGAGTGATCTGCGAACTTTTATCAAACTTCCGCTTTCATTTTCGGAAAACAAAATTTTGGAAATTTGATTTAAGTTTTTAGCAATTAGTGAATTTGCAGCTTCAACAATATTTTTTGTAGAACGATAATTTTGTTCGAGTTTAAATAATTTATAATCAGGATAATCATTTTTGAAATTAAGAATATTTTGAATACGTGCACCTCTGAAAGAATAAATTGACTGGGCATCATCACCAACTACACAAAGTTTACGATGGATTTCGGAAAGTTTTTTAACAATAAGATATTGTGCAAAATTCGTATCCTGATACTCATCAACGAGAATATAATCAAACATTCCTCGAAACTTTTCCAGAGAATCCTTGCTGATTTTAAACAATATATTTGTATAAAGCAACAGATCGTCAAAATCCATTACATTGGCTTGTTTGCATCTTTTTGCATATTCGAGATAAATTTTAAAGAATTCTCCTCGTCCTTCTTTGGTATCTTCAGTTATATAATCTTGATTTGCGGCATAAGCTTCGGCAGTTATGAGTTTGTTTTTTGCATTTGAAATTCTAGATTGAATGTTTTTATAATTATATTTTTCATTATCAAGTTTAAACTCTTTAATAATAGATTTAATCATACTTGCAGAATCGCTGCTATCATATATGGTGTAGTTTGCAGTAAAACCAATTTTTTCGGCATCAATTCTCAACATTTTACCAAAGATAGAATGAAAAGTACCCATCCATAAATGACGCGAATAGTTATCCCCTAGAAGACTATCTATTCTACTTCGCATTTCCTCGGCAGCTTTGTTAGTAAAAGTAAGTGCAAGAATTCTTCTTGGTTTGTAACCTAGTTTTAAAAGATAGGCAATTTTATAAGTTAATGTACGTGTTTTTCCGGATCCTGCTCCGGCGACAATTAATTGAGGACCCTCTGTATATACTGCTGCTTCTCGTTGAGCAGGATTTAATTTAGATAATAACTTTTCCACACAAAAAATTTTTACAAAGTTACAAATAGCTCCTCAATTTTTTTTACTTTTTGCAAATAAGTTTTTAACTATTTAAAAAATATTTACACTCAAGGTAATTTTTCATAAAAAAATTATTTTTAAACTTAAAATTAAAAAAAAATTAATAATTTTGTAAAAATCTTAAAATTTATACAACGTTTAGAAAATTATAATTGTCTAAGAGAGGTAATTTATTAACTAAAATTGAAGAAGATGAAAACTAAAGTCTTGATGCTTGTTTTCGCGTCTTTTGCATTTATTGGCATTATAACTGCACAGGAAGCGAATAGTAAATTGTTGTCAAAGTATAGTCAAGAAGAACTAAATCAATTCAAAAAAGACAATCTTAAGGAGTTCTACAAATTGAATTACTTTGTGGAAAAAGGTTGCTACATTATTGAAATGCCGAGCAAACCGATAGAATTGATTGAGTTAAAAAAGATTAATCCTAAAACCGGATACGTTATTCCGGATTATATAATAACGCTTGAAGATCTGGATGATTTTAATCCTCTGGAATATAACATTTACAGAAGTTCATTAAAAAATAACTATTTCAGAGCCGGAGATACCGGTTATGTAATTGTAGTTCAATCAGACGAAGATATTGACGTAGCTGTCACAAATGAAATGAGGATAAAAAACATTAGATAACAAAAAAATCAAGATATATGAAAAAGTTAATTTTAACATTGTTTTTGATCTCGCTTAGTCTTATGGTAATTAGCCAATCATATACCATGAGCGGATACAATGGACAAACAATTTCAACATGTTCCGGCTCGCTTTCAGTTGGAAGTTACAGTGTTGGACAAACCTTAACTGTTACTGTTTGTTCAAATGACCCAATAAATAGATTTGTACGTTTGTTTATCAGTTCATATTCATTTCCAAATGGCACATCATTAACAGTTTATGATGGACCAAACACTTCAGCTCCTGTTTTGGAAGTTTATAATCATACAACAACATCAGGGACGTTGTCAGTGGTAGCATCAAACATTAATGAATCCGGATGTTTAACATTTGTTTTTGTAGGAAATGTAAGCGGAGGCTCTTTTTCCGGAACATTATCATGTGAATTTCAGTGTATGCCTCGTCAAGTATATATTACAGCATCGGATCCACCACTGGTTAATGAAGGAGGAATTGATTATATAAATGTTTGCTGGGATGAAGATAATAATACATCTTTTCCTGTAACATTCACAGCTAATGGAGTATATCCAAATCCCGGATATCCGTTAAATGATGGAACAGTAACATTTACATGGAATTTCCAGGATGGGTCACCAATTCAATCCGGGGTAGGGCTAAATGAGGTTACTCATACTTTCCCTGATCGAAGAGGCTATGTTGTTATTGTTACAATAACTGACCAACAAAACTGTACTAATACCAATGCAGTAGCACAGAGGGTGAGAGTTTCGAGGGCTCCAATATGGAATACTCAAACAACAACTCTCAGCCCTACAGCTATTTGTATGGGTCAAACAGTAAATATGTGTGGCTATTATTCTTCCTCGACTTGGAATAGCAGTGTTGTACCAGCAGTAGCAGATACTGTACCATTACCTGATGGAACAGGAGTTTGTTATAATAGTCCATTAATGCAAAATCAATTTAATCCAGGACAAACTGTAACAAGTATAAATGATATTATTGGTATTCACATGAATATGTGTCACACATATATTGGTGACCTCACTTTTTACATTCAATGCCCTAACGGGACTATTGTTCAGATGGGGATTCAAGGTGGAGGAAGTTGTAATTTGGGTAACCCTCCAAATCAAGGATGGTGGTATACTATATGTCCATCCGGAACTCAAACAATGCAACAAGCTGCTTCAGGGCTTACTGTTTTGCCTGCAGGAGTTTATGCTTCATATCAAAGCCTAGCAGGTTTAATTGGTTGTCCACTTAATGGAACATGGACAATTAGAATTTGTGATAACTGGGCAATTGATTCAGGAACATTATTTGGTTGGTGGATAGAATTCAATCCGAGCTTATTCCCTGAATTGTGGAGCTACACAAACAACTACACTCCTACTTCATGGCAGGGAGTTTTTGGATCACAAATTAATCCACCGTCAAATCAGAATTGTGCAACAGGAACATATACAACTACAGGAACTCCGGATATTAATTCTCAACAACCATTTACATTTACAATTACAGATAATTTTGGTTGTACCCACGATACTACTTTAACAGTATTAGTAAGACACATGAATGATCCAAACTGCTGTATATTACCCAATCCAAACGCAGGTCCGGACAATGCAGTTTGTGCATTGACATATACATTAAACGCATCTAATCCGGCTCCTAACAACACAGTAGAATGGACACTTGTTTCCGGACCAGGAACAGCCTCGTTTGCAAACCAAACAAGTAACGTTACAGATGTAACTGTAAGTATGTATGGGACATACACTTTTAGAATTACAGAAAGATATTTAGGCAATTCAGGATGTCAAAGAAGTGATGATGTAGTAATAACATTTAATCCTACATATGTTCCAACCCTCTCTCCTGTAGATAATATGTGTGTTGGTTCCATGCCTGTACAATTGTATGCTCCAAACTTCGGAACATTAACATGTTCACCTAATCCACAATTGTTAGATCAAAATTCGGCTATTTTCTCACCAAACTTACCCGGAAACTATACGATAACAAATACTGTGAATGATCCATGTACAGGAGGCCCTGTGACTTCTCAAATTAACTTTTCGGTTTATGATCAAATTAATATTCAGAACTTTGAAGAAGTTTGCGGTCCTACAGGTTCTCCAACACTGTTTTATGTTTCCTGGGATGTTGTAGGCTCACAAGGTAATCCATTTTCCGGATATCTTGTAAACGGAGTATCTCAAGCCAATCCACATTTTCAGGCAACAATTGAATCTCCAAATTCTTATAACTACACGGTTACCGATGCAAATGGATGTAGTAGTTTTGAATTAAATGGGTTTCGTGATTGTGGTTGTCCGTTTTATGCCGGTACAATGGGAACACTTAGCACAATAATTCTGTGTGGAAACGAATGTACTTCTCCTAACGTAACTCACAATGGAGACGAAAATACCGACGGAGGTAGCGGCATTTTCGAATTTATGATACATACCGGAAATAATATCCCAATTGCAAGAAATTCGACGCCCAATTTCTGTCGCTTACCTTTAGGACTAGATTACAATACCATTTATTATGTTTCTGCAATAGTAGGATTAAATGATGGAAGTGGACATGCAAACATTAGTTCAGGATGTTATCACATTTCACAAGGAACGCCGGTAATGTGGCTCGAAATGCCATATGCCAATGCAGGAACTGATAAAGATACTTGTGGTTTAATGATCAGACTAAATGCCAACACTCCTGTAACAGGAATGTATGGTTATTGGACATCAAGTTGTTCGAATTTTGTAACTATTGGAGGAACAAATTATACCCAACCTAATCCGATAGTTTTAGTCCCTGATTATCAAGATTGTACTTTTACTTGGAATATTGCAAACGGGCAATGTATATCAAGCGATGATGTAGTAATTAGATTTTTAAGAACACCAACTCCATTTGCCGGAGATGATTTCACTGTTTGCGGTAATTCTACAATAATGCAAGGTGTCGCCAGTGTAACTGGAACAAATCTCTCGTGGAGTGGTTCAGGAACTATTTTTAATCCACAAACAAGTGCTAACGCTGAAGCAAGAATTAGTGTATTTGGAACTTATGAATATACACTCACAGAAAGTATATCCGGTTGTTCGGGTTCTGATAAAGTATTAGTTACTTATGTTCCTGAACCTAATCCGACAACTACACCAGGTACAGATACTGTTTGTGGAACATCTACAATACTTACTGTTTATAATTCAAGTGGAGCTGGTCAATGGACAGCATTAAATCCAACAACAGAAACACCAATAACTCCACAACCTACATTTACTCCTAATATCAATTCCCCGGTAGTAACAGTATCCATTGGTAACTATACAGGAAATTATACCGAAATTCTTTTTAGATGGCAAGAAACCACACAATTAAATGGAGTACAATGCACAGGAACAGTAGACAAAAAAGTTAGATTTGCTAGAATGCCTGTTGCAAGTGTTGGAAGTGTAAACGAAGCCGAAAGATGTGGAAATTGTGTAGAATTACAAGCTGATGTTACCGGATCTCAATGGGCAGAAGGTATGTGGATTGTTGGAAAAGTTATTCCAGAATCTTGGTCACCATCACAATTTGAACCAACAACAACATTGTGTATTAAAGAAATTGGTTCTTATGGTGATACTGCTCACGTAAGAGTTCCAGTAGGATGGGCTTTATACAACCCCGATGCAAGAGCTTGTCAATCAGTTGATACAATGTGGGTAACATTCTATCGCAGACCTCAGGCAAATGCTGGTTTAGACAATGCCGTTTGTGGAAACAATTACACTTTAGGTGCTGTTTACAGTTTACCTCAAACCAGCGGATATAATCCTTCAGGGTTATGGTCTGTTTATTCCCGACCAAATGTTACACCTACACCATCGGCAACATTTGCAAATTTAAATAACGATACCACTCTTGTTACTGTTTCTAATACTGGATTTTGGGAATTTGTGTTTAGAGAAAACAACACTTACCTTAGTTCTTGTTATTCAACAGATACGGTAAAGATAGAATTTGTTGAAATTCCAATTATTTCAGCAGGTCCGGACAAACATGTATGTGGGCAGTGTACTCAACTTGAAGGAACTACGGCAGGTTACAATATGAGCTGGACAGATAATGGAGCTCAATACTCTGATTATTCTATTCCAAATCCGAATGTTTGTGTAAACACTTATGGACCCCGAGAATTTGTCATGATAGAAACCAATATGTCGCAACCTCCGTTTACACTGGCTTGTCAGGCAAAAGATACTGTTATTATTACATTTTGGAGAGTCCCAACAGCCAACATTTTAACTGACGAAGCAGACTCTACAGTTTGTGGATTGACATTCCCCAGACTTAGGGCTGAAAATCCGGGAACAGGTATTCGTGGATATTGGAGTACAAATAATCCTTTTACTCAATTTTCGCCAAATGCTTACACATGGAATAATGCATCTGCAACAGTACCATCATATGGCTATCACGATTTTTATTGGATTGAAGAAACCGGGCCGGAAGATATGCCGGGATTCTGTACTGACACTGCAGGTCCTTTGAGAATTCACTTCATTCAAATTCCAACTGCTAATGCAGGTAACGACACTCTCTTCTGTGGTTTTTCAGGAACTCTTAATGCTATCCCAAGTATTGGAACTGGGGTTTGGTCAACTCCTTCAACTCAAAACATCAGTTTTAGTAATGCAAATAATCCTAATGCGACTGTTACTTCAAATATTCTTAATGCAGGAAATCCTGCCAATCCTTATTTCTTACTTATTTGGACTGAAGATAATACAAACGGATGCACTGATAAAGATACAATCAAAGTACAGTTTGCAAGGATTCCTTCTTCTGACGTAATTATTATTCCTCCAAAATGTTTCGGCGAAGAAGCTACAATCAGAGCTGTGGAAGACACTTTGCAACAATACACTTGGAACTTCTTTAATGGTCAAGTTGTACAAAGCTTCACAAACTCTCAAGGTGGAAATCACAGAAATTTTGTACGCTGGAACGACGGCAGAGATTCACATGTATTTAATTTGATTACTACAAATTACTGGGGATGCAACTCTCCTATTGCTATTGATACTGTTTATGAACCCCCTATTCCTGAATTTGATGTAAATAT
>LUZK01000136.1 GCA_001603595.1 Bacteroidales bacterium Bact_19
TCTAAATTTAGAAAGTTCTTTTTCTTCACGTAAAAGTAATTCATAAAAATATATAGTAAGTATATTTTCTTTATTTAGATCTTTTTTAAGTAAATTTTTAAGCAGATTATTTTTTTCAATAAGATTTTGCACATTACTATCATCATTTATAAAAAGATATGTTTTATTTTCGAATCCTCTTGTGTAACCCGCCCAAGCACAAAAATATACTAATTCACATATTTCGCATAGGGGTATTTTGGGATTAAATTTCCATACAAAATTTAAACTATCTTTATTCAAACCAAGATAACTTATCAGACCCGTATTAAAAATTGTATCCCTTTTGGCAATATTATCACAAATAATGCATTTAAAGTTTTTATCTAATTTATTAGTTGATTTAGTTATAGGAATTTCAAAATCTAATTTAAACTTATTTTTTTGATTTTCTTTGACAGAAACTTTATTCAGAAAACTAGATCCTCCAAAATTAGAAAGAAAAGTCTGAACTTCCTTTTCAAGAAAAATTTCACGATTATCTTCTAAAATATGAAGCAATTTATCTAAAATTTTATAAAGTTCATTATAATTGATAAGTTCTTTTTTAGCATCAGCACTAAATTTATAAAATCCCTCGTAAATCTTCCCTGTCCATCTTTTTTTAACAAAATCTAATAAATCTTTAGCTTTCTTTTCTAAAGTTAGATTTTCCTGATTGTTATTTTTAATATATTTAGATATGACATTGTCATCATTTTGTTCTATTGCATTTTTTATTTCTTCTATTGTAGATTTAATACTGTCATATTTTCCATTAAATTTAAAAGCATATTCAAAAAACTTATCTGTAAAACCTTCTAATAAATTTCTATCAAATTCTACAGTATTTTCATCAATAGTAATATTCTCATTTATTAGCTCTTCATGAGGCCAAGATAGTATTCTGATTAAGCCTAAAATACCAGCATTATAAACCCAATTATTTAGTTCAATTTTAATGGTATTATTTTTTGGCATAAACAATTCTAACTGTTTTTCCATAATTTTTTTTTTTTAAATTATTTCTAGCATTCCAAATCCCTGACTTCTTCTAACTCCTATTCCTACATCGTACAATAATTGCAAAATTTCAGGATTAGCTGCTATTTCTATAATCCCTTTGTTTGTTGTCATATATTGATTAAAATGTGTAATCACCATTTTTTGATGTTTTATAAATTTGATGTCGAATTCCGGATTGACAATATTTAGAAAATGAGAACAAACTTCTTTAACAGAAAAATTCAATGCCTCTTGAAAGACTGCATCTTTCGGACATAAAAATTTTAAATTATCTCCTTTCTTATTTACTAAAATAGGCGAAAGTGTTTTGAAAATTTTTGTTTTATATTTTATTGTTTTTAAAAGTTTTAAATCTGCACTTAAGAATTTAAATGTTTGATTTGTTTTATAAGTGTAATCTTTTAATTTATAAATTCCGTTATATAAGCCAATCAGGATCTCAGGATCATTTGTAGAAAAATTTAAGATAGCCTTTTTGCCCACAAGTAAAATTTTATTTTGTTCCCCTTTAAGTTCGGGAAAAAAAACAGAAAAAGTGAATGGCTTATCTGTTTTAGTTTCATACATTCTTTTATAAAGAATATCCGATTCTCTTTGAAAAGCAGCTTTTATTAGTGACATAAAAGCCCTGCGATAATCGTGTTCAAATTCATTATTACTTAGTTCAAGCTCTATAGAAACTCTCATAAAACATAATTACAGTTTGTTTCGTAAAATTATAAAAAAATATATCATATACAATAATACAGCAAAAAATATTTTAAAATTTAATAGATAATAGAATAGAGGCTTTAAGTGCTATAAAATCAAAAAACAAAAAAGATTAATTTTTTTAATTTAATTTACAAATTTCAAGAGATAATCTAATTTAAAACTTAATCTAAGATAAAACATTTAAATTTTATTTTATTTCTGAAGTATTATCAAGAAAAATTATAAAAAAGCTGCCTTTTTAGTATAGCCTCCATCTTATTTAAAAGCAGCTTCGTAAAGTCCCGGACCATCGAGAGCAAGGTCTTTAAAATATGCCGGAGTTTCTCTACCAAGTAGTTTGTCAACATAAAGTTTTGCGAGATATTGACCCAGCATAAAACCATGCCCTCTTAACCCCACCATTAGTCCGCGATCGGGATCTACTATGTAACGAGGTTCTACATAATAACCAGCCCATACTGCCTGAAACCCTACACTTCCGAGTAATGGAATCCAATCAGAGAATATCTCGGAAACAATTTCAATAAAATCTTTACTGTTAATCCGTAAATCTTTATCAGTTTCAGAAGGATCCACCGCAGGAGAAGCACAGCCAATAATTTGACCTGTTTCGGCTAATTGTTGTCCGTAAACTGCTGAAAAACCTTTGTACTTTCTGCGGTCAATAAGCATGTCGAGAGTGTTGCCGTTTTTGCCAAGATAAGGTAACCTGCGAGTAATAAAGGCCTGATGTTTTACAGGATATAATCCGGTAGAAATATCTAATTTTTTTGCAAACTTTTCGGCTCCGCCACCAAGAGCATTGACAAAATGCTCACATTCGTATTCAAGATAATGTTTATTATGATCTCGAACTAAAACAACAAAATTTTTGTTTTCTTTTCTTACATCAATCAACTCGCAATCTTCCTGAACAGTTCCACCTTTGGAAATTCCAATTCTGCGAATTAAGTCCAGAGTTTTACCCGGAGAGGCTTGCCAACAGTCATGAGTTATTAAAGCCGCCTGATATGTTTTCAAATTCGGATTAAAGAATTCAGAAATTTCTTTTGGGAAATCTTTTTGGTCAACCATATAAGCATTAGACCAGGCACGGCTTGCATCAAGAGCTTTATATGTAGCATCATCATGCGCAAAACTTACGTATCTTATTGGTTTATAATCAATGTTTGAAATATTTTGCAGTTCGATAAATAATTCGCGATTTTTTAGAGCAATATCAGCCAGAGCAGGCAAAGAAAATGCCGGACGTCCTCCTGCAATATTCCGCCAAGAAGCACCTCTATCTTTATTAATCAAAACAGGATTCATTCCTGCTTCAGCAAAATATCTGAACAATGCACTACCAGCCATCCCACCACCAGCGATAAGAACTTGGACTTTTGTACGTTTTTTTGGAGTTTTTTGAGTATCTGTGTAAATTCTTTCTTTAGAAGACACAAGCAATTCGCTCATGTCAACCTGATTAGATAGCGGCGCACGAGGAGTAGCATCTCCAACAATTTCTATTCCCAGAGGAGCTATGGTTTGTTTTAGTCTTTTTATACATCTTTTACCACGGCAAGCTCCCATTCCTAATCTTGTTGTATGTTTAATTTCGTCTATCGAGATAAATTTTCTGTTACCGATTACTTCGAGAATTTCATCGAGTTTAACGTCATCACAATGACAGACATAAGTTTCGGAAGGTATTTCTTTATTATAATCAGAAATTTGTAATGGTTCTGGATAATTTTCTTTTACGATAAAACCTCTTGCTTTAATTAATTCTTCGCCCGAAAGATTTAGAGCATTAACTCTGGCTACATTAGTTTTATTAGGTTTAGCAAGTATTTTTTCTACAATCCCCTCACCTACAACTTTACCATTATTATCAACCAGATAAACTTCAGCCCCTTCCTCAATACTATATTCTATTGGTAAAAATAACCAATTTTTCTTTTCTGCATAACCAAAAATTGCTAATCCCGGACATTGATAAACACAGTCCATACAACCGATACATTTATCATAATCAATTGAAGGAACTGTGCTGGTTGAAGTTTTAGTAATAGCACCATGAGGACATGCAAATTCGCAAGGATTACATGCGAATCCATACAAGCAATCAATAATTACATAAGGTTTTTGTTCTGCACGCTCGCGTGAAGGTTTATATGGTTCCTTAATAACTCTTACCGGATGTTGTTGGGAATCAATATATTCTTTTGAAATTGCTAAATATTCATCATAGTTAAATCTCACGCCCATATCTTCGAGAATTTCGTAGGCAGCCTGTTTTCCGCGTAAAACAGCTGATGTCCCTTCTCCTATTCTAAGAGCATCTCCTACAGCATAAGCTCTACGTCCAAATAACAATGACCCTTTGGTCATTAGTTGATCGTCAGGAACAAGTCCTGTACAAATATTTATAGCATCAATTCCGTTAATAATTTTTTCAGTCCCCGGAATCGGTTTGAAATTTTCGCATTCTGCAACAACAGCACCAACTATTCCCGTATAATTATCGTTAGGAATGGCTTCGAGCAAAATATGCCCCGTCAAAATAGGAATACCTAGCCGACGAACTCTGTTAGCCTGAACAGGGAATCCACCTTCGCGAGGCATAGCTTCGATAATAGCTTTTACTTTTGCTCCGGCCTGCATCAATTGATAAGAAGTTAAATATCCAATATTTCCTGCCCCAACAGTTAATACATTTTTACCCAATAATGTAAATTCATTATTCATCATTTTTTGAATAACGGCAGCAGTATAAACACCCGGAACATCATCGTTTTTAAATGTTGGCATAAAAGGAATTGCACCTGTTGCAACTATCAGATATTCGGCAATAATATAAAAAATCTCGTTGGTTTGAATATTTTTAACGGCAAGACGTTTACCTTCGAGGATATCCCAGACCACACAATTGAGTAAAATTCCCGAACGGTCTTCACCCGCAAGAGTTTCTGCAATTTCAAAACCTCTCATACCTCCAAATTTTTTTTCTTTCTCGAAGAAAAAGAATTGATGTGTCTGCATCAAAAACTGTCCGCCTATTTTATCATTATTATCAACTACAATATTTGAAACATTATACTTATTCAAAAGTTCGCGGGCTGCTAAACCGGCTGGTCCGGCTCCTATTATAGCAACATCAGTTTTATAAACAGTAAAAGCTTCAGATTTTTGTGCCTCTTCAACCGGAGGAATATAATTTTTGGGAATTTCTCTTATATCTTTAACGTTATCAACTTTAGTGATACAAATCCTGGCAATTTTGCCATCAACAAGCATTTCGCATGCCCCACATTTTCCAATACCGCACTCAAGCGAACGATTTCTATTTTCGAGTGAATGACTATGCACAGGAAAACCGGCTCTATGCAAAGCAGCTGCTATTGTAAAACCTTTTTCAGCTTCAATTTTATGTCCATTAAAACTAATTTCAACAATTTCGTTTGAGGGAACGTTTAAAATAGGATGTCTATCAATCTTTTGCATAGCTTAATAAATTTTTTGCAACTAATCGCAAAATTGCAACTAATTATTAAGCTATAAAATGAGTTTTATCAGAAAATAAAATTTTTATTATTTTTTCTTAGTAACAGTATCAAAAAATTTTTGCAATTCTTCCCTGCGTTTGGAATCTATTTCACGCCACTTTACACCTTCTATTGCTCCTTCAATTGAAAATAACACTGTTTTACTGGTGTTTTTGTTTTTTGCATATAGCCTAAGAAATACTTCTTCAGTTCCAAGCTCCACTAATTGTTCAAAAGTTTCAATTCCAATTTCATTTAAACGTAATTCAATAACTTTTCCAATATTGAATAAACCGTAAAGTGTCATAGTTAATTTTTTGGTGTTTAACAAACTTAATTATTACAAAAATAAGTAATCTTTTTTCATAAAATAAAATTTTTATATTTTTTATACTAATCAGTTTTTTTTAAAGGCTTACAACATTTTAAACAACTTAAACAAGCAAATTAATAATGCAGAGAATTAAAAAAGTATTTATTTACTGAATTATAATCGAAAAAAAATGCTTTAATTTTAAATTAGTAATAATCGGGTAGGTTATTGACTAAATCTTAGTGAATGAATTTAATGTCGTCAGTCTTGAGACAAATTGAATTTTTCTAAAAAAAAAAATTGAATTTATATTGAGGAATAATTATCTATCAAATTTTCTTCAAAATCAACCTTAAATCTTATGTTATTTGATTTCCATTTTCGTCTAATCGCAATATAATCTTCCATACTTAAAGAATTCCTTTGAATAAAATCCTGATATAACACTTCCATCTTTAAATATTTTATCCACGCCAGTCTAACCTCCAAAAGTTTATAGTAATCCGGTACAGTTTTTAAACTTTGCAGAAAAGAATAAAAATTTGCATACACCTGCAAGTACTTCGTGGCTACTCCACGCATAAATCTATTTATAAAAACTTTGAATTCTTCTGATTTGTATTTATGTATTTTCAAACTCTTTTCTAATCTCTTAAATTTTACAGGAATATTTTTTTCTTTTTTTAAATTTTTTATGTCGTCAATTAAAATATTTTCCTCATCTTTAAAGAATAATAATGCTCTATCCCGAACTCTACCGGCAAATCGTTCGTGAAAATCTTTTCTTATATTGTCTCCAATGTTAATAAACTTAAACTCTGTCATTCTGCTATCTGTAATAGAACACAAATTAACTTTTTGTTTAATTTTTTTTCGTTTTCCGGACACTCTCTTACGACCTTTTTCGTTAAAATTAAATACAACTTTATTTGCTATCGTTAATGATTCGTAATCTTGCTTTACTAATTGCAAAGCTAAAAAAATCTTATGTCGCCAATCAAAGGCGGTTAAAATACTAATTCCAAACTTTTGTGAAATATTTTTTATCGTCAAAACTTCCCCACTATTGAACATATCAAATAACCTCAGAAACTTCTCCTTTTTATTTATGTAATGAATGCTGCTCCCACTTGTCGGAATAAACGTGCGACGACATTCTTTACATCTATATCTCGATACATTTACATATTTACCAAATTTAACGAAATGTGCACTACCGCAATGAGGACATCCGCTAATTGGCAGGTTCACAATCTCTTGTGGAAAAGGATTACGTTTTACTTTTTTGTTCTTTTGTTTCATTTTTTTAATTTTTTTCAATTAACAAATTTTTGCAAAAATAAAAGCAAAATGAATTATCAACACATATTTGTAATATATTATTACATTTAAAAAAAACATCTCACCAACTCATAAATATATTTTCAAAATTTAACAAAACATATACGCCTAAAATTCCTAAATCCCCTGATTGGAAAGTCCACAAATTCTTGCGGTAAAGGATTATGTTTTACTTTTTTTATTTTCTGGTTCATTAATTTGTAATGTTTTAACAAACTTGTACAAAATTATTAAATAAATTGAAATATCAACGCTACTTTCAAAAAGATTATTTAAAATCTTTATTAACCATTCTATCTCTTTCATTTATTTTTTCCTTCCTCTTTTATAACTCCTTTAAATATTTATCATGAAATAAACATTACGAAGGAAATGAACTAATGATTTATAGTTTAGGTAAAGGTGTGTAGAAATATTCAATAAAAAGTGTGTGAGTATTGTCGAACCCACTTTTTTATTAACATATAGGCAAAATTGGTTTTTCTAATGCTGATTTGGATTAAATAAAATTAAGATTCGAAACTTTAAAACTCATCCATACTTTTTTACCAGGTGAAATATTCAAATCAATATAAGAATTTTTGCTGATTTTTGCGGAAATTGAAATTCCAGCATCACATTCTAAGATTACGGAATCAAAATCTTCTGTTACTGAAATAACTGTTGCTGTTAAATTATATCTTGCACTAGAAAGCAATTTAGTTTCAGAAACGATAATATTTTCGGGTGGGATATAAACAAAACAATCGTGATTAAAATTAGTTGGTTTCTCTATGACGATCCGATTGTAATTCTCACTATCAACTATTTCAACAGTGTTTTCGTCATTGTATTTACATTGATAAAAATTTTTAAATCCGAAAAATTTAGCCATAAAATTTGACAATGGAACATCCTGATTAATTTCTTCGAATTTTGAAGATACAATATTTCCATTTTCTATAACACTAATTTTATCGGCAAGATTAATTGCTTCTGCAGGATCGTGAGTTACATGTAATATTCCAACACCTGTGTCTTTTATTTTTTTCAGAATACTTTTTAAATCTGTTTTAAGAAGGGTATCAATTGCTGAAAAAGGTTCGTCTAGTAGCAAAAGTGATGGTTGTTTCGCTAAACATCTAGCTAGAGCAACTCTTTGTTTTTCTCCACCGGATAAATTTAGCGGATAACGTTTTTCGAGATGTTCGATATTAGTAATTTGCATGTATTTTCGTACCAGATTTTCTTTTTCTTTGGAAGATAATTTTATAAATTTGAGAGAATAATATACATTTTGATAAACGTTAAGGTGCGGGAATAATGCCAAATTTTGCAGTAGATAAGAGATATTGCGTTTTTCGGGGGGAAGTTTAGTGATGTCAATATTATTGAAAATTACATTCCCGCTAGAGGGTTTAATAAATCCGGCAATAATATTTAGTAAAAGAGTTTTTCCTGAACCCGAAGGCCCAATTAAAACATGATATTCGCTATTTTTAATTTTCAAGTTAACATTTTTCAGTGAAAAATTACCTATTTTATATGATATATTGTTTAAATCAAGCATTAACTTTTATTTTTACCGATAATTCCAAATAGATAATAAACTACAAATATCAAAAGGCAAATTGTAATAAAAATCAAGGCAATAGGTTGAGCGAATTCAAGTCCGTGAGTTGTAAATTTTTTATAAATCAAAACAGGTGTAACTGTAGGGAAATAAGCCAACATAATTACAGCCCCAAATTCACTGATCCCTCTAGAAAACATTAAAATTATTCCGGCAAGAATTGATCGTCCTGATAACGGAATGGAAATATTCAAAAAAGTTTGCCATCTGGTTGCTCCCAAATTTCTGGAAGCTAATTCAAGATCTTCGGGAATTTCTTTGAAACCTGTATATGCAGAAATAATTAAAAAAGGAACACTTACATAAGCCATTGCAATAGCAATTCCTAAGGGTGAATCAACAAAATTTAATCCTATGCTTGAAGCAAATTTTCCGACCGGATTTTCACGAGAGACTAAGCCCAACAAAGCAATTCCGGCAGCAGAATGCGGTATCACAATAGGAATATTTACCAGTCCCAACAAAATTGTTTTTAACCATGATTTCGATTTGCTTATTAAATAAGCTAAAGGAATGGAAAATAAAGCAAAAACAATAGTTGATAGAAATGAAATTAGCAATGTAAAAAAAATACTATTTCTAACTTCTGAATCTCTAGCTGTAGAAAATATTTTATCCAAATCAGCGGCAAAATACATATTGATTATCGGCGCCACAATAAACAATAAGGCCAGCGATCCAAGTAAATAATTAATCAAATATTTAAAATCTTTTTTCACTTTTTTTTAAATTCCACAAATCTCTCTAAACATGTCAATTTATGAAAATAAAACCATCATTTGTAAAAATTTTTCCACCTTTTTCTCTATCATTTAAAAAATCAATAAACTTTTTCACTACCGATTTATCGTTGCTATTTTTCAATACTGCATATGAATATAAAATAGTTTGTCCGCATATAGTATTGGTTTCGTTTCTTTCACTTTTAAAATTAAAACAAACCTTAGAGTAAAAATCATCGTATTTAGGATTAGAAAGATTAATCTCGTCAGGCAACTCGATAAACTTCAAATTATGTTGTACCGCAACAGATTTGTATATGATCAGATAATCAATGTTTCCCGTTTCGAGCAAAGCTATTAAATCTACTTCCTTAGGTCGCAGAAAAGTATTTTTTTTATTTTTGAAATCCTCAGATAAACCATTTTTTCCATAAAATAATTCTGCTAGTTCGAAAACAAAAAGCGATCTGTATCCGCAAGGATCAGAATATGGATCTGAACGTCCAAGTTTCACTTTTTCCCGCAACAAAATTTCAAACCAATTATGAGCATTAATTTTTTCTTTAAGTGCTGAATTATCGGTATAACAAATTACCATAGAATTTGAAACAAGAGATACATTCTTATTAGCATACCCTGGAATAAGAAATTTTTCAATAAGTTTATAATCCGAAACAGCTATTATATCAGGATTTTTGTTTAATTCCGTAATTCTTCTAACAGCCTCCAAACTGCCATAAGCCTCAATTTTAATTTTAATACCGGGATGTTCTTTTTGGAAAGATTCAGCAATTTTTTCAAAGCTACGAGCAAGACTCCCTGCACAATAAATTCTAATTTCGTCTTTTTTATCCTCTTTGCAGGAAATAATTGTTAAAATAACTAAACTAAAAATTAAATATATTTTTAGTTTATGTTCAATAAAATTCCAATACATAATAAAACTTTTACACACAAAAAAATGAAAATATATCCAAGTTTCAAAATAAAATTTTTTGTTTCATGTTAGAATCAGGGATAACGCAGTAATTTTTTAAAGAAATTTTATTTCGATTTCTGGCAATAATTCTATAAAAAGAGTCTCTTACAGAACTCGGAATTATTTTTAATATCGTAAAAATTTTTAATGGTAACGGAAGATTCTTTAAAATAAAAAATATTGCTTCGGAAAATAGGATAAATTTTGTACCGTCGTAAACTATTACCGAATCAACATCAGGAATAATATTTTTAAAGTATTTGTTGGAATAATCTGATTTAATTGAGGTTACAAGAAATCTGTTGTTTTTGTCATATTTCAAAACCCATCGCACAAACATATTGCACAATGGACAAAAACCATCATAAAAGATAATATATTTTTCCATATATTAATAACCGAATAAGTTGCTGATAGTTTAAAAAATTTAATAATCAGACTTTTTAAATATTTCAGAAAAAGTAAAATTGCAAATCTTTGTAAAATTAAATATCTGTTAAAAAGATTTTAATGAACATCCAGATCATAAATCATATAAATCAGGTGGTCGAGAACATTGCAAATTTCTTGCATATATTCTTTCACCGCTTTAACACTACCCGGCAGACAAAAGATTAAAGTTCTGGAAATAGTTCCGGCAATACTTCTGCTCAACATTGCTTTAGGATTAGATTGTCTGTATTTCATACGTACCATTTCCATTATACCAGGAATTTCTTTACTTAACAAAGGTTTTACAGCTTCGATTGTAATATCTTTCTGACTTACTCCGGTGCCTCCTGTAGTAAAAATTAAATCATATTCACGACTGTGTGAAGAAATAATATCCTGCAACTTAAAAAAATCGTCAGGAATAACAACTTTTTCGACATTAACATTCCGGTTAGAATTTTCGAAAAAATCCCGAATATACTTACTTAACTCCGCTCCACTCAAATCTTCATAAATTCCTTTACTTGCTCTGTCGCTTAGAGTAATTACCAAAACTTTATAAATTTTCGGGATGACACGAATTTCATCACCTACGGATATTTTGCCAGCATTTAAAACTTTGGTAAAAACACCTTCTTTTGGCATAACACAATGCCCTACAGCATTAAAAATTGCACATCCCCCACCGTGGCATTTTTTACCTTTTTGAGTTAACATTAACTTCACATCATTTATAGCAATAATATCCAACAAGTTTATTTTTTTGAAATCAATACCTGAGGTGGTAATATTTTCTGCAAAATCGCCAAATTTGAAATTTGAATTATATTCAGCAGAAAATTTATCAATATCTTCTTTCGCAAGAAAACTCACTTGTCTGTGCCAGTCTCCACTGTGAGCATCACCAACAATGCCTTCCATGTTTATTTCTGCCTGAGCAACAGGGATTTTAACAGTTCCTTTTTCAGTCGAAATATTTATTGATTCAATTTTAGCCATAAAAATAAATTTTGACAAAAGTAAACTATTTAGTTATAAACTATATTAGCAAGATACAAAAATTTTAAGGATATTTTAAGTAATATAATCCATTGTTATATATTTTAATTTATTTTTGTAACAATTAAATTTGAATAAAATGGAAAATAAAAAAATCAACCAGGTTTTAATTTTAAGCATTACAGCTATTGTGATTAGTGTTATAGCTTTAATTGTAACACTCAGAAAAAATGGCGACAATCCCCAACCAAGTTCTAAGACTCAATTAGTAAGTCTTGATTCAACAGTAAACATTGCTTATGTAAACTTAGATACACTCTTACTTGAATACAAGTATGCTGTTAAATTAAATGAAGATCTTCTTACTGAACAAGCAAAAGCAAAAGCAAAACTGGAAAGCAGAATGAAATCTTTTGAAAAAAAATATAATGATTTTGCCGAAAAAATGAAATATGGTAGTTTTCTTTCTCAATCCAGTATGGAATCACAGCAAAAAGAACTTTTGAAAGAACAAAACGAAATTGAAAAACTTAATCAGGAACTTACCCAACAACTTCTGGAAAAACAAGAAATAATGAATAAAGAAATTTATGATACTGTAATGAATTTTATAAAAGAATTTAATAAAGATGGTAAATACATTTTAATACTTGGAAACGGTATGGGAAGTAATATCCTTTATGCAGAACCCGAAATGAACATTACAACTCCTGTTCTAGATAGCTTAAATGCAAGATATTCCCGTTTTCAAAACTCAAAATAAACTTTAATGAATGTAGCCGGCAATTTTTTTTCAAGATATAAAAATATTCCGAAAATTTTTGATAATCCCTGTTCTCCCAAAACAGGGATTGTTGTTGTTATACCTTGTTATAATGACCCACATATTTTTAATACATTAGAGTCACTTGAGAGTAACAAGATTTCTTACCCTGAAATTAATTTAGAGGTAATTGTTGTTGTTAATTCATCTATCGACACTGGAAGCGAAATATTACATATAAATAAAGAGATTTACAATAAGTTGTTGAAGCAAAAAGACAATAACTTTTATAAAAATTTCAAATTATTGCCTTGCATTTTTGAAAATATTCCCCCAAAAATTGCCGGCGTAGGTTATGCAAGGAAAATTGGAATGGATGAAGCTTTGCGTCGATTCGATGAAATAAATAATCCGGATGGTGTAATAATTTCGCTTGATGCTGATACTATCGTTTCGAAAGAATATTTTAATACCATTATTGATGAATTTTATATACAAAAAAAAGTACGAGCATGTGTATTTCAATTCACACATAATTTTAACTCTGAGTTATACTCCGAAAAGGAAATAGAAGCATGTAAGAAATACGAGGCCTACCTCAGATACTTTAAACTTTGCCTAAAATATTGCGGATATTCAACTCCTATTCATACCATTGGTTCATGTTTCGGAGTAAAAGCTCCAGAGTATGCAAAATCAGGAGGAATGTCCTGCAGACAGGGCGGGGAAGATTTCTATTTTCTTCATAAATTATCTTCCTTAACTCGAATTACAGAAATAAAAAAAATTATTGTCTTTCCCTCTCCAAGAGTATCAGATAGAGTCCCTTTCGGTACAGGACCAGCAGTAAAAAAAATAATTGAATCTAAAGAATATAAAGTATATAATTTTGCTTTGTTTGAAATTCTAAAAAACTTCTTTAGTAATATTGAATTATATTTTTTGCAGGAGAATAATAAAATTTTACAGACAATTCCTGCCGAAATAATTGAATTTACAGGAAAAGAAAAAATAATTAAATTGATTGAGGAAATAAAGCGTAATTGTAGTAATCTTAAAAGTTTCGAAAAAAGATTTTTCTTTGTTTTCGATGCCTTTTTTATTATAAAATTTTTAAATTTCAGCAGTGAAAAATTTGGAAACCTTAGAAATCAAGAAATTTCAGAAGCAATATCTTTACTACTTTCTGCTTACAA
>LUZK01000137.1 GCA_001603595.1 Bacteroidales bacterium Bact_19
TTTTATTTTCAGTTCCTCATAAATTTTTAGAACAGCTTTTATCTTTTCTTCGGGATCGAAAACTTTTTGATTTAATAAATCAATCAATTTTTTTTTTGTAGATTTATTTGAAATTTGTAATGCTTTGATTAACAGATATGTTTTTTTATTCGATACTATATCTCCTCCGATTTTTTTTCCGAAAATTTCTTCATTCCCAAAGCTGTCGAGATAATCGTCTTGCAACTGAAAAGCTAAGCCGATATTTCTTCCGCACTCATACAGATTATTTGCAGTTTCTGAATCTGCATCAGCAACCAATGCTCCAATTTTCAGACTTGCGGCTATTAGTACGGCAGTTTTTAAATTAATCATTTTAATATATTCCTCCTCACTCACATCGGTGCGAGTTTCAAAATCCATATCGTACTGCTGCCCCTCGCAAATTTTTAGGGCTGTATCAGAAAAAACATCGAGTACAGGGACTAGGTTTTTTGTTTTCGAAATGTATTTATATGCGATAACGCTCATTGCATCGCCTGATAATAAAGCAATGTTTGAATTCCATTTTACATGCACCACTGCTTTACCGCGTCTCAGAGTGGCATTATCCATCATATCGTCGTGCAGTAATGTGAAATTGTGAAATATTTCAATGGCATAAGCTGCATTTAGAGCATTTTTGTAATCACCTCCGCAAGCCTGACAAGCCAATAAGCATAGCACCGGTCTGATTCTTTTTCCGCCAACACTCAAAGAATAATTAATGGGGTCGTAAAGATTTTTAGGCTCATTGCCAAAATCGAGCTGTTTAATTCCTTCATTTATTATTTTTAGAAAGTCTTCTGCTTTAAGCATTATAATTAGATTTGATTATAATAGGTAAATCCGTTTTCCAGCATTTTTTTGATTCCTTCTTCTAAACTAACAAGAGGTCTTTGTAAAACTTTTAACATTTCCGAATTATCAGGGCAACGTCTGGTCATGTCTCCTTCTGGAAGTGGCGGAAGATGGACAATTTTAGATTTTGAACTTGTTATTTTTATTATTGTTTCTGCTAATTCAATGATAGGTGTTTCTATTGAATTTCCAATATTTACAACATCATTGATAAACAAATCCTGATAAGCAATTTTTACACAGGCTTCAACATTGTCGTCAATATAGCAAAATGTTCTTGTTTGGCTGCCGTCTCCGTAGATTGTAATATCTTCGTTTTTAAGTGCAGCCAATAAAAATTTGCTAATAACAAAATCACGGCTTTGCTTTGGTCCATAAGTATTAAAGAATCTATAAATGGTAAAGTTTGTACCGTATTCTTTATGGTATGACCTTAAGTAAGCTTCGCCAAGATTTTTTACAATTGCATAAGGTAATCTTGAGTTTAATGGAGTGGTGTGAGCATTTTGTGGAAATTCCACAGGTTCGCCATATACTTCAGACGATGAAGAAAAAAATACTCGTCTTACACCAATATTTTTACTTATACGGCAAATATTTTCAATTCCTTTTATATCCCTTAAAACTCCAACAGGATTGTTTTGAGTTCTCAAAACTCCAACCATTGCTGAGTAATGAAATACATAATGAAATTGGTAGGAAATCATTATTTCCATAATTTCTTTGTATTCGTTAACATCGGCTTTAATGAATCTAAGGTTTTCGGAGAGTTTCGGGAGTTTTTTTAAGCATCCTGTTGATAAATTGTCAACTATTACAACCAGATTTTCAGGATCCGATGCTAATTTTTCGGCAACTGAGCTGGCAATAAATCCGGCTCCACCGGTAACCAGAATTCTTCTTTTAAATGAATGTCTTGATGTTTGTGTTTTCATTTTTCTCTTTTTTCATTTTCAGGGTTTTCAGAATCTTCATCATCCTCTATTTCAATATATGGTTCGGGAAAATTTTTTCTTGATAAAAAGCTCTCAAGTGACAACAAAAGCGATGGCAGCAGGATTAAATTGCAAAGCATTGATACAAATAAAGTTGTTGATATTAAAATTCCAAGTGCTTTAGTTCCTCCAAAACCAGAAGCTGCAAAAATTAAAAATCCAAAAAATAAAATAAAAATTGTGTACATCATGCTTGTTCCGGTTTCTTTAAGGGCTTTTCTTACCGCATTGCCCATGTTCCATCCGTTGACGGCAAGCTCTTGTCTATATTTTGTAAGCAGATGTATTGAGCCGTCAACCGAAATACCTAAAGCAATGCTGAAAACCAATATTGTTGATGGTTTTATTGGTATTCCGAAATATCCCATTAATCCTGCAGTTACAAGCATTGGAATAATATTCGGAATTAAGGCAATTCCAACCATTTTAATTGATCTTTGAATAAAATACATCAAAATGCTAATAACAATTATTGCCAAACTCAGACTGATAAAAAGATTTTTAATCAAATAAGTAGTTCCTGTAAAATACATTACAGTAGAACCTGTAAGTATAATGTTATATTTATCGGGCGGAAAATAATGATACATGTCTTCTTTGATTTTTGGTAAAAGAACTGACATTCTTTTGGTTCCAATATCAGCTATGTTTAAACTTATTCGGGTAATAGTGTTTGTAGAATCTACAAAAGATTTTGCAAGATTTTGGTTTAATCCGTTAGGTAAACGATTGAAAATTGTTTCCCAGGTTTTGGGGTCATCAGGAAGCCTGTAATTATTCGTATTACCTTTGCTATATGCTTGATAAAGAAATTTTACTGCATCTGCTATTGACATCGAACGCGAAAGCTCGGGATAAGTTCTTAATTTTTGCTGTAAACTGTCAATACTTCTTATTTGCTCAATTAACTGCAAGCCTTTTAAACTATCCTTTGATTCAATGGCTATTTCCAGAGGACTTATGCCATTGAATGCTTTTTCGAGGTATTTTAAATCAACATAAATCGGATTGCTTTCCGGAATATCATCTAACAAATATCCGGTTTGTTTGATTTGTGAAATGCCAATCAATGCCAAAATTAAAATAACAAATACTGTTATATAAACTTTGATTCTGTGTTTTGTAACAATATTAGTAACAATGTCAACAATTGTATTTATAAGTTTATACTTCAAATGTTTTGTATATTTTTCTGATGGGGGTTTTAAAAAACTGAAAATTGCAGGAACTATTATAATTGCATTAATAAAAACGAATAAAATTCCCAATGATGAAATTATCCCGAATTCAACTAAAATATCAGATTTTGTAGTGATAAAGGTTGCAAACCCTGCAGCAGTTGTAACATTACTTAAAAAAACAGCATTCCCGATTTTTGAAATCACTCTTTGCAACGCTAATATTTTATTTCCGTGAGATACAGTTTCTCTGTGATATTTGGTAAGTAGAAATACTGTATTGGGAACTCCTATTATTATCAATAATGGAGGAATCATACCTGTTAAAATGGTTATCTTATAACCTAAAATTCCCATTAATCCAACTGCCCAGAGAACACTAAATCCAACTAATATCAAAGTAACCCCAATTACCTTAAAAGAACGGAAAAATAGATACAAGAAAAAAATACAAATAAATG
This sequence comes from Bacteroidales bacterium Bact_19, assembly GCA_001603595.1. Lineage (GTDB taxonomy): Bacteria > Bacteroidota > Bacteroidia > Bacteroidales > ML635J-15 > Bact-19. Next base: position 3,514 of record LUZK01000137.1, read on the forward strand.
CTGCAAGAATAATGAATATGACAATTTCTTTTTTTATCATATTCATGTTTTTTGTTCTTATATAAGGCAAACCCGAAATATGAACCGGAATTTTGCAATCATCGGAATAGGAAAGAATTTGTTTTTCAACTTCAAATACAACAGGAATCCTTAACTTAGAGTCAATGATTTTCTTATCTATAGTAACGCTCATTAAAAAAATCGAGGTGTCCTTATCGTAAAGTAATTCTCTATAAAAAGGTAAACTAAAAAAAACAGATTTTATGCTGTCGAGTTGTTCTTGAGTTTTTACTTCTTCCGAAAATAATTTATAAGTCTGAAAAACTCTTTTATTAAAACCGTCCGCAGTTTCGATGGTTGTTTGATGAATATTTACCGCTTCGGTTACTGTGAATACTCCCGTAACATATTTTATTTTGCGAAGATTATCACATAGTTTCTGAAATTTCTGAAAATTTTCTAAAATGAAAAGATGTTCTGCATCAAAAGAAATTATAATACCATTGGCTTCTTCACCAAAAATCTTTTTAAACCTTAGATTATCAAGATAAACTGTATCTTTATTCGACAACATGTTTGCAAAATGATAATCCATTTCGATTTTTGTTGCCTGCCAACTCATAAATACCGTGATAACAAAAAGAGTTGACAATAAAGCTATTCTATTTCTTAGTATTATTCTTGCAATTTTATGCCACATTCATAATGTATTTTATGTTAAAATTTCGGCAAAATTAACATAATGCAATTAAATTCAAATAAAATTAAATGATTAATGTTTTCAATATAATAATTTAAATTTTTATTTTTGGTATGAAATTAAAAATTTGAAATTATGATTATTACCACAACATCATTTATACCTAATCGCGAAATCGAACAAATTTTAGGAATTGCTCGTGGAAGTACAGTAAGAGCCAGAAATGTTGGTCGAGATATTATGGCTGGATTAAAAGGTCTGGTTGGCGGTGAAATCGAAGAATATACTAAACTACAGGCCTTTGCACGCGAACAAGCCCTGCAACGAATGATTGAAGATGCTCAAAAACTTGGAGCTGACGCCGTTGTAGGTGTTAGAATTGCTACTTCCATGATTATGCAAGGAGCATCTGAAGTTATGGCTTATGGTACAGCAGTAAAACTTAAAAATATTTGAATGCTCCTCAAACTTTTTGAAATATTTGTTTTAGCCTTTCAATCTTTAGTTTTTATTGCGGTTTTAGCTTTGATTGTTTATCTAATAATTCGAAGAATCAAAATTAGTCAAAACGAAAAATTTGAAAAAAGAGATAATTAAAAAAAAACGGGGCATAAAAGCCCCGTTTGGATTTTATAGGCAATATATATTAAATTTTCTTAACATTTACTGCATTTAATCCTTTACGTCCTTCCTGAAGGTCATATGAAACTTCATCGTCTTCGGTAATTTTGTCAACTAAGCCGGATACATGTACAAAGTATTCCTGACCATTTTCATTGTCTTTAATGAAACCGAAACCTTTGGTTTCATTAAAAAATTTAACTGTTCCTGTGTTCATAATAAAAATTAATTTTAAAAGTATTATGCCACAAAGATACTCCTTTTTTGATATATAAAAATTTTTTTTGAAAATATTTTCAAAATTGCAATTTTTAGAAGTTAGAAACAGTTTTGAAAATGTTTGATTTTATTATTCCCAACTTGTTCAAAAAATAAATAATGGAAGTTTTTATAACTCCTAACCCGTACTTGGTGCTTCTGCGAAAATTTATTGATGAGGCTCCTTCGAAATATTTAGTGGGACAGGTTATTTCCGCAATTTGATATCCTGCATAAAATATTTGTGCAAGCATTTGATTATCGAAAACAAAATCATCGGAATTTGCCATAAAATTTATTCTTCGCAGTACTTCTGCTGAAAAAGCTCTATAACCGGTATGATATTCAGATAGTTTCTGGTTCATCAAAATATTTTGAAATAATGTTAAGAGCCTGTTGAAAATATATTTATATAAAGGCATTCCGCCCTTTAATGCCCCACGACCCAGAATTCTAGAACCTAAAACTACGGGATAAACTTCGTTCGCAATTACATAACACATCGAATGAATAAGTTTAGGCGTATATTGATAGTCGGGATGCAACATAACCACAATGTCTGCACCTAATTCCAAGGCTTTTGTGTAGCAACTTTTTTGATTACCGCCATAACCTTTGTTTTTATCATGAACAATAATATTATTTATTCCTAAATTTTTGGCAACTTCAACGGTTCTATCTTTACTGTTGTCATCAACAAGGATTATATCATCCACAATATCGAAGGGAATTTCGTTATATGTTCTTTCTAATGTGAGCTCAGCATTATAAGCCGGTAAAACAACTATAATTTTTTTATTGTTAATCATCTTTTAACTATTTTTTTGTTAGTTCGAGATATTGCGAAATATATGCATTTGCTTTTGGAATATCTCCGAGTTGTTGATAGGTAACACCGATGTTATAGTAAGTTTGTGCGTCATTGGGATCTAATTC
>LUZK01000138.1 GCA_001603595.1 Bacteroidales bacterium Bact_19
AATGCTGCCGGATTTCCGGAATACAAATCAACAGGGAATAAGGTTGAAGATGATGAAAGATATCGGATAGAAAAAGAGAAGTGGATACAGGAAAATCCTGATGAGTATCAAAGAATACTTAATGAAATGAACAATAAATCAAAATAAACCCATACAATTATGCGTAGATATATACTTTTAGCTTCCTTAATAGTAATATTAACCGGACTATACAATAATAGTTTTGCCGTATGTAGCGGGGCAACTAGTGCTGGAGCACTAAGCGTAACCCCCAATTGGCAGACAATATCTGTTAATACATATAGGTATTATACATTTACAGCTACTTATCCCGGTGAGACTTTTATATTTTCATTTTGTCAAGCTGGAGGAAGCACAGGGATAGATACTCAATTAGAAATTTATGACAATTTGGGTAATCCTATTGCCGGAGCTTATAATGATGATTATTGTGGACTTGGCTCGGAATTAATATTTTCAGCACCTTCAGCAGGAACATATAGAATTGCAATTTACCGATACTATTGCTCAACAAATTCAGTTGCAGCCGGAACATTAGCTTACAGAAGGTTGCCTCTTCCGACAAATTCAGATTGTTTAGGAGCAATCCCACTTTGTAATACTGTTAATTCACATCCTACAATAAATCCTTCTAATGGAAATTATTATGATTTGTATGATTTTAATTTTCATCAAGGAATGCCGGCGTCACAAAATAATTGTCCTAATTGCTTAGTAACAGGAGAAAAGTATGGGATGTGGTACACCTTTACAGTATATACAAGCGGAACAGTTAATTTTACAATTACACCAGTAAATACGGCAGAAGACTATGATTATGCAGTTTGGAAGCTTGGGGGATCTGTAAATTGTAATACTTTAGTTAATTATACAAGCAATCCTCCAATAAGATGTAATTATTCTTTTGGTGGAAGTGGAATTACAGGAGTAGGTCCATCAGGATCTTCAACATGTGTAGGACCTGTTGAAAATCAATTATGGACAAGTACTTTAAATGTTACGGCAGGAGAAACCTATGTGGTTTACATTACAAACTTTTCAATGTCAACAAGTGGATATACTATTACTTTTAGTGGTACTGCATCAATTATTGATGTTCAAAAACCTACATTACAAAGCATTGTTTATCCTCCTGTATGTGGGGCACAAAATTT
>LUZK01000186.1 GCA_001603595.1 Bacteroidales bacterium Bact_19
TCGCAACAGTTACTTATGGAGCTGTAATTGTGCCATTATTACAGGATTTTACACCTAACGATATATACAAACTCGTAAATCATTCCGACGCCAAGCTCCTATTTGCTTCGGAGTTTATTTGTAAAAAATTTGACTACACTCGATTCGAAAATCTTAGAACAGTTTATTATCTTGACGATTGCGGAGTGGCTTTTGATTATACAAATGAATTTGTCGCTTATGACAGAGATGTAAACAAACATATTACCAGCGATACTTTTAAAATCGAATATATAAATAACTCTACCCTTGCAGCAATTTTATACACTTCTGGGACTTCCGGTTCTCCTAAAGGGGTAATGTTAACCCATAACTCTCTTGCTGCCAACATAAGATATGCAATAGCAAATATGCCTCTTCGTCCTGGTGATCAGATAGTTTCGTTTTTACCTTTGGCTCATTGCTATGGAGCAGCATTCGAGTTTTTATTTCCATTCTGTGTAGGCTGCACAATTACCTTTATGGGCAAGTTGCCCTCCCCACAGATTATTTTAAAAGCAATGGGAGAGATTCAACCAAAATTAATTCTTAGTGTTCCTTTAGTTCTCGAAAAAGTTTATAAAACAAAAATAAAACCGGTTTTAAATAATCCATTTGCTCGAATAATCACCAAAATACCACTGATAAGAAAACTCTTATACATGAAGATTGTAAATTCCCTTAATCAGTCTTTTGGTGGAGAATTTAAAGAGATTGTAATCGGTGGGGCAAAAATGAATGAAGAAATGGAAGTTTTTCTTAAAACTATTGGGTTTAGGTTTGCAGTTGGTTATGGAATGACTGAATGCGGTCCTTTAATTTCTTACGATGGTTGGAGAACAAATAAACTTCATGCTTCAGGAAAACCTATTGATTGCCTTGAAG
>LUZK01000043.1 GCA_001603595.1 Bacteroidales bacterium Bact_19
AGTTCCTAAAGAAAAAATTATAATCCAATAAAAATCTAGATATAATTTATTTAAATTAATACTTAAAGCAGCGAATCGTAATAAAGTTATAATTAATATTAAATTAAAAAAACTATTATATTCACGCCGCAAAACATTTTTTAGCGAAAACGGCAAACTGCTTTTTTTAAACATTGAGAACTTTGGAACAAATGCTGGCGTTTTGTTTGCCCATGATTCATATACCTCTCCAAATTTACGACGCAAAAATTCTTCTTCAGCATACATTATCCTCTCATAATATATCCAATATACTGCGCAGAAAAAAAGAACAAACCATAAATCTCCAATAACTAAGACAGGAGCAAGCCACATAAAAAAATTTCCTAAGTATAAAGGATGTCTTACAATACTATATATACCTGTTTGGTTTAATTCCTCGGCAACTTGTCCTTCTTTTGTATTTCTGCCGCTTGTCCCTTTAGGGGTAAATCCAACTGTAAAAACTCTAATCATTAATCCCAAAAGACCTATTAGTAAAAACAAAAAATCTAACCACCACGAATTAGGACTTTTATCTCCATTTATAATTAAATAAATATACCATAAAAATCCAGGAAATACTAATACTAAAGGAAGAAAACTCCTATTACGAAATAACCAATTTCCTTGTTTTTCAAGACTCTCTCTTAATGCCATATTCAATATTATAAGTTTACAAAATTATTTAATTTAAAGTATATTACAAATTTTGAAAAGTTAAGAATTTTATAATTTTTTAAACAGGTTATTATTTTTAAATATTTTTGTGAAATTACAAAAACTTTTTGCGATGATAATAATTATTGAACAAATAGTTAAACTGAGCATTTTAGCAATTTTAGGAATACTTGCTGTAAAACTAAAATTTCTTAAACTCGACTATTCAGAAGGAATTTCAAAACTTTTAATTAAAATCACGATTCCTCTTCTTGTTTTCACAACATTCAGCAAATTCGACATTAGTTCTGTTTCTATTATTAATTTTTTTATCGTAATTGTTTTTTCCATTATAAGTACATTGATTCTATACATTCTTTCTCTTAGCGGGGTTAAGATTTTTAAACTTGATGACCTAAATGCTCCATTACACAAAGTTCAAACAATGTTTGGGAATGTTGTATTCTTAGGGTTTCCTCTTATTAATTCACTTTTCCCCGGAGGAGAAGGTTTAATTTACGCAGCATTGTTTCAGCTTGGGCATGATGCCGTTTTATGGACTTTAGGTATTGTTATAATCAAAAACCAAAAAGACAATAATATTTTTAAAGAAATAAAACATTTGCTTAATCCGGTAACAATCTCTTTTATTCTTGGCGTTATATTCATGTTATTAAAAATTCCTATTCCTGATTTAATATTCAACCCTTTATTTAATTTAGGACACACTACTATTTATATTTCAATGATTTACGTAGGCATAATTTTAACTAAAGCAGACTATGTTTCATTATTAAAAAACAAAAAATCATATTTCTTAAGTCTAAACAAATTATTAATTGGGCCATTGATTGTTTTGGGTATATTATTTATGCTTCGCCAGATTGGAATTAGCATTAATAAAACAGCAGCATTAGTAATAGTTTTACAAACTGCAATGCCCTGCATGATTATTATTTCTGTACTTGCACAGGAATTCGGTCTCAGTGTTAAACAAAGTGTTGAAAATATTTTTGTTACTTCTGTTCTTTCAATTATAACTCTTCCTCTATTATTTTATTTGAGCTTTATTTTACTTTAATAATAATCTAAAGATTTATAATGTTTTATCAATTTTTAAATTAAGTTTTACTTAAATCTTATCTATTAAGTAGATTCAATACTCTATCATACAATGGAGGGTGAGAATATGTGAACTTTACAACAACAGGATGATGAGTTAAATTGCTTAAATTGTTAGAGCTTAACTTTTTCAATGCGGAAATTAAACTTATGGAATACCCCAGATTGGCAGCAAAATTATCGGCATTAAACTCAGCTTTACGACTAAAATATGATGAAATTATCCCCAAAACAGTGGAAAATGGTGAATATAAAATTCCAAAAGTTATCAAAGCAATATGAAATTTAGGTTCCGAAACACCTAAGGATTGAGACAATATTTCGCTATTTGCCAACAATCCAAAAACATATAACATCACGCCTGTTTCCAATATGGATACAAATAAAGATTTATAAATGTCTTTATGTTTATAATGTCCTATTTCGTGAGAAATTACGGCAAGAATTTCATCAGTATTCATCTGATTAACAAGAGTATCGTAGAGAACTATTCGCTTTTTGGGACCAAAACCGGTAAAATATGCATTAGCTTTTGTACTACGTTTAGACCCGTCAATAATGAAAATTTTATCAATATTAAAACCTGCTTTTTTACCAAGTTCGATAATTGCTTGCTTAAGTGCTCCTTCCTCAAGAGGAGTTTGTTTATTAAATAACGGAACTATTAAAACTGAATAAAACATTAGAAAAAATACATTGAAAAAAATTATTACTCCCCAGGCATAAAGCCAAAAATTCACCGGGTCGAGATTATAAATCCATATTATTAAAGACAGCAAGCCTCCCCCGATTATTGAAGTTATAATCCATGCTTTTAATTTATCAAAGACATAAATTTTGGGAGTGGTTTTATTAAATCCATATTTTTCTTCAATCACAAAAGTATCATATATATCAAAAGGAGTTGAAATTATATCTGACAATAGAAATATAATGCCAAAAAACAATAATGAAGATAATATATAATGATTTGTAATTTCGCTAACTACCTTATCCACATAAGCAAAACCACCCAAAAACAGAAATCCAAGTATTACAATAAAATTAAAACTTGATGTAAAAATACCAAAACGGTGATTATCAAACAAATAGTTTTGTTGTTTTGTGTACTTTTCAGAGTCATAAATGTCGTTCAAAATTTCCGGAACAGGCTTTTTAAACCATGAAGCATTCAGAAATTCAAGAATTTTATTAAAAACAAAACCAATAATAAAAACAGCAATAATAATATAAAATAAAACTTCTGCACTCATGTCCATAAAATTTTTCCAAAAATAATTTATTAATAAAACAAAAAATAGCCTAATGTGTTAAAAGATTTTGTGAAATTCTTTAAAAGTTTTATTTTTATGCTTTAATTAAAAAATTACGAATATGTTTAGTCCGGAAGTTTATAAGAAAAGACGCGAAAAATTAGCAAAAATTTTAAGTAAGGGTCTTTATTTGTTTTTAGGTAATGCTGATTCCCCTATGAATTACCCTGCAAACGCATATCATTTCAGACAGGACAGTACTTTTTTATATTTCTTTGGTCTGGATTTACCAGGATATGCAGCAATAATTGATGTTGACAACAACGATCAAATTATCTTTGCCGACGATGTTGATATTGATGATATTATCTGGATGGGACCTCAACCATCTGTTAAAGAGCTTGCTCAAAAATGTTTGATTTCCAAAACTTTACCTTCTTCAAAACTTGAAGATTATATAAAAGACAATCTATCAAAAGGCAGAAAAATAAATTATCTGCCGCCTTATCGTGATTACAATAAGATTTTGCTAAATAAATTACTGGGAATATCTTTTGAAAAATTAAAAGAAGAAGCTTCGGTTGAGTTTATTAAAGCAGTTGTTGAGCTTCGCAATGTAAAAGAAGATATTGAAATTGTAGAAATAGAAAAAGCCTGCAATATTGGATATTTAATGCATACTGCCGCTATGAAAATGGCAAAGCCCGGAGTTATTGAAAGAGAAATTGCAGGAGTTATGGAAGGCATAAGTCTTTCGCATGGAAACTTGCCTTCATTTCCGATAATTCTTACTATTAATGGACAAACTCTTCATAATCATTATCATGGTAACGTTCTTAAAGAAGGGAAACTAATGCTTTCTGATGCCGGAGCTCAAACAGAAATGTATTATGCTTCGGATAATACCCGTACAATTCCGGTCGGTGGAAAATTCACTCAAAAACAAAAAGAGATTTATCAAATTGTTTTAAATGCAATTAACGGCTCTATTAAATTGATGAAACCCGGAGTTACATATTTATCTGTTCATTTGCAAGCATGTGAAATTCTTGCTCAAGGACTTAAAGAAGTAGGATTGATGAAAGGCGATATTAAAGAAGCTGTTGCTCAGGGAGCTCATGCACTTTTTATGCCTCACGGACTTGGACACATGATGGGGCTTGATGTTCATGACATGGAAGACCTTGGACAAATTTATGTTGGTTACGATGAGAAAACTCGTCCAAGTAATATTTTTGGTACTGCATTTTTAAGAATGGGACGAGAACTTAAACCCGGCTATGTACTCACAAATGAACCCGGAATTTATTTCATCCCTGAACTTATTGATTTATGGCGTAAAGAAAAAAAATTCGAAAACTTCATTAATTACAACAAACTTGAATCCTATAAAGATTTTGGTGGAATAAGATTAGAAGATGACATCTTAATAACAGAAGATTCTTGCAAAATATTGGGCAAAAAGCGTATCCCAATCGAAATTCAAGAGATAGAAGATTTTATGAAGTCTTAACCTAATCTCCCTAATTATGATATTGATTTATGTTCCAAAGGTAAATTCACGTATAGAATACGGCATCGAACTTTGCTTCAAACATGCTTTTAAAATTGACTACAGTATAACATCAGATTTACACGAATTTAAAAAATCTGATTTACCTTCGTTATGGTATGCTCCCGAAAAAGTCTCTGATAAACCGGGTGTTATTGCCGATGCAATGATGCTTGACTCAAAGATTTTCATCAAATCTCCGGGAAGAACATACCTCGATAAAATTACCGTATTATTTCCAACAGAAACCAACTTTCTTCCAAAATTTGATTTATTTGCTGCAGCCTTTTGGTTAGCAACCCGAATGGAAGAATACGGACATGCTGTTACAAATCCTTATAACAGATTCAGTTCCGATATGAGTATTGCCAGAAAAGTCGGAATACTTAATAAACCAGCGATAAATATCTGGACTGAAATGTATCTTGAAACTCTTCAAAAACTTTATCCCGACCTGAAATATGAAAAGCCTGTATATAAATTTATGCCAACAATTGATGTTGACAGTGCTTTTAAATACAAAGCAAAAGGTTTTTTCAGAACTGTAGGAGGAACATTAAGGGACCTATATAAACTTAATTTCGAAGAAGTAAAACAACGCTATAAAGTGCTTATGGGAAAAACTCCCGACCCTTGGTTTTCTTTTGACGAAATAAACAAACTTCACGAAGAATTTGACCTAAAGCCTTATTACTTTTTTCTTGTTGCACGTTTTGGAAATTTCGACAGAAATATCAGTCCATGGCGAAAAAAAGTAAAAAATCTTATAGCCGATTTAGTTTCTAAATATAATGTAGGGATACACACCTCTTTCAAGGGTAAAACAAAACCAAAATACTGGATTTCGGAATTAAAAACATTGCAAAAACTCACCGGACAAAAGATTTTTTCTTCGAGGCAACATTATTTTATAGTTCAATTTCCCGACACTTACGAAAAATTAATTGAACTAGGAATCAAGCGAGATTTTTCTATGGTTTTTCCTGATATGCCGGGATTCAGACTTGGAACATCTGTTCCTATTCCGTTTTTCAATTTAAAAACAAATCAAAAAACTGATTTGTGGTTATATCCAACAATGATAATGGATGTTTCCCTAAATAAATATCAAAATCTCAGCGTTGAAGAGGCCATTGAATTATGTAAACCTATTATTGAATATACAAAAAAATACGGAGGAACCCTAATAACTCTCTGGCATAACGAAACACTCAGCGGAACCGGGATCTGGAAAAACAGCCCTTTCATTTACAAAGAAATACTAAAATTGTCCGTTGAATAATGTTTCTTCGAATTTTAAAAATATTGTTACTGTTTCCATTTTCGTTCTTTTACGGCACAATTGTTCGCATAAAAAATTTTTTGTACGATTTTAACATCTTAAAATCCTCCCAATTTGATATACCTATAATTTCGGTAGGGAACATTTCTGTAGGAGGAACGGGAAAAACACCTCACGTAGAATTTCTAGTTTCGATTCTACAAAAAGATTTCAAGCCGGCGGTTTTAAGTAGAGGATATCAAAGAAAAACAAAAGGCTTCAGAGAAGTTAAGGTAGGTGATAATTATCTATTATCAGGAGATGAACCATTGCAGATTAAAGAGAAATTTCCCGAAATAATTGTTGCTGTTTGCGAAAATCGAAAAATCGGCATAAAAAAAATTATTGAACTGCATCCCGAAACAGACCTCATTATTCTTGATGATGCATTTCAGCATCGAAGAGTTAAACCAGGATTATCAATATTACTTATCAATTATAATAAACCAATAAAAGATGACCATCTACTGCCGATAGGCAGATTAAGAGAACCGGCAAATTCATCACACAGAGCAGATATACTAATTTATACAAAATGTCCAGAAAAAATTACTTCTATCGAAAGGAGAATAATTGCTCAAGATATCAAGATATTTCCTTATCAAAGTCTATATTTTTCAAAAATTATATATCAAAATCCTGTCCCGGTCTTTGAATCGGACTTAATACAAAGAATTAACGATTTAGATAAATACAAAGTGATTATTATTACTGGAATAGCCAACCCCGAACAATTTGTAAATTACATTTCTACTTATACAAAAAACTATCAACATTTAAAATTCCCCGATCATCATAAATTTAAAAAATCAGATTTTGAGGAATTATTAAAATTAGAAAAGCAAAATGACGACAAAAAAATAATAATAACAACAGAAAAAGATGCAGTAAGAATAAAAAATTCCGAAATTTTTCCGGAAGAACTAAAAAGTTTGTTATTTTGCATTCCAATTAAAATTGAGGTAGTTGGAGACGAAAAAGAAAAAATAGAATTAATCAAAAAAATATATAAATATGTTAGAGAAAATAAAAGAAACAAAAGAATACATATTTAGTAAAGTAAAAACCAGGCCAGAAGTAGGAATAATTTTAGGAACAGGTTTAGGTGGTCTTGTAAAAGAAATTGAAATTGAAACCGATTTAGACTACAGAGAAATTCCTCATTTCCCGGAATCAACTGTTGAAGGACACAGTGGCAAACTGATATTTGGGAAGTTAGGCGGAAAACCTGTTGTTGCAATGCAAGGGAGATTCCACTTTTACGAAGGTTACGAAATGTGGCAGGTAATTTACCCTGTTCGGGTTATGAAATATTTGGGAATAAAAAATCTTTTTGTTTCAAATGCTAGCGGGGGAGTAAATCCTGATTTTGAAATTGGTGATTTAATGATTATTACTGACCATATTTGTTTAGTTCCCAATCCTTTAATCGGGAAACACATTCCCGAATTTGGGCCTCGTTTCCCGGATATGAGTGAACCATACGATAAAAAGTTAATAAATCTTGCAAAAGAAATTGCCGCAGAACTGGGCATAAAAGTTCAGCAAGGAGTATATACTGCTACTACCGGTCCAACTTTTGAAACCCCTGCAGAATATCATTATTTTAGAGTTATTGGTTCGGATACTGTTGGAATGTCAACTGTTCCTGAGGCTATAGCAGCAAGACAAATGGGAATTCCTTGTTTTGCAATGTCAATAATTACAGATTTGGGAGTACCCGGAAAGATTGTTGAAGTTTCTCACGAAGAAGTTCAAAAAGTTGCTTCTGCAGCTGAAACAAAAATGACAAGCATTTTCAAAAAAATGATAGAAAGAATTTAATATCGGCAAATGACGGGAATTGTTACTCAAAGTACCGGAGCTCAATACTCAATTGAATCTGATAACAAAGTTTATAATTGCACAATTAGAGGAAAATTAAGATTGAAAGGCTTTAAATCCACAAATCCAATTGCTGTTGGAGATATTGTGGATTTTTTTACTATTTCCGAAAACGAAGGTGTTATCACCAAAATCCATGAAAGAAGGAATTGCATTGTTCGGAAAGCAAGCAATTTATCAAAAAAATCTCATGTTGTTGCTGCAAATATTGACAAAGCTATATTTATTCACACGCTAAAAAATCCTGTTACCACAACAGTATTCATGGATAGGTATTTGGTTGCTGCAGAGTCATATAATATACCTGTTGTTATTGTATTTAACAAAATTGACATTTATAAACCCGAAGAAATTGAAGAAGTTGCCGAACTCATGGCCGTTTACCATGATATAGGATATAAAGTAATTGGAACCTCAATTGTTACTGGACAAAATCTCGACAGCTTAAAACAAGAATTAGAAGATTCCATCTGTGTTTTGGGAGGGCATAGTGGCGTAGGAAAATCTTCGTTATTAAATGCCATTGTTCCCGGGCTAAATCTTAAAACAGCTGAAATTTCCGAAGCTCATCTATCAGGTAAACATACGACTACTTTTGCAAAAATGATTAAATTGAAAGAAAACAGCTACATCATTGATACACCGGGAATTAGAGGTTTTGGAATTGTTGACCTTAAAAAAGAAGAAATTTATCATTACTTTAAAGAAATTTTTGAAATTTCTCACAACTGCAAATATCATAATTGCCAACACATAAACGAACCCGGATGTGCTGTTAAGAAAGCTGTAGAAGAAGGTGAAATTTATTTTTCTAGATACAAATCCTATCTCAATATTTATTTTGATGATGAAGACGAAAAGCACCGACAAAAAGAAGTCTGAAAATCATACAAGGGAAAGAATATAAGCGAAATAAAATATTATCAGCATTAAAGATTTAACGAATCCAATTTTATATTTTCGCGGAAAAACAAACATGGTTAACAACAGCACAGCAAAAAATAACATACCCAATAAGTCAACACTCACCATTTGAGGGCTTATTTTTAAAGGTTCAACTACTGCACTTAATCCGCCTATAAACAAGATATTAATTATATTTGATCCAACAATATTTCCTAAAATTACAGAAACATTCTTACGTAAAGCTGCAATTATAGAAGTTACAAATTCCGGAAGGCTTGTTCCAACTGCAACCATTGTAACAGCAATAACTCTTTCACTTACACCAAAACTCCTCGCAATATTTACCGATGAATTTACCAGAAAATCGGAGCCATACATCAATCCTGCAGAAGAAATTAAAATTATTAAAATTGCCAATAAAGGATGTTTTTGTTTAATCGGTTCATATTCGTCAATTTTGGCAAGTTTAAATTGTTTTTTACTTTTTAAAATATTGTAAACAATAAAAACTATGAATAAAACCAAAAGAATTACACCTTCAATTCGGTTTAACTTTTGATCTGACAAAAAAATAACAAACAATAAAGATACAAAAATCAATATAAGTAAATCTTGAATCAAAAAATCCCTGTTAGTAGTAATCCCGATTATCAAACCCGATACCGCAAGCACAAATCCAATATTTGCAATATTACTTCCGACAATATTTCCCACAGTAATATCTGCAAATCCATTTATTCCGGCATTAACCGAAACGAATAACTCGGGGAGTGAAGTCCCAATTGCAATAACAGTGGCACTAATTATAAAATCGGAAACTTTAAAGTATTTTGCCAATCCAATAGCATTTTTCACCAGAAAGTCTCCTGAAATTATAAGTATAGCCAATCCTAAAATTAAAAATAAATAATCCACGACTTTTTTTTGCGAAATTATGTAAAAAAAATCTAAAAAAACAGTTTTCAGCTTTTAAACTTGAAATTGTTAATATTTAACTGCTTAAAAAACATTCAAGTGTGCTATAATTAACTAATTTTGCGTTCGTTATGGAAAATACAGAAAAAATAATTGGAACATACAATGAGGATAGCATACAGACGCTTAATTGGGAAGAGCATATTCGCAGGCGTCCGGGTATGTATATCGGGAAACTCGGGGATGGTAAATCCAGAGACGACGGAATTTACATTTTAATCAAAGAAGTTATTGACAACTCCGTTGATGAATTTGCAATGGGATTTGGCAAAAGCATTGATATCAAACTCGAAAACAAAACTATCACCATTAGAGATTACGGAAGAGGTATTCCTTTCGGAAAACTTGTTGACGTAGCCTCAAAAATGAATACTGGAGCAAAATATGATTCAAAAGTTTTTCAAAAATCTGTTGGGCTTAATGGCGTTGGGATTAAAGCTGTAAATGCTTTATCTTCGTATTTTAAAATTAGTACTTACAGAGACGGCAAAAAAAAGACTGTAGAATTTAAAAAAGGAATATTAATTTCTGAGACAGAACTAATAAATACCGAATCCTCAAATGGTACGCTGGTAATTTTCACTCCCGACGAAGAAATTTTTGGAAATTACAATTTTGTTCTTGAGTATATCGAAAATATGCTTAGGAATTACACATACCTCAATACCGGTTTAAATATTAACTTTAACGGAATAAGATTTCATTCCCGAAACGGGTTGTTGGATTTGTTGCAGGAAAATCTTAACGAAGAACCATTATATCCGCCCATACATCTTAAGGACACAGATTTTGAAATAGCAATAACTCACGGCACCCAATACAGCGAAGAGTATTTTTCTTTTGTTAATGGTCAGCATACAACACAAGGCGGAACCCATCTTGCCGCGTTTAGGGAAGCTTTTGTAAAGACTATACGCGATTTTTACAAAAAAGACTACGACGCTTCAGATATCAGACAAAGTATTATTGCTGCAATAAGCATCAGAATTGTTGAACCGATTTTTGAATCACAAACCAAAACAAAGCTGGGATCTAAAGACATGGAACCCGGAGGTATAAGCATCCGTAATTACATTTTTGATTTTATGAAAAAATTGGATGATTACCTCCATAAAAATCCATCCGTGGCTGATGTAATTCAGAAAAAGATTTTAGCTTCCGAAAAAGACCGAAAGGCCATTGCAGGAATACAAAAAATAGCTAAAGAAAGAGCAAAAAAAGTCAGTCTTCACAACAAAAAACTCAGAGATTGTAAAATACACTACAACAGCAACGATCCACGAAAGTCTGAAACCACAATTTTCATTACCGAGGGGGACTCTGCAAGTGGGTCAATAACAAAATCCAGAGATGTTAACACTCAAGCTGTTTTTAGTCTTAAAGGGAAACCACTTAACACTTACGGAATGACCAAAAAAGTGGTTTACGAAAACGAAGAATTTAATCTTTTACAGGCTGCTCTCAACATAGAAGAAGGTATCGAGAATCTGAGATATAGAAATGTTGTAATTGCGACCGATGCCGATGTTGACGGTATGCATATAAGACTATTACTAATAACATTCTTTTTGCAGTTTTTTCCTGATTTAATTCGGAACGGGCATTTATTTATTTTACAAACACCTCTTTTCAGAGTTCGTAACAAAACCGAAACCATATATTGCTACGATGAAATCGAAAAAGAAGAAGCTATAAAAAAACTTAAAAATAATGTGGAAATAACAAGATTTAAAGGTTTAGGAGAAATATCACCAAACGAGTTTAAAGAATTCATAGGGAAAAATATACGCCTTGACCCCGTTACTTTGACAAAATATGATCAAATTTCGAAATTACTTGAGTTTTATATGGGAAAAAACACGCCCGAACGTCAGGATTTTATTATTTCAAATCTAAAAGTTGACGAAGAAATTTAGAAAAGAAAGATATTAAAAAATGAACGAGGACAACATCAATAAAAATAATCCGGAAAACCATGACGAAGAATTTATTCCGGCAGAAATTCATGAGCCGGAAACACCTAAAACAACTCGTTTGTCGGGTATGTATAAAGAATGGTTTTTGGATTATGCTTCCTATGTAATTCTTGAAAGAGCCGTCCCAAATGTTATTGACGGGTTAAAACCTGTTCAACGAAGAATTTTGCACTCAATGAAACAACTCGATGATGGTCGCTACAACAAAGTGGCTAACATTGTGGGTCATACCATGCAATATCATCCGCACGGCGATGCTTCAATTGGCGAAGCATTGGTTCAACTGGGACAAAAAGACCTGCTTATTGATTGTCAGGGAAATTGGGGTAACATTTTTACAGGTGATCCTGCAGCAGCTCCAAGATATATAGAAGCAAGGCTTTCAAAATTTGCATTGGAAGTTTTATTTAATCCAAAAACCACAGAATGGCGACCTTCTTATGACGGTAGAAACAAAGAGCCGGTTACCTTACCGGTTAAATTTCCGTTGCTGCTTGCACTAGGACTGGATGGTATTGCTGTAGGTTTGTCCTCTAAGATTCTTCCGCATAATTTTAACGAAATTATTGATTCGGCAATAGCATATTTGAATAACCAGGATTTTGAACTTTATCCCGATTTTCCAACAGGTGGACTTGCTGATTTTAACAGATATAACGACGGACAACGCGGCGGTAGAGTAAAAGTAAGAGCAAAAATCGAAAAAGCCGACAAAAAAACTCTTATCATCAGAGAAATCCCTTTCGGAGAAACTACCGGTTCGGTTATTGATTCAATCATTGCAGCCAACGACAAAAAGAAAATTCAAATAAAAAAAATTGATGATAACACAGCTGAAAATGTAGAAATTATACTACAACTTCCGGGAGGTGTATCAACCGATAAAACAATTGATGCTCTTTATGCCTTCACAAAATGCGAAGTCTCAATTGCTACCTACGCCTGCGTCATTGATAATGATACTCCGAAATTTTTGGGGGTCAGCGATATTTTAAGAATTTCTGTGGATAATACAAAAAAAATACTCCAACAAGAATTATTGATTCGAAAAAACGAACTCCAGGAAATGTGGCATCAATTGTCGCTTGAAAAATGGTTTATAGAGAAAAGAATTTATAAAGAAAAAAATTACGAAAACGCTGATTCAACCGATGCCGCCCTGGATTTTATTTACTCCAAAATAATCGAGCATAAACTTGTGCTCGCTCGCGAAATTATTCGTGATGATTTATTGAAACTCCTCGAAATAAAAATGAAACGTATTTTACGTTTCAACAGTTTTAAAGCCGAAGAAGAGCTTTCGAAAATCCTTGAGGAAATTAAAGAGGTTGATTATCATCTCGATCATCTTACCGAATATACTATTGACTGGTTTGCCCGACTAAAAGAAAAATACGGAAAAGGAAGAGAAAGAAAAACAGAAATACGTTCTTTTGACAACATTGATACAACTCAAGTTGTAATTGCAAACGAAAAACTTTATGTGAATTATAAAGAAGGTTTTGTCGGTTATGGTCTTAAAAAGGACACTTACGTTTGCGATTGTTCGGATATAGACGATATTATTGTTTTTAGACGCGACGGAAAGTTCATTGTTTCGAAAATATCCGAGAAAGCATTTTTCGGTAAAGACATTATTTATGTGAATGTTTTCAAAAAAAATGATTCCCGAACAATTTACAATGTTGTATACCGAAACGGAAAAACAAGCGTTTCGTTTATTAAACGTTTTGCCGTTACCGGAATAACAAGAGATAAAGAATACGATATAACTCAAGGAATTGAAGGTTCCCGCATATTGTATTTTACTGCTAATCCAAATGGAGAAGCCGAAATCATTAAAGTTTATCTGAAACCTAAACCAAAGATACGAAAACTTGTATTTGAGGTCGACTTTAAAGATGTTTTGATAAAAAGTCGTAATGCTCAGGGAAATATTTTAACAAAAAATGATATCCACAAAATTACGCTTAAAGAAGAGGGGATATCTACTCTAGGCGGATTGAAAATCTGGTTCGACGACGAAGTACTGAGACTAAACACCGACGGAAGAGGCCGATATCTGGGAGAATTTTTAGGTAATGATAAACTTGTGATAATAACCAGATCAGGATATTTCAGAACATGCAATTTTGATATCTCTAACCATTTTGAAGATGATATTTTAATAATCGAAAAATTCGATCCGGAAAAAGTTTACACTGCAATTCATTACGATGCTGAACAAAGCGCCTTTTATCTAAAAAGGTTTCAAGTTGAAGAATCATCAAAAGAACAAAGTTTTCTTTCCGAAATGGAAGGTTCTTATCTGGTTGATATTAGCGACGATAAATATCCTCAAGTAAAAATCACTTTCGGTGGCAAACACGAAAAACGCGAAGCCGAATTTATTGATGCTGAAGAATTTATAGCAGTAAAAGGATTTAAAGCTCGAGGGAAAAGACTTACTACCTTTGAAGTAAAAGAAATTAGTTTTGATGATCCTCTCGATAAAGTAGAACAAAACTATCCCGAAGAAGAAAATAGCATTGATAATTTGGAAATCTCAAACAATGAACTTAATAATTCAGTTGAAAATCCCGATGATATTCCTTTTGAGGTGATAGAAAGTATAACAGAAGAAGACATTGATTTCGAGATCATTGAAAATGCCGAAGAAAAAAAACAAAACACAGCTTCAAAATCCGAAAAAAAACGGAACAAAAAGAACGATCCGGACGATAAACAAATGACTTTGTTCTGATTATGAAAAAGATTTTATACTATCTTTTAGCTTTTAGTATTATAACAATTTCGTGTAACAATTCAGCAGAATATAAAAAAATCAAAAAAGATTTTGCAGATGTGGAGTTTATTTACGACACTTTGAAGCTCGACAGTTTTTTGCAAAAAATTCCCGACTATGGCATCATTGTAAAAACTATAAAAACCGAAAACCTGAAATACAACCAGCAAATTCTATTAAACCCAAATACAGCTGATGAATATTTAAATTCAAAAGAGACAGCTTTTGCTGCAGGATTGTTTACGGCTGATTTGGGCTATGTTCGCTACTTCCAAAGAGTTCAGGAATGTATGGATTTTATGTATTCATTGCGAATATTAGCAGAAAAACTTGCAATAAGCGATAAAAATTTCGATGAACTAGTACCTGCTATTGAACGTAATTTGTACAACAAAGATTCTATATTTATAATTACAGACAGTGCTTTTAATTTAGGAAAAAAATTATTCAACGACAGAGAACGATATGGAATAGCGGCTTTATTTGCATCCGGCATCTGGATCGAAACTCTTTATTTGGGACTAAATTCAACCGCTGACAAAAACATTAATGATACTGTTTTAATAAACCATTTCGAAATTTTGAAAATTATCAATAATACATTATCTGCATTGAAAGATGACGACATCATCAAAAAAATAAAAAAGGACTTTAACCTAATTGAAAATAAAGGCTATAATAATCCGGAACTAAAAAAAGACATTTCATCAATTCGATTAAAATATCTCAAGAGTTTATAAATGCAATTTCTTACCAAAAAATTTTTTTATTACATTTGTAAAGACATTGAAATCAATTTTTTAATTATGAGAAAGACATTTTTATTCGCATTAATTTCTGTGATTTTTTTTAAAGTTTATTCACAAAACGAGAATCATAAGTCAATTCATCAATTAGAAAGTGAGTATTACGAAGCTCTTGGTTATGATTACAGTTATTTTGAAAAAATAAACACTCCAACACCAATAAATGATTCTAAGAGTTCAAAAACTTGCAATATTCAGAAAATCGTTTTCGGATGGCATCCATACTGGGCGAATGGAAAAGAAGCAAATTATCAATGGAATTTATTAAGTGATCTTTGTTATTTCTCTTATGAGGTAAATCCAAATACCGGGAATGCTATCACAACTAATGGATGGGCTACTGCCAATGCAGTCACTCAAGCTCTGGCAAACGGAGTAAGAGTAAGCCTGTGTGTTACATTATTCAGTGATCATGCAACATTTTTCGCAAATTCAAGCGCACAACAAACTCTAATAACAAACCTGATAAATCTTGTTCAGAGCAGGGGTGCTCATGGGGTTAACATTGATTTTGAAGGAGTTCCAAGTTCTCAAAAAACTGCTTTTAATAATTTTGTAATTAATCTTTGCACTCAATTTCACTCTCAAATCCCTGGGTCTAAAGTTAGTTTGTGTTTATATGCTGTTGATTGGAGTGATGTTTTTGATGAAGTAGCATTAAATCCCCACATAGATTATTTTACTATCATGGGCTATGATTATTACTACAGCGGAAGTTCAGTTGCAGGACCTACCGCTCCTCTCTATACTTTCAATACTTTTAATTATAATCTTGCTCGAACAGTAAATTATTATCTTTCTCAAGGCATAAGTAAAGAAAAACTGGTTCTCGGCTTACCATATTATGGTATGGAATGGAATACAACATCGTCAACTGTGCCTTCAAGTACCACAAGCTACGTAGGTAGTAGAACATACAAAACAATAAAAGACAATACTTCTGGAAATTACTCAAACAAACAATGGGATAATACCGGAATTTGCCCATATTACGTGTATTATTCATCAAATTGGAGACAGTGCTTTGTTGATGATGAAGAAAGCCTTGGCATTAAGTATGATTTCGTTAATATGATGGGAATTGCCGGAATTGGTATTTGGGCTCTTAGTTATGATGACGGATACACCCAACTTTGGAACTTAATTCGAGATAAATTTTCAGACTGTGCTACCGTGCCTTGTTCCGGAACATTTTATGATTTAGGTGGACCATATAAAGACTATCTGAATAATTCAAATTATAATTTTACTATTGCACCCACAGGAGCCAGTAAAGTAATCCTTAATTTTCCCGAATTTGATGTAGAAGCCGGAAGTGGTACTACCTGCAACTATGATTATGTTGAAATTTTCGATGGGCCAAGCACAGCATCTCCAAGTTTAGGAAGATTCTGCAACACAACGGGAAATCCGGGAACAATAATTTCTACCGGAAATACCCTAACAGTAAAAGTTTATACAGATGGAGCTACAGTAAAATCAGGTTTCAAAGGAGAATGGTCTTGTATAATGGATAATATTCCTCCCGAAACACAAATAATCGCTGAAGATTGGCAAAAACAAAATTTTACAGTTCTATTTAATGACACCGATAACGATGCTGTTGACCTAAAGTTTTATCAAGTTCTTGATTTTAACGGTTCAGAATGGAGAGCAAACGGAAATTACGGATTTTTTAACGACAACTTTAATTCCACTATCCACCCGGAATGGTCAAACCTCTCCGGAACCTGGACTATAAATAACGGAGCCCTTTCTCAAACAGATGAAAGCCTATCCAACAATAATATCTATGCTACAATTAATCAACAAGAAAATTACATTTATCTTTTTCATTGGAAAATGAAATTATCCGGTAGCGGAACAAACCGTAGAGCAGGATTATATATCTTCTGCTCTCAACCCGAACTCTCCCAACGAGGAAATGCGTACATGATTTATTTCAGAGTTGACGATAATAAATGTCAAATTTATCGCTGCACAGATAACAGCATTGTTTTAAAAACTGATGACGACACAAATGTTGATGCTAACGTTTGGTACGACTACAAAGTTATTTATAATCCGCAAACAGGGGTAATCAGTGCTTACCAGAATAATGTTTTAGTTTCAACTTGGACTGATCCTAATCCTCTTACATCAGGCATTGCCATTTCGCTGAGAACAGGTGGTTGTGTTGCAGAATACGATGACATTAAAGTTTATAAAACACGCTCCAATACTGTAAATGTAAGTGTTGGAACAAATTCGGAAGTTAGATATGAAAACCCCAACCCGTCAATTCCTGCTTGTCAAATAAATACAATTATTACAGATCTTACAGGAAACTTTTCCGATCTATATTCGAAATATATAAATATTGACCGAACAGCTCCACAAGCAGTTCTTTATGTAAATGATGGTGCTGGAAGTGATATTGACATTACTTATAACGGAACATCTTTAAGTGCAAACTGGGGACCGGCTATTGAAACAAATTCTTATGTAACTAAATATGAATATTGTGTCGGAACAACACCTGGAGCAAATAATGTAATCGACTGGAATGATGTTGGCACAAACCTTTCTTTTTATCAATCAGGGCTTAATTTGGTTTCAGGTACAACATATTATACATCAGTAAGAGCAACTAATATTGTTAATCTAGTATCTAATGTTAATACCAGCAACGGAGTTCTATACATAAACCCTGCAGATTTAACTATTGCAGCATTTTCATACTCCCAAACAACAGTCTGCCCCGGAACACCAATATACTTTTACAATGAGTCTGTAAATGCAAGTTCTTATCAATGGCAAATCACAGGACCTGAAAATTATTCAAGTACAGAGACAAATCCATCATTTGTTCTTCAACCCGGTACATATCAGGTGCAACTTACTGCATTTGGAAGCCTTGGTAATGATGTCCAGACTGCCAACATAACAATTACGCAAATAGCTCTTCCTCAAAATCCGACATCTGTAAACGCATCAAACACATCTATTTGTACCGGAAATTCAACAACTTTGACTTATACAGGTGGTTCGGGGGATAATTTTGCGTGGTATGCAAATTCTTGTGGGACAAATCAAATCGGAACAGGCAATAATTTTATTGTAACCCCCACACAATCAACAACTTATTTCGGAAGATGGGAAAATCAATGCGGCTATTCTGATTGTATGCAAATTGATATCTCAGTAATGAATTATCCTGAAAATGCAGAAACAATTTCGGCTCAACCTCAACAAGTTTGCTCGAATAATTCAACTATACTTAGTTTTACAGGTGGTAGCGGAGATAACTTTTACTGGTACACTGATAATTGCGGCGAAAATTTAATTGGTACGGGAAATAACTTTGTCGTTCAACCCACCCAAAACACTGTTTATTTCGGGAGATGGGAAAACTCTTGCGGTTATTCGGAATGTAGTCAGATAGGAATTTTTATGATTCAAAATCCTGAAGAAGCAGTTTCTATCTTTGCTAATCCTCAACAAATTTGTGATGACGGAAGCACCATGCTAAGTTTTGTCGGAGGCTATGGGACAAATTTTGTTTGGTATAATGATGAATGTGGCGGAAATATTATTGGAACAGGAAATAATCTAATAATTCAACCAAATCAAAATACTACTTTTTTCGGAAGATGGGAAAATCAATGTGGTGTTTCTAATTGCAAACAAATTTCTGTAGTTCACTCAAATTCTCCTTTAGCAGATTTTTATGCTACGGAAACTGCTCTTTATCTACCAAACGCAATTGCTTATTTTGTAAATAACTCTCAAAATGCTGATTACTATTATTGGGATTTTGGTGATGGAAATTTCTCACTAGACGCAAATCCGAGTCATCAGTATCAAATTGCAGGTTCCTTTACTGTATATCTAACCGCTTACAATAATATTTGCGGTCAAAACACCAAAACAATCGAAGATTATATAACAGTTAATTCCTCAAGCACAATTACAACTCAAATAGAAAATTCGCAAATTTTAATAAGCCCTATTCCCGCAAAAGATTTTATTCATATTAACTCGAAAGAAAAACTTATAACCCGAATCGAAATAGTAACAACTACAGGCCAAATTTTATATTCCGTAAAAGTAAATGCTCTCAATGCATCAATAAATGTCTTTGATATGCAACCTGCAGTTTATTATTTGAACATATATACTACCGAAGAATTTACAAGGCAAAAAATATTGGTCATAAAATAATTCTCTGTTAAAGCATTAATATAACTATCAAAGTGTGCGAGAAACACTGTACATCCCCCATTAAACATTTTTAAATATGTCAACAGTTAAGTATAATTAAAAATTAAATTTTCGTTAAAATCAAACTTGAACTGTTTGTTATTAGATCTCCATCTTCGTTTTATCGTAAAATAATCAGAATATGATGGAAAATTATTATTCAGGAAATCTTTATATAATTCCTCCATCTTTAAATATTTTATCCATGCCAGTCTAACCTCCAAAAGTTTAAAGTAATCCGGAACAGATTTTAAACTTTGCAGAAAAGAATAAAAATTTGCATATACCTGCAAATACTTCGTGGATACTCCACGCATAAACCTATTTATAAAAACTTTGAATTCTTCTGATTTGTATTTGTGTATTTTCAATCTTTTCTCTAATCTCTTGATTTTTAAAGTACTATTTTTCTCTTTAACTAAATGTTTGATATCGTAAATTAAAATATTCTCATCATCCTTAAAAAATAATATTGCTTTATCCCGAACTCTACCGGCAAATCGTAGGTGAAAATCTTTTCTTATACTGTCTCCGATGTTAATAAACTTAAACTCTGTCAATCTGCTATCTGTAATAGAACACAAATTAACTCTTTGTTTAATTTTTCCTCGTCTTACGGACACACTCTTACGACCTTTTTCGTTAAAATTAAATACAACTTTATTTGCTATCGTTACTGATTCGTAATCTTGCTTGACTAATTGCATTGCTAAAAAAATCTTATGCCGCCAATCAAATGCAGTTAAAATATTAATGTTGAATTTTTTAGCAATATTCTTTAAGGTTAATACTTCACCACTATTGAACATATCAAATAATCTCAGAAACTTCTCTTTTTTATTTATGTAATGAATACAACTCCCACTTGTCGGAATAAACGTGCGACGACATTCTTTACATCTATATCTTGAAACATTTACATACTTTCCAAACTTGATAAAATGTTTGCTCCCGCAATGAGGACATTCCGTAATTGGCAAGTTCACAATTCCTAGAAGGAAAGGATCACGTTTAATTTTTTAAGTTTTTGGATTCATTTTTTAATTGTTTATAATATACAAATTCACCATTCTAATCCTACCTACCCTCTATTCCACCCTTACGCAAATTCCTCCTACAATTTATATTTATAATATGATTTATTTTATTCTTAATGCTGTAAACTTTGTCAAAATTAACATCATCTGTATTGTCCTCGACAATATTTTCATTTTGCTTTTCTATTGGTAAATGTCTCCTACTAATTGTTAATTATGTTTAAAAGCCACTCAATATCATTTGTTTTTAAAATTTTTTCAAGCTCAAAAATAGTTTTTAAAAATTAAATATACATTTGTAGACTTAAAGTTTTCTTATGTTGGATATATTAACAATTTTTGTTCTTGCCGTAGGACTTTCAATGGATACATTTGCCGTTTCAATGACGGCTGGTCTAACCGACAGGTATAAGATTAAGTTTATTTATTATCGTTTTGCTTTCACAATGGGATTCATTCAGGCACTGGGAATCTTAATCGGATATTTTCTCGGGATAGGTCTTGAAAAATTAATTTCTGAATTTGACCACTGGATTGCCTTTTCTCTTTTAGTTATAATAGGAGGAAAAATGCTAATTGAAGGAATTAAAAATAAAGGTTGTACAAAAAGAAGCACAATAAATATGAACAATTTTTATATTGTAACTGGATTGGGAATAGCTACGAGCATTGATGCAGGGATAGTCGGCATAGGAATTTCTCTTGCAGGATATAATATAATACTTACTACAACACTGATTTTTATTATAACTTTTTTGTTCTCTTGCTTTGGTTTATTTGGAGGTAAATTTATTTGTAAGTATTTCAATAATTTTCCCGCAGAAATTATCGGAGGAATTGTACTAATAATTCTTGGAATCAAAGTATTGATAGAACACGGCGTTTTAAATTAAATCTTACCTTAACAAATGTTTTAGTTAATCAGTTAGTATGTTGGTTATATATTTTGATTGTTGTGGAGAAACTTTTGAGAAATGAGGGAATAACTTATAAAATGCTTTATAAATTATCTTAAATATGTGCCTAAAGCTTAATGAGTTTATTGTCGCATTCTGATTTTTTTTCTATACAACCCCCAAAATCAAAATTTCACAAATTCGACTTTATAAAATTTTTTCATCTCAATAGAAGATTTTTAAATTTTTAATGTTAATTTGTAAAAAAAATCTTTATGCGTATAAAATTGTTTTTTATTTGTATCACTATTATTATTACTTCAATTTTCAATCCATTATTTTCGCACAAAAGAGCTTTATACAATGTAATAATTGATACAGATGGAGGTTTGGATGATTTCCGTGCTGTAAGTTTATTTTTGGCAAGCAGAGATTTCAACATTAATGCCATTACAAGCGTTGACGGTGTCCTGGAGCCTTATCAAACCTCATATTACCTTGAATTGTTAATTAAAGAATATCATCACGAGGGAATACCAATTGGCAAAGGACAAAGCTTTAAAGCCTCAAAAAAATATAGAGATCATGCTTTACCTATCTGGGAAAAAGTTTTCGGGAAAGCTGAAGACAAAAAGTTTTTCGATGCGGTTGAACTTATGAATTTTACACTTTCAAACTCTAAGCGTCCCAACATAATAATTGCTCTGGGGCCACTTTCAAATATCGAAGAATTAATAAGAAAATATCCTCAATCTGCACAAAAAATTGAAATGATTCTATGGTACGCAAATTACGAGGACAACAAAGTTTCGGGATTTAACTATGAAGAAAATCGTAAATCTTTTGAATTTTTGTTAAATAATCATGCTCCAATTAAAATTATTCATAACTTAGATTATAAATATGATGATAATTTTTTTGAATTATGCTCCGAAATTAACTCTCCTTATGCAAATATGTTTGTTAAGTTTTTCAAAGACTCCAAATACACCTTAAATTATTGGGACGAACTAACAGTTTTATATTTATTGTATCCTTCTGTTTTCGACGAGAAAATATCGCCTAATCATTTGAGAGATGTAAAACCTAAGCCGGGAAATTTTCTAGATGTCCTTGTTACTACAATACTAAACTCCGACAAGCCAGACCAAGGAATTGTTTTTAATGAAATTCCAACGTCCGGGCCGATGGTTACAAACGACATAAATGTTTTTGCTGAACAAATCCTCAAGACATATGGTTATGCAGAATTTAAAATAGTTGCGATCACCTCCGAATTTCACTCTCACATGGGAATTTACTCCATCCTGGGAGCTAAAACAGGACTTAGAATTATGGAATATCTACACATAGGACTCGATGAAATAGAAATAATTTCTATGGCAGGATTAAATCCTCCGATAAGCTGTTTTAATGACGGATTACAGGTTGGTACAGGCTCTACTTTAGGTTATGGTACAATTTTAGTTGATACTGTTGAAGAATATTTCCCATCGGCAATAGTCAAATACAAAGGGCGTACTATTAAATTCTCAATAAAACAAGAAATTACCCAAAATATTAGAAAAGATGTAGGAGAACTTATTTCTAAATATGGTTTGGAATCAGAACTATATTGGAAAAATCTTCGACAAATTTCTATCGAAAAATACTGGCTGAAAGTAAATCGTTACGAAATGCTTGATATCGAAGATCTTACAGATTACAATATCTATAAAAGATAATTATTTTATTACTGTAAGTTTTTCATTTACAACAGAATTGCTGAAATATACTTTTACTAAATAAATTCCCTGATCTAAGTCTGATATATTAATTGTATTGAATTCCGATTTTATACGTTTGGCAATTTGACCATTCCCGTCATAAATTTCAATTAAATTTGCATCCTCATCCGAAAATCTTAGATGCAAAAATTCGTTTGCCGGATTAGGATATATAAACATCTTATTCCTATTAGTTAAAAACATATCAGAATCTTGACCAATTGTAATATCAGCCAGAACAGCCTTTCGAGGATTTGGAATTACATCTACAACATTTTGACTTACCGGAATTTCATAATTCATTAAATTGTTGTCAACCGATTTACGTATTATTTCAAAACTATTATCCTCATATACAATTTTAAAGTCCATTGGAATAGTGAATAATGGCGTTACCTCAGCCGTTGTTGATTGGCTCATGTTTATAAGAAGAGAATTCCCTGCCTGACCCCATGTTACTTCATAAAGAGGATAGCCTTCACCATAATACCATTGAGTAAAAAAATCGTTCAAATCAATGCCCGTATAATTTTCAAGAACATGTTTAAGATCCTCGCCTGTAGCATTACTGTTGCCATATATCTGTAAAAATTCTCTCAGAGCACTGAAAAAAACATCATCATCGTTTATAATGTATCTTATCATGTGAACCAAACAGGCACCTTTCTTATAGGTAAGACGATAATCAAATATTCTGCCTACATCATTTAAACTCCAAAACGGTACATATACTGACCCCTGAGGCCTTTGTTTTGCAAGATTTTGACATTCTTCAAGCCAACCGTCTTCGTATCCTTCTGGTTGAATAAACTCCTCGCCAAGGTATTCACCATAACTTGCAAATCCTTCGTTTATCCATATATCCTGCCAATTGGCACATGTAACAAAATCACCAAACCACGAATGAGACAATTCATGAATAACTAACCGAAAATCAAAATTTCCAAGAGTTGTCATGGTTTGATGTTCCATTCCACCATTCAGCGGAACAATACAATGACCATACTTTTCACCAGCATGAGGATATAAACCCCATTTTTCGCTTAACATAATCAACATTTCAGAAGTACGGTTAATATTCCATTGATTACTGCTTAGGTAT
Organism: Bacteroidales bacterium Bact_19; assembly: GCA_001603595.1. GTDB lineage: Bacteria > Bacteroidota > Bacteroidia > Bacteroidales > ML635J-15 > Bact-19. The sequence continues at coordinate 24,302 of LUZK01000043.1, forward strand.
TGACTATTATCAGGTATATAATTTTGAACAAAAATATTTGTATCATAAGATGGTACATAAACATTAAAAGAATAATCCTGATATTTGCCTACGGCTACAGAAATTAGATAATATGCTATCGGATACGAAGACTCCCATTCCATACGCTTAAATCCGCCTCCAATATTATATTCTGCTTTTAGCAACCCGTTTGACCCAACTTTTAAATTTTGAGGTACAGTAACATAAACATACGAAGAATCAGCTTTATCGGAAACTACCTGTTTACACGGAAACCAGTATTTCGCACTGTATGGTTCTGTAAGAGAATAAACAAATTCATAAATCCCAACATCATACCAATTCGTTCGGTAAAATAACCCGTCTGAGGGAGTACCATGATAGAATATTTGTGCTACAACATTATAATCTTCGTTAAAATCAAATTGATGTATATAATCAATTATGATTAAATCATTGGAATGGATGAAACTAACTATAATATCATTTATTTTTACAGAATCAACTGTCATATTGTTTTTAAAATCAAATACCAACTGATTAGCATATTCGGGCAGCAAATTCAAATAAATTTTTGTATTTCCGCTAATGTTTAGAGAATTATTTGTCAGATTAAGATCGAGCCAATAAAACCCAACATCATAATGAAAAAGGCGGGGATCGTTTTCGTGATCTCCCGCTCTGTTTTTATTATCTCTTAAGTCTTTATTTTCCTGACCAAAAATTAAACTACTCGATAATACGAGCAAACAAAATATTAAATTTTTCATCAAATTAATATTATTCTATTAATCCTTTTGCATCCATCCATTTTATGGCATCACGTTTAGTTGTTGGATCTAGGGTATTATCAATTATAAACCTCAGAACCCATTTGTGATCTATTTTTGAATAATCTCTCAATGCCCAGGCTATTGATTCCTGAATAGCCTCATCATCAATACTGGCATTATCAAGAATATACTTTGAGAACAACTCCATGTTTATTTTTTCTTTGTAAGGCAACTGAAAAATAATTACTGTCCTCTTTAGCCAGATGCTCCTGGAACTGTTCCATGATTCTGTGATTGGCTTCATTAAATTACTATACTTTTCGAAAAATTGTGATACAATATGTAATGCTATAAAATCTACAATATCTGAATATGGCTTATTCAAAATCAAACCTTCAATAAAGACAATATCTGTTGGACTCCATCTTTTTTTGTGCTTCAAAAAAAGTTCAAGTCCGAAATAATGATATTCCCTCTCGGTTAAATTAAAAAGTTCTCGTATTATATGCTTTGAATCATCATAGCTCGGAATTGGAAAAGTATTAAAAAATATTTTAAACAATTCCTTCCGCCTTGCAGTTGTTATACCAAGAAAAGAATATTTATCCTTCAATAATCTTTTCATCCTTTTGGCTTCTTCCTCATCTGAATATTTCAAAAAAAACGATTGCACTTTTCTTACATAATCTGACACTAACATAATCTCTCTATTTTTGTTTCTACAAAATTATAATTCAACATCTATTAAACAAATTTTCAATGTAAATATTTTGTTAAAACCTATTTATTTATAATACAACTTACGTTTTTTCAATATTATTATATTTTTTTTCTACTAAAATATTGGGAAAATAATCAATCACACCAAATGATTACAAAACCTTTTCTGAAAAAATAAGTCAAATAATTTATATTTTAACAATTTTAAATGTCTCATTATCTATAATGATATAATAAATTCCAGGCACCAATTCAGATAAATCTATTTTGAATAATGCACTTTGAGATTCGCCGCTTATTTTAATTTTTCCATGAATATCAATTATCCTGTATGTAAACCCATTCTCTGAAGCATCAACATTTACAAAATCTTTTGCCGGATTAGGATAAACGTTCAAATTATTATTAACAACCGAATTCAAGGCTGTGTTAAATAAAACATTAATATACACAACCTCTTCAGCATTGTTATAGTTTGTTTCATCTTGTGGATAAAAGTATGCTTTCAATTCCTGATTATCACCAACAGGCAGTATGGTTCCGTAATCCGGATCGTAAACAAAAATTCCCGGAATATTAGCACTTGCATTTAACTGCAACTCCGACAATGCTGTTCCATAATAAATATCCTGCGGATTTTCCCAGAAAATTTGAGGATCTGCTTTACGAATTTCAAAATATGCGGGATTATAATTTACTTCATAGTTTTCATTCAATTGTAATGTCCCCTGCAGAATCTGATAAAAACCGACATTTTCACCAGGTTCTCGAGATAGTTCTCCTTCAAAACTGTCATTAAACGAAAGCTCCGGACTATAGCTGTATTCAAAATATGCAGGATCCCCTTCTCCATAGATTTTATATTGATTTTCAGCACAATAAACATTTATTTCTTTTTTAAGAATTTCAAAATCTGCAGGTACGTATGTAATAATATAATTCGAATTTAATGCTAAATTACCTAGTTGTATTTGATAAGTTCCTACACTTTCGCCAGGAACACGTTGGAGTTTACCCGTAAAACTATCCCAGCCTGCAATTTGTGGGGTTACAGAATAAGAAAATTCATCAGGATCTGAATCCCCATATATTTTATTCTGACCCGGTAAAGCTGTAATATTTGTTTGTCGGGGTAAAATTTCAAAACTAGCCGGAAGCAAATAGATATTATAGTTTGAATTTATCGCGAGAGTCCCGATTGTAATGGCGTAAGTGCCAACATTTTCTCCGCTTTCTCGTTGTAAATTTCCGGTAAAATTATCCGAAGCTAAGATTTCTCCCGTATAAGTATAAGTTATTGCAGGATCAATCTCTCCGTAAACTTTTTGTAATTCCTCATCAGGAATGACTGTTATCTGACGGTGATATACAGTAAAGTTTTCAGGTTGCAATATCAATAAATAATTAGAGTTTACAGTCAAAGTACCAAGATTTATTGGATAAACCCCGACATCTTCACCCCAGGTTCTGGCAAGATTCCCCGAAAAACTGTCTCCGACAACTAATCCCCCTGTAAAAGTATAAGTTAAAACAGGATCTGCATCCCCATAAACTTTTCCTTGATTTGGATCTGGAATTATAAGTAAATTTCTTTTTGTAATAGAAAAGTTTTCAGAATTAAAAACAATCTGATAATTTGAGTTTAAAGATAATGTACCTTGGTTTATAGGATAATTTCCGATACTTTCGCCGGGAGTTCTGGACAATTGTCCTGTGAAACTATCCCATGGTGCTATTGGAATATTTGTGGTAAATTCAAATATCGGATCAGGATCTCCATATTGTTTAGATTGACCGGGAGTTACATTAACTGTAATGTATCTTTTCTTTATTTCGAAGTTATTGGAATTTAAACTTAGGTTATAATTCGGACCAGCCGTTAGAGTTCCCATATTTATCTGATAAAATCCAATATTTTCGCCCGGTTCTCTTCCCAGTTGTCCCCCAAAACTATCTCCAGGTTCCAGTGTTCCCATAAGCCAATAATTAAAAACGGGATCTTCGTCTCCATATATTTTATTTTGCCCTGGATAAACAACAACTGTTAATGATTTAGGATTAATTGTAAACAATGCTGAATTAAATGTGATTTCATAATTTGGCCCAAGTGTTAATGTCCCTATTGTTATTGGATATGTCCCAACATTTTCACCTGGTTCTCTGCTCAAGCTACCGGTAAAACCATCTCCCATATAAATAGAACCGCTAAAAGTATAACCAAATGTAGGATCTGGCATGCCATAAGTTTTCTGAATTCCAGAATTCGCAGTTACGGCAATTTGTCGTGGAAATATTTGAAACATTTGTGAATTAAATATAATGTGATAATTTGTGCCCAGACTTAGGTTCCCCTGTGTAATAATATAATAACCAACATTTTCGCCTGATTCTCTGGATAAACTTCCAGTAAAATTATCAGCCCCAATAAGCTGTCCTATATATGTATATGTAAATACAGGATCTGAATATTGATAAATTTTACTTTGATTAGGATCTACATTTACAATTATTGATCTTTGAATAATTTCAAAAACTTCTGGTTCAAGAAAAAGCTCATAATTATTTCCAGCAAAGAGGGTACCTAATGTAATATAATAAATTCCTACATTTTCTCCGGGTTCTCTTTGTAATGCTCCTGAGAAACTATCTCCAGCCATAAGTCCCGGTGAATTTGTATAAGTAAATATAGGATCACTATCACCATAAATTTTGGTTTGTGCATAAGGAGTAATTGTTATTACCTTTTTATTAACTGTAAGTATTCGTGAAATCTGGGGAGCAGCATCGTAAAATTCATTTCCCGGTTGATTTGCATAAATTTCGCAAGTTCCTGCAGAATGAATGGTTATTATTGTACCATTAGGTCCACTACATGAGGCAATAGCAGGATTTGAACTGCTAAAAACTACCGGTAGCCCCGAACTGGCTGTTGCTGATACTCCAAAAGAATCATCCCCATAAGTTTTAACGGGAATTTCATCAAAATTTGTTATTACTTGTGGAATTTTATTTCCTATTCCGGTCAAATTAATTAGATAATTTTTATTTTCCGGATCATTGTTGAGAATAGAAATTTGAGCATTTTTCTCCCCGGGAGTAGCAGGATTAAAAGAAATACTGAAAGAGGTATAATTTCCGGGTGTAACCGGTGAGATTACTCCAGTTTGATTTAGATAAAATTCTGAAGCATCAGAACCACTGATTGTAATTTTCGGATTTGATTTCAAAATTAAATCAGTTTCTCCATTGTTTTCGATATGAAATTCTAAATTGCCGGAGCTTTCACCAAATAAAACACCTCCGAAATCAAAAGTACCGCCATTATTGATTACATAACTTTGATTCACAACAGCAATATCCGGAGAATTAAAAAAGATATAAGCCGAACCTGCCATTGATAACGGATTTTCTCCATTTTCATTATGAGCTTCCTGATAGGCTCCGCATATTATGTACTCACCCGAAATTCCAACAGAATAAGCAAAATAATCTTGTGCCTCTCTGTCTGAATTTATAATTTTTTGTTTGTATTCCCAATTACCTGAATTTTCTTTAAATATATATGCTGCTCCTGCATTATAATAATCAATTCCGGAATTATAATCATCATATTCTTGCAAATATGCTCCTACCACCATAATTCCATTAGAAATTGATACTGAAAAACCGAATCTGTCGCCTGCTGCTCTATCCGGATTTGGAGCAATAATTTTTTGATGTTGTATCCATGTTCCGAAATTGTTTTTAAAAATATAAGCTGCTCCTGCCTCGGACATAAATTCACCGCCGGTAAGATTATAATCGTGAGCATAAGCCCCAGCAATAATATAATCTCCACTTATTGCCACCGAGCATCCAAATAAATCATTTTCTTGCCTGTCCAAAACTGTCAGCTTTTCAACAAGATTCCATGCATCACTGTTATTCTTATAAACAAATGCTGCCCCGGAATTATTTACAAAAACACTCCCTGAAGCATCATAATCATGAAAATATGAACCAACAACAATATATTCGCCATCAATTGATACTGCATTACCAAAATATTCATTTACACTTCTATTGGTTGAAAAAAGCTTTTTAATTTGTGTCCAATTACCTGAATTGTATTTAAATATATATGCTGCTCCTGCATCTTGAATTTCATCTAACATCCCATTATCAAAATCCTGATAAACTGCACCCACAACAATATAATTACCATCAATCGCTACCGAATAACCAAATTGGTCTTGAGCTTGTCTGTCGTTTGCAACAATTTTCTGCTGAAAAATCCAATTACCTGCAATATTTTTAAAAACATATACTGCTCCGGCATTTATCTTTGCATCAAGCTCATTGGAATCATAAGCATTTTTAGTGGCTCCAACAATAATGTAATCTCCTTTAATACAAACAGAATAACCGAAATTGTCCTGAGAACGTCTTATATTTGAAACTAATTTTTGATGAAAAACCCATTCCCCATCAACAAATTTATATACGTAAGCAGCTCCGGCATTAAGCAAATAGTTTTGTCCGTTTTCGTCATAATCCTGATATGGGATTCCAATAACAGCAAAATCTCCATCTATTGAAACACTCCATCCAAGATAGTCATCAACATGACGGTCGAAAGCAACTGTTTTTTTTGTTTCTTTCCAAAATTGTGAAAAAGCAATAAAATAAATTAATACAAATGCTAAAGATAATACAGACTTTTTCATGACTTAAAGTATTACTCTCCAAATTTATATAAAGATAATAAATGTTTTGTTATAAGATAAAAATTATTTTATCAAATCATATAATCTATAAGAATCCAGAATTTCAATCTCTTTGGCTCTGGCATTAATTATTCTATCATTGTGCATTTCACGAATGGCTCTTGCCAAAGAGGGACGAGTAACTCCGAACAATTCCGCCAACTTATCCTGAGTAATTGGCAACCTTACAGTATTTGTATTCTTATTCTTAATGAGATTTAAAATATAGTATGCAAATTTTGCCTTAATATCATGAAATGAAAGAAATTTTATTTTTTGTGAAAGAAATTGTGCCCTGGAGGATAACTCATTCATGAAGTTAATCATTAGTTTTTCGCTATTGTGCATCATCTTCACAAATTCGTTTTTTGGAATATTTAGTATTTTAACATCGGTTGCAGCTACTATAGTAACAGGATATTTTGAATTTTTTCCAAATAAAAAGGCAGGTGCAAGCATCCTCACACTTTCGATTTCTTCAATGGTAATTAATTTACCGTTAAAATTTGTCATATCCCCGCGTGCAGTACCTTCAATTATTATCTTCAATGAATTTACCTCATCATCTTGATAAGCTAAAATTTCATCTTTTGTGTAAGTTTTAAGGTTATAAAAAATTCCGTTAAAAACATCTTCGATTTCTTTAATATCTCTAAAATTATTAAAGATATTACACCTTTGCAGCAATTCAAACATATTCGATTAAAACAAATTTAAACAAAGTAAATTTTGAAGCAAAATAATAAAAACTTTTGAAGAATATAAAATATTCATAATATAATCTATTGTCATATTTTTTGCAGGAATGTATATCCTTAGAAAATTTTACAGTTTAAAATTTAATCCTAATACAAATTTACACCTAATTTTCAATCTTAAAATAAGTTTTAATATTTTGTTATGCTTTTTTATGATGAGATAAGAAGACAGATCTTCGCCAAATTCTAAAAACTTTACCCCTGATATAGGTTTATCGGTTGAGCTATTCTTTTGTTTTTTTAAAATATATAATAAACAAGTCTTCCGTTTCTTTTTTTATCCAATGGTCAAATCCAAGGCTTAATGATTTATCTATTAATGGTGCAGGAACAAATGGAGCAATAACTTTATAGATTTTATCAATTTTTAAATGATTCAAGTCAGATATTACTTTATTTACAGGTTGTTCTCCTGCATTTAACATTTCTCTGACATCTAATTCGGTTGAGATTTTTTTTTCGTCAAACCAATCGGGCTGTATAGTGTTATAATTAACCTCGTCTGCCAATTCAATTGTGTCCTGCCCAACTTCTTTTCTTAATAAATTTATTAAATCCTCTACTTTTATATTTCCCACAACTGCGACTTGCTGTAGGGTTGCAATTTTTGCTACTGTTTTTCTTAATATGGGATTTTTCAATTTTTTGAATTCAGGCAAATAAGCTATCAAAACATCTTCAAGATGTGGATAGGCTTCAATTAATTGTAAAATTTTTGTTTTTGGGCTAATAATTAATTTATGATTTTCCATGGTTTATTTTTTTGAATATGATAAAATTCTTTGTTCACCTTCAAGATCTCTATAAACTTGAATATTTTGAGAAACTTCGAGTGTACCTAAATATTCTCCTTTTTCGTTGCGTAAGGCAAAATACTCTATGTGAATCATTTTACCTCCAATATTTATCCAAAACGGAGCACGGTCTTCTTTCCCACTCTTAAAATCATCGATTATTTTATCAACAATGTGGGCACTTGCCGGTGGGTGGCATAATCGTACATCTCTGTTAAGTATAGCCCTGTTTCGCTGGAAAATCCTTTCCTTACCCTGTGAAAAATACTTAACTTTATCATCCTTATCAACAAATGTAATATCAATTGGCAAATGGTTTAATATTGCAAGTAATTCTTCGACCGAGAAATTTCCTGATGGCAATTGAATGTTACCTCCAATTTTATTCATTTCGGCGAGTTTATCTTCTTGTACCCATTCAGGTTTCCATGCTTTTGGAGGATCATATAGGCAGAAGCCTATTTCAAGCGATTGTTTTTCTATTTCGTACCATTCTGCTTCAGTTAATTTATCTAAAGCCATAGGAAAGAGTATTTCTTCCTCTTTTTTTATCATTTCAACTACTTGATTTATCGCAGGTAGTAAAATTATTTCTGATGACGCTACAAACTCTTCTATTGTAATATCTTCTGTTTGCAAAATTTCTATACTACCTTTGATGAGTTCTCTGATTTCATCTTGTTTTCCCCACATTACTTTCGGAGGTCCGGTTATTCCATATTGCTCAAGAAAAGGAAAAATTAAATATTCCTTTCTTTTGTAATGTTTATCAACATCAAAAAGAGCATTGTAAAAACCCCTGAGTTTAAAAATAGAGTTATTGTTTAACTGTTTGCTTTCTCTTATGTCTTTTATTAATGATGAAATCTGGGTCACAAGAGTTTTAATTTCTGCATTTTCCTTAAACATTACATCAATCGGATGTCCTTCCGGTACTTGTTTAGATCCGGATAGATCAATATTTCCAATCAAAACAGC
>LUZK01000044.1 GCA_001603595.1 Bacteroidales bacterium Bact_19
ATGAATATTTGGTCGCTGTCAGAGCAAGAGCCGTTAACAACGACATAATCAATTTGATGAACTCCCGGTCCGGCCACAGCAGGATCGAAAGTACCTGTTGCAGGATTAGTAATACCAGTACCAGCCCAAGTTCCACCCGGAGAAACAGCTGAAAGGTTAACCGGAGCATTAGTTTCACAGAATGGACCAGCAGGAGAAATAGTAGCATCCACGGCAGCATCTACATGGATTGTAATAGTTTCAATAGTGGTGCAACCTCCGTTAATGTAAGTATATGTTATAATATGATCTCCACCACCTGCAACAAAGGGATCAAAAATTCCATTAGCAGAATCTGTAATTCCAATTCCTGACCAATTACCTCCGGGAACAGAACTGACTAAATTTACGGATGGATCTGATGAGCAGAATGGACCTGCAGGAACAAGGCTTACCGGAATATATTGATCAACAACAATGTTTTCAGTTTGTATTCCTAAACAAGTACCATCGAAGTATTCATAAGTAATGGCATGTGTTCCAATACCTGCGGTAGAAGGGCTGAATAATCCGGTATTAGGGTCTAAAATCCCTGTTCCAGACCATGTTCCCCCCGGATTATTTGGTACTAGAATAAAATCGGCATCATTTTCACATAATGGACTTGGATTTGTGAATCCTGCATCTGGTTCAGGAATTACAGTGTAATTTATTGATTTATTATCGGTACAATTAAATTCATTTTGTACAGTTAAAGTATAAGTTCCGCTATTTGCAGGTGTGGCATTGGGGATTATAGGATTTTGGTCTGTTGAAGAAAAACCTCCTGGACCTGACCAAGAAAAAGAAATACCTCCATTTCCGTAGAGTTCTATCGTTTCGCCTTCACAGATTGGAGAATTAGATGAAGCTGTTGCCGTTGGTTTCGGATTAACATCAATATATACTGAATCTATTGCACGACACCCATTTTCATCAGTTACAATAACATAATACCATCCAACGAGATTAAATGCTGCCGGTCCTACAGTCGGAAAACTGTCGGTGCTTGCCCATCCGTTTGGACCCCAGTATAAATAATTGGAAAAAGTATCTATAATAAAGGTAATAGGGTCTTCTTCACAAAACGGAGTATTTGCATCTAAATCTAAATCGGGCAAAGGATTAACTATAACATTAGTTTCATCAATTGCCCTACATCCGTATTCATTTGTAACTGTAACTCTGTAAATTCCTGAGTTTGATAATTGAGCATTAGGTATAACCGGATTTTGTTGCAGACTTGTGTAAAAATTCGGGCCTCTCCATCTGTATGAAATTCCTTGTTCAGAATAAAGGAAAATATCGTCACCTACACAATATGGGCCCCCATTGGAGGCATTGGAAACCGGAACCGGATTTACAATAAGTGTAGTGTTTAAGGATTCTGATCCGCATGGATAGTATATCGTTGCAGTATAGTTTGTTGTAGTATTTGGATTAACATTTATAAATGGCGGGCCAACAATACCATTACTCCAGGCAACATAAAATGTGTCTATTGCCGGATTTATGTTTACTGAAATTGTTGCAAATTCTCCTTCACAAATTGGACCGGTATTGGATATTGTTGGAGTAAATATTAAAGGGTCTTTTATAAATATAGTGTCTGTAATAGTTTGTAAGTTACAGGGACAACCATTAATTACAGTAATGATTAAAGTTTCGGTTCCTTCTGTAATTCCGTCGCTGAAAGCTTCGAGATCAATGGTTATGGATTCTTGTCCAGCAGGTATTATGTAAGAATTGTTTAAGTTTGTATAATCTACTCCATTTGTTGCTGTACCTGAAATATTTATATTAACTGTCATGTCTTCTCCAATGGATGAACCATCGCTTCTGGCAAAAACAAGTTGATTGGTACAATTTTCGTACATAACTCTTTCAAGATCCCAACTACTTACATTTTGCATAACAACCGAAGGTCCGGAATTAAAACTGCCAGCTTTTAAAAATACGCCAGAATCATATGCCCTATCACCGGCATCTGCAATAGCTAATTTCATGTGATAAGTCTCACATTGTGTAACAGCAAGCACAGCTGTAAGTGTTACAGTCATGCCGTCATATTGTATTAATAAACCTCCTGTGTTATCCACGTAATATTCCGGATTTGTTACAGGATTTACATTGTTTATACTTACAGGTAATCCAATTATTGGTAATGTGGCAATATTAAAATTTGAATATCCTTCTGGTCCACCGGTTACCAAAAACGCAAAAACATCATTAAAAGCAGATGTATTTGGTGGAGCAAATTCTGGATATTCTTCTGATGAAAAAACATATTCAAATGATACAAAATCTGAAGCCGGAATAAAGTCAAACTGTAATACTGCAGCATCAAAAGTGGGAATACCGGCAATTGCTGTTAAATTAGCATCTCCAGTTGTTCCCATAATACCTGAAAGTGCATCATTATCATTTGGTCCTGCAGCTCCTGCTGCATATCCGGTTGAAAGAACTATTCCGGAACCAAAACTTAATCCCGGTTCTCCATTTGTGAAATATCCTATTGATTGTGGGTGTCCTGTATATTGTACATTTAATGCTTCAACACATCCTGATACAAAAATGTCTTGAATCAGTTGTTGAGGCGTGTATGTGTTTACATCTACTTCTAAGGCTTTTGTTGAATTGTTTAATAATTCTTCATTTTTAAGTTTTATATGTGCAATTCTATTTACGTTTCCTGAATTTATCCAGAGTTGTGCATAAATTTTAGTGCCTGCTAATTGTGGATTTTTAAAAGGAACTTTTAAGTTATTCGTGTAAAAATTTGTTTCGTATATTCTTGTATAAATTTCATTTTCTTTTATAAATAAATTTATACCCCCTCTTATGCTATCTCTAAAAAAAATGTCTAAAAGAAATCTTCCTGATTCATTCAAATCAAAACTGAAGAATGAAAATTCCGGAACTAAATTCCTCGCATACTGAGGATTTAAAATGGGATTTGAATTTCCATAAAGGATTTCAGCAATGAAGTATTCTTCTTGTTGTGTATATGTTATTTGCGTTGAAGAGTTGTAGTCTTTAGATAACAATATTTGCTGTTGAGAAAATAATGAACCAACAAAAATTGTCTGCAAAAACAAAATTAAAAATATCTTTAACTTTATCATGACAACTAAATTTTTATAAACCTAAATATTCCTTTTCTTTCACTATCATCAAAAACAATTATATAGTAAACTCCTTCTTTAATTGTTTCTATGTTTATTTCAAATTTTGTAGAATTTATATTTTGTTTTGATATCAGTCTTCCTTGAGAATCGTAAATCTCAAATTTATTAATTGGATTATTTGAAATAATGCTTATGAAATCACGGGCAGGATTTGGATAAATCTTTATTTTTGAGATATCTTCGTTAAGCTTTGAAACGTAGTCAATATATACAGAATCTGTTCTGCTGCAATATGAAGATGTAGTAAACAAATATAACCAACCGGTATTTATAACATCAATATTATCAATTCCCGGAATTCCGTTCCACTCATAATAAAGCAATTCTTCGCTTTCGGTTGGATAGAATATAGCATTCGTATAGACCAAAAATGGAAATTCATTTACAATTATTGTATCATTTGTAGCTTGTGAAAAATTGATTTCATAGTAATATAAGTTATAAGTAGTTTCTGTAGAATTATTATCTGTAATATTTTCTCCGACGAAACTTAGAGTGGTCTTTAGTATATTTTCTCCCGTATTTGTCAGGGTTAGAGTATTTGCTGTTGTTCCTGTAAGGGTTTGACCGACATTTAGATTTTGAGTTAATATAATATTTTCATTTAAAATTGGCGAACCCACAGGATATTCAATACTTAGATTAATTAGGGTACCTGATGAAATCTCAATTTCTCCGGTATTTGTTATGGAATAAGGTACGTGTATATTATTGTTTGTGTAGCAAAATGTTTGATTTGATTGATTTTCAAGACTTAAGTCTTTTATTGCAAAAAATTGTATATTGAATATTGCTGATTTTCCGTTTATTAAGTCATAATATTCTGTTATAAAAGCATTATCGGTGAATGAAAAAGATATATTGTTGACATTATAAACATGATTTAAAGCATTGCCTGTCAATCGAATTATTGCACTATCATTTTGAATAACCTCTACTTCACAACTTAGGCCAAAGGGGAGTCCTGTAATTGTGAAATCAAGGCCTTCCTGTAAAAAGCCTATGGTCGAGAATTGCAAATTATATAAATTTACTGAAATAGAATTAACAATACTACCGTCATTTGCCGGGCTTTCGTAATAAGTGTTTTCACTGAATACAACAGCGGATGTTTCTATGAAATTTATGTTGAAATATTGTAGTTTGCCGGTAAAGAAAGTAGCATCATCAAAAACCCTTAATCTCCATAATCCATTAAAATTAGCTATTGTATTGAAATTATTAAGATTTCCTTCTGCTTGATAAACACCATTAAAAGGAGCACTTGCAAGAGTTATCGGACCGTTTTCAGGATATGTTGATAATTCTGTCGTGAAAGAACAGGTTGTCGGGTCGCCAAAATTAGCTCCGCTATCTCCGATATCCGATAAAAGTTCAACAGTTATATCGGCAGGAGAAGTAAGAAACATATCAATATCTGCAACAAATGGATGCTGAATTACAAATTCAACAGATTTAAACAAAATATTTGTATAGGGAGTTGTTGGAGTTATACCTTCAATTTCAAAAACTACGTCAATAAATGAATTATCTGGAATAGGAATGTTAAGCCCACAAAAATCAAGCGGATATGGTGAGGAATAAGTAGTAAAAATTACAGGACCAGCAGCAATACTATATCCGTCGCCCTGACAATCAGAATACACATATACATTATATGTTTGTCCCGGTGTTAAACCAGTTAAATGATAATTATTCTGAGTTATGTCGAAAATTAATGTTCCTGTACCCGGAGTAAAACCTGAAAGTCCATATTCTACTACCCACTTGTTTTCGTTATCTCCTTGTGTCCAGACTATATCAACGGAATTATATCCTAAATTTTGAAATCCGAGGTTTATTGGTGGATAGCAACTTGGTTCGGAACAAGAACCTTCGAAACTGAAAAGAATTGATTGGTCAGGTAATGACCCCAGAGTTTCTTCAAATTGTTTGTAAGTAAGAACATTGTAGTTTGAATAAATTTCAAAACTGCATTCATCGGAAAAACTTCCTTGGTTTAAAACTATTTGAACTGTTGCTCCTTCACAAATAAAAATCTGTTCCTGAGTATTATATCCATCGTTTAAAGTTATAATATCTGTTATCTGTGCATTTTGTAATATCTTGAGTGAAACATTACCCCAACCGTCTCCCCAATAATCTTGCAAATGAAATGTATAATAACATCCGTCTGAGCATAAATGCGTTTTGCCCATTATCGGACCTAAATAGTTTGAATATGCGGAGGTTTCATTACAATAAGCTCTAATATAAAAGTCATATTTTGTATTGGGATTTAACCCTGAAATATTCGTGCTACCGGAATAAATTCCTGTTATTACAGTACCAGTTCCGAGAGAAAATCCTTGTGGCCCGTATTCTATTTCATAACTTGTGAGAGGTTCAGCTATCCAACTTAAACTTATTTGCGAATTTGTTTGTCCGCTCACAGAGAAGTTTTGAACTGTGTTGCAAGCATGTAATGTTGTAAAACTTATTTTTTGTGATGCAGGACTGTTCCCGTTTGCCCCACAATTTGCATAAACGTAAACATCATACTGAGTTGAATAATTTAATCCTGAAATAGTTGCAGGGATTGTAGTAACAATAACTTGAGTACCAGTACCCGGAATAAAACCGGAGTTGCCGTATTCTATTGTCCAAGATGTTTCTCCGTTTAATGGTGACCATGTTATTTCGGCTGAATTATAAGTTATATTGTTTACCGATAAATCTATTGGAGCATAACAAGCTTCTGCCTGTTTTAGTTGAAGAGCATCAACAAAAAGGGAATTTTGAAAAATTGATTTGTATTGAATAGCAATGTATTTAACATTTGCGGGAATATCAATGTGGTAATATTTCCAACCCGATTCTGTTACGTAAATATCTGCCGTCCAGGTAAAATCAGTAATATTAGTTCCTGTTGTGGATGTTCCAACTGCAAATATTTCAGTTCCCGTTCCTTTTTTTCGGTATCTGAAATTCAAATTCATTGGTTGAGAAAAAATGAATTGTGGACTTATTAAATATTGGTTATAAGGAGCACCAACCTGAACACTCGAAAATTTCAGAGCTCTGGTTTCTTCGTAGGCAAATTCGGTGGAGTGTGTTACTAAATTGCCGAATGGGGGAGAAGGATTTGCATATATTACATCCCAACAAGCTGCCGGAACATTTGGACTTTCAAATCCTTGTGAATATGGAAAATTTATTATGCTGGAACATATTGTACTAAAACTCATTGGTCCAACCCAAGAACTAAAGCCGGGATTACAATTTGCACGTACATAAAATTCGTAATTTTCCGAACTTGTCAATCCTTCAAGCAAAATTGGTTTAGATGAGGCTTGTATTACTGTACCTGTTCCTATAGTATGTCCTTGTAATCCATATTCAATTTCCCAGTTGCTTTCTGAACCTCCGGATGTCCAGTTAATAAATGCTGATTCTGTTGTAGTGTAAAGAACCTGAAGATTTGATACTGCCGGACATAAAATATTGTCATAAATAGTAACATTATCAATGCAAACACCGTAGCCGTATCCTGATTTGCCTTCAAAGGCAATATAAACATCTTCTGCTCCGATAGGTAAATTTAATTGTCTTAATGTCCAGTTATTAACTGCTGTTGTATATGTCTGGAGTAGTTGCCAACTTCCTGATTCTCCCATTTTGTAATAGATTCTGAGTTCATCCTGGTCGGTGTCCCAGGGTATTTGAATATGATAGAACGAAATTACCGGACTATTTAATGAGCTTAAATCAAACGATGGGGTTATTAATTTAGTTTGATGATTATCATAACTTGGACTCCCGAAAAAGGCATTTCTTGTTCCGGAATAAGCATTTGACGGTGCTCCAGATGGACTCCCGGATGTAAATTGCCAATTAACATTTCCGTTTACGAATTCCTGTGTCCAACCAGATGGTATTGAAGCACTTTCAAAATCTTCTGACCATGGATAACTTGTGATTTGTGAGATTAAGAAATTCGAAAACAGAATTATTGCAAATAATAATATTATCTTTCTCATAAGAAAAAAATTAATGAATTAAAATTTTATACTTTAACTTAGACGTAAAAATACAAAGAAAGTTGTTAAAATCAGCAATTTTTTACTTTAAATACTGTTCAAAATTGTCAAATAAGTTTTTAAATTTAGAAAAAACTGATTCTATATCACCGGAAAGATTTCCGTAAGTAGTGCCTCCGCAGAAATATGTATGTCCTTCAAAAACTTTTGTATTATTTTTAAATAAAACTATTTCACGAGCTGTTCCTCCTGTGCACCCGTTATTTTTTTTCTCTTTTTGAATTTTTAAATTGGATGATTCTACTGTTTGTCTGATTTCATTAAATTGAATTTTGGTAATTGTTATCGTAGTATCATTTAAAATATTTCCGTAACTATCAACAGTAAGTCTAATACTGTTTTCTGTTGCAAAAAAAGTATAACTCCTCTGATATTTAGGTGGAACTGAAGAATCAATGTATTTTATTTTAATTGAATCGAAATCTTTGGATGTTTTACAACTTACAGTAAATATTCCAAAAAGAATTAACATAATGAAAGATTTTTTCATGGTTTTATTTTTCTTGATTTGCGTGGGTTAAATTTTCTTTATTTTGGTTGATTAAATAAACATCAACAGCAACAATAATAGCCGTAAATCCCCAATATGGAACAGCTATTTTATCTATATCGAGAAAATTGTTCATAAAGCCGTGAATCATGTATGTAAATAGTCCTGTAATAGTTGAGGCAGTTATAATTTTTAATGAATATGAGTTTGCACGTTTATAATTTTTTACTGCATAAATAAAGGTTGTCAAAGAAATCATAATAAAAATCAACATTCCAAAAATACCTTGTTCCGATAAGGCTCCCAGATATTCACTATGGGCATTTCCCATATCGCCGGCATTTGTACTGATAATGGTTTTTTCATACGAGAACTGGAATGGAGCATACTGAAACTGATAGGTCCCCGGACCCCAACCAAAAATTGGTTTTTCCTTAAACATTCTTATAGCACAATTCCATCTGTTAATTCTTTCCAGATTTGAGGCATCAGTCGCTACATTAGTAATGGATTGTACATGTTCTTTGAAATCTGTTGATGAATCCTGTTTATTCCCCTCTAGCATAAAAAATATTTGGTCCTGAAATGCAAAAAACGAAATACCTACAAACAGAATTCCGGCAATTACAATTTTGTAATTAATTTTGAATTTCAAAATGATAAAAACACCAAAAGCTCCTATTAAGCTAATCCATGCTGCACGTGTGTAAGATAATATTAAAGCCAGAGTAAAGTATATCAGGAGAAATAGACTTACAATTCTTAAACTTCTTTTAAATTCTTTATTAAATACAAAACCTGTCAAAATCGGAATATACATTGCTAATGCAGCACCATATGAGGTATGATCATTGTATAAAGGATTCATAATCCAGTTTGCTGATTTTTGATCAAATCCGTAGGCGGAATGCTTAATTAATGTTATCGTTATTACTATAGTCAAAGAGATAATATACATCCATAAAAATTTATTTATTCTTGATTGATCTTTAAATATTATTACAAGAATAAAGAAAAAAGGAACAATAAACCATAAAGAGGCAATCCAATGTTTTAGCGACACAAAAAACATTGTGCTGGTTAACACTGTAATGAATTTCCATCCTAAATAAAAATATAATAGGATTGATATTGGATGTGTAGCGATTTTTTTATCATAATTTTTTTCAAGTAATTGCTTCAGGAGAAATATTAATAGTGTTGATACAAATATTGGTTCGGTTGGCAAATCAATATTAAAATCTAAATCCGGAAAAAAATTTTTTAAAGGTATAGAAAGTGGAACTAATAATACGCTTAATATCAATACTTTATCAAGAGCAAAAAACAAAGCGGAAAAAATAATTAAAACTATCGGGAGTAAACTGAAATAATAGGATTCGGTTTTAAAAATTACTAAACCGTTAATTATTGCATAGAGAATTACAATAATGTAAAATACTATTATTTTTTGTTTTTGTGTCAATTTTATTCTGATTTTTTAGAACTTTCAATAATTGCAATCACAATCAATCCTGCAACAAAAGCTCCAATCATAGACATCAATACAATTAACCAACGTATGGGATAAGATTTTCGGTCGGCAGGAAAAGGTTTAGATACTACGTGTGCATAAGTTTGAAATTTATTTGCATCACGTAGTGAGGATTCATAAATATTTTTGTTTTTGTAAAGGTCTTTGATGGCAAAATAAAATAGAGAATCGGTCTTTTGATATTCAGCTCCAAAATTTTTCCAATTTCCCAAAACTTCACGAGCTTCATCCAAACTTCTGCCTAAGTAAACAGCTTCTGTGTATTTTTCTACTTGTGCCGACATGTCGAGTAAGCCGTAATCCGTACGGAATTTCTTTAATAATTCACCTAAACTGTCAACCTCTCTTTGTTTCTTTTCATATTCTTTTTTGTAAATGGAAACAATCTCTTTTGATTTTTCGATATTTAATCGTAAGACCAAATCATTATAGTACTTAATTATTGAATCTACAATATCTGAAGCAATTTGCGGATCTGTGTCGGTTGCAGTAATGATAATGGCTTCGTTGGGTGTTTTTCTGATATTTATACTACTGTTATAAAGTTTTAAAATTTTCCATTTTGAATTTGAATTATCTTTTTGTACACTATAATGTTCCCATAAATTAAATGCCTCAATTACTCTGAATTTTATTTCATTTGACTCCAAATATTCAAGCATCTGTTCACTTTCGGATTCGTCGGATACAGGCGTAATATTTGCCGGAAACAACGTTGCACTTGATTGATACTTTGGTTTAATAAACATTGGTGAAGAAAACAATGCAGCCAATCCTGCAGCTGCAAGTATTAAAACAATCAAATGCCATTTCCATTTTAATATTAATCCGAAGATGCTTTTTGTTTTAAAATATGATTCCATAACTTCGTATTTAGGTAATTCAAATTCAATTTTTTTTATCTCGTTTTTTAATTGTGAAAATTCTTTTTCAAATATTTTTTTTTTTACAAACTTTTCAAGTAAAATTAAAACAAATACTGCTAATATTAGCGTCGAAATAACACTAATACTCACTATTAACCAGCATATCGGGTAATATTTTTTGTCTGCAGGTTCTGCCGGGCTAACTATAAATGTATTTGGTAAATTGGCTTCTAAATCTATTTTTGCTTCTTTATATTTTGCCTCAACAACAGCCAGTCTTTTTACTTCTTCTGTGAGTTGCTCTTTTAGTAACAGATGAGTACTGCCATACTTTGCCAATATTTCAAGCTTCTTCTCAATCTCATCTTTTGCTTTTTGATTACCTGTAGCAATTGCTATTGCATGTTGCTCGCTGTACATTTCGGTTTGAGTCTTTACTTCAATTACCCCAAGTTTACTTAATGCAGCCAGCGAATCTTCTATGGCCTTTATTTTTGCTTTTTGATGTTCATATTCTTTTTCTACTATCAAAAAAGACTTATATGCTCTTTCATATCTAATCTTATCGTATAAACTGTCAACTGCTTCTGCAATTGAATTGGCAATGGCTGCTGCAATTTTCGGATCACGGTCTATTACGTCAACTTGTATTGACATGTATTTAGTCCGCGTGATTTTTATATTTGATTCATACTTTTTATAAAGTTTTGTATTGGCATATTTTGACTTAGGATCAATATTATAGTGTTTAAAGAGATTAAAATTCTTTATAATCTTATTTCTTATCTCAGATGACATTAGCATCTGCATAAGCTGTTCAACATTCTCTTCTTCTCCAAAATTAAGAATGTCTTTCTTTTGTTGACTCTCGGTAATAAGTGATTGTGAGACAGAGCCTCCCGAAGTGGGGAATAATATTATTGTAGATTTATATTCCGGAGGTATGAATAAACAAAATACGGAAGAAAATATGGCTGAAAAAATAAAAATTATTATAAGAATTTTTTTATATCTTTTCAAAAATTCCAAAAGTATTTTTACATCAAGAAAATTTTCGTTTACATTAGAATCAATCATCTTTTGCAAAATATTGTGACAAAATTAGAAATTTATTTTTCAAAACAAAAAAATTCCAAATGTATTTTAATATCTCCCTTGATTAACCATTATTAATGTACAATCATTTACCGTAATAACACCTTTTTGATTTAATTTTTGCTGAAATTCTGGATTGTAAGTTCCGGGATTGAAAATAACTCTACGCGGTAAATTTTTGTAAATTTTTTCGTAATACTGTTCTTGATTTTCTGGCGATAGGTACATCGTAATTGTGTGAATCTCTTGATTTTCTGGAAACTCATGAATTATTTCGTATTCTCCAATTTTACCGGATCTTATTCCTACAGGATATACATTATATCCATTTGCTCCCAATAATTCTGTTGCTTTATACGAATACCTTCGCGGATTGGGACTTGCTCCTAAAACTACATGTAACATATTTCTTTTTTTTAACAAACTAACAAATGTTTTTTGTAATTAACAATATTTTAAACATTTTAAATTAAAAATTATTTTATAAATTTAATGTCAGTATATTTTTGTGAAAAATTTTTCTTAAATGTTCAGACTAATTTTTCTATCAGTTTTGTTTCTAAGTTATTGTTTAAACC
>LUZK01000139.1 GCA_001603595.1 Bacteroidales bacterium Bact_19
TAATCCTAAATTATCTAATATTTCATTTCAGAAATACATTAGATGTTTAGAAAACATTGTTGCTTCCTGTTCGCAATTTAACAAATATGAATTTAATTACATTCTGGGGAAATACTATTTTAATCGCGACGAAAATCAGAAAGCAATGAAATACTTGAATGATTATCTGAACAATGCAGATAAAAATTCCAAAAACTACAAAGATGCCCAAAACACTTACAATTACATAAATACATATTTAAACTTAGTTAACTCTCCTGTTCCATTTAATCCGGTTGTCGTTGAAGGATTATCAACTGTAAATGACGACTATTTGCCGGTAATTTCGCCTGACGGAAGTATTGCTTTCTTCACCAAAGCATATATGAAGAAAGACCTAAACTCAGTTTATGTGGACAAATTTACCGAAGAGTTTACAATGGCAACATCAAGCGATGATTCAGGATTAAAGTTTTCAAATACTGTACCAATGCCCTTTCCGTTCAATACAGGCAAAAATCAGGGAGCAGCTTCAATAACTATTGACAACAGCATTTTATACATCACTATATGTGAATTTGTAAGTCGGGATTATGATAATTGTGATATTTATTATTCTGTTAAGCGAGGAAATAATTGGTCGGAACTTATACGTCTCGGCCCGGAAATCAATGGGATAAACTCATGGGAATCACAACCGTCTATTTCTGCTGACGGAAAAACTCTGTATTTTGCATCAATTCGTCCCGGGAATGTCGGTTTCGACCCTAACAATCCCACATCAGATATCTGGTATTCTACAAAAAAACACGATGGTACTTGGTCTAAAGCAAAAAATCTGGGACCTCCGATAAATACTCCCGGAAACGAAAAATCTCCTTTTATCCATTCTGATTCGCAAACTCTGTATTTTTCTTCGGATGGACATCCCGGACTCGGAGGATATGATATTTTCTTTTCAAAATTCAGAGATAGCATATGGACGCAACCTGTTAATATGGGCTATCCCATAAATACCAAAAGCGATGATCTTGGATTCATTGTTAATACACAAGGCACAAAAG
>LUZK01000045.1 GCA_001603595.1 Bacteroidales bacterium Bact_19
TAGCTTTTTTTATTCCATCCAAAACTTTTTTAAACTTTTTTGTAAAAAATTTTTATTTTTTTACAATGCATTGATTTACTGATATTTACAAATTTGATTTTATTTTATCACCAATTATTTTAACAATATCTCTACTTATTAATTAAATATTCTTATATTCGCAACGCACAAATTTTATAATGTGAAAACAGATAAAGAAAATATTGTAATAATCCCAACCTATAACGAAAAGGAAAACATCAGGGATATAATTTTATATGTTTTAAACTTAAAAGAGATTTTTGACATATTGATTGTTGACGATAATTCTCCGGATGGTACTGCCCAGATTGTTAAAGAACTAATTGAGAAATATCCCGAAAGAATTTTCATTCTTGAAAGACAGGGAAAACTTGGACTTGGAACTGCGTATATCGAAGGATTTAAATGGAGTTTAGCTCAAGGCTACAAGTACATATATGAAATGGATGCAGACTTTTCGCATAATCCTGATGATCTTATACGTCTTCATGAAGCCTGTGTTAAAGGAGCAGATGTAGCTGTTGGATCAAGATATAAAACAGGAATAAATGTGGTTAATTGGCCAATGAGCAGAATATTGTTATCATATTTTGCATCCAAATACGTTAGATTTATTACAGGAATGAAACTTACCGATACAACAGCCGGATTTGTTTGCTACCATAGAAAAGTTTTAGAAACAATTAACCTTGACAATATAAAAATGATAGGCTATGCTTTTCAAATTGAAATGAAATTTAAGGCTTATCTGAATAGATTTAAAATTGAAGAAATAAGTATAATATTTACCGATCGTCGCAAAGGAACATCAAAAATGAGTGGAAGTATTGTGGGAGAAGCAATTTGGGGCGTTTTTAAAATGAAATTTCAAAGTGTTTTATGTAAAAAAAGATATTTAAAATAAAAAATTTTTTGCTAATAATTAATAATTTTTATATTTGCGTGAATTTTGAAAAATTTATTAAACTATTAAAATTAGAAGCTATGAAAAAAAATCTACTATTCGTCGTAATGTTTTTAGGATTTGCTTGCGCATTGAACGCACAAAGCTACAATTTTGCTGATTTTAGATTAAGGCCAGAAATTGTAAGTTATGTAGAACAATTAAAACCTGCTGATTTTAATCAGGATGCAAAAGGAACAGGTATTGACAATGCAGCGACTTTTGCTGAATGGTCGCAACACATTCCATATTTATGGTCAGATTTAAGACCAAACGGATGGGTGGTTATATCAGGAAATCCTTCAGCAAATCAAAGTACAGGTGCTTATACTGGAGAGTATTGTTTACATGTAGAAAGTAACGTTACCACTAATGCTGTTCTTGGATTAAATGATACACTTATAGGAGGAGTAGCTCTTGTGGGAAATGTTTCAATGAGTGGATTGGTACAAGGGGAAGAATATACTCAAACCGTTAATAGAATTAGATTTTATGCAAAAGGACTTATGCAAAATCAAGATTCTGCAATTGTAATGTTCCAAGCATGGAAAGCAGGAGAAGTTGTTGCCACCGGAGGATTTTTGCTAGGAGCAAATGAATTAACAAACGATTGGCAAGAATTTGTTTCACCAATTGAAATTTTGCAATCATATCCTTCTGATAGTGCAATTTTAATAGTAACAAGTTCAGGGGTTGGAATCTTCCAAGGTGAAGATATCGGAACATTAACTGCCGGAAGTTACATTAAAGTTGATGCTTTCTCATTATATTATGAAGATCCATCTTCAATCAACAACGAAGTTAATGCTAAAATTTCAGTTTATCCAAATCCTGCAAATGAATTTGTAGCTGTTAAAAATGCCAAAGGTTTCGATATTACAGTTTCTTCAATAAACGGTGCTGTTGTAAGAAAAATCGAAAATGCAAACGAAACCGAAATAATTGATATTTCTGATTTATCTAACGGCACTTATATTTTAAATGTAAATGGAGAAAATCATAAAATTAATGTTTTAAGATAAACCTCAAAAAATAAAAAAAGGCTGCCTTGTAAAGCAGCCTTTTTTTTATCTCTTAATAATATCCGATGGTTGAAAGACCTCTAAACCACCGGATATTTTTATTTTTATTTTGTCAATCTTCAGGCAACTTTTGCATTTTCTAACTCGAAATTTGAATTTAAAGTAAAAAAAAATAGGTGCTGGTTTAAGAAAAATACCCCTTAATTTATCGCAGATAATTTGCCTGTTGTTAAAACAATTATTGTCACCTTCTGAAATTTTTTATTACTTTTCTTTTTAAACGGCGGTTTCAATCCTGATTTGAGATTAAAATATATCTTAATCTCAAGGACAATGGGTTTAGAAAGGTTTACGTGTTAGTCCCGATTTATCGAAAAAAAAGAAAAGTAAATACTACAAAAGATAAATTCACTCCAAACCGAATAGCAAAACTTCAATAAAACTCGGATATAGCATAAGGAAAGTTATGAAATAATCCTTAATGTGTGGGTTTAGGTTAGGTTACACTCACCCACCGATAAGTTCAATCATAAGGGCGTTTCGAGAGCCTCAACGCCCAAATATGTCGGACTTTAGGCAAATTATGCATTTTCTAATGCGTAATTTGGGATTATTTGATACACTAGTTTGGGTACCAACATATTTCTTCTAGTATTCAAACATTAATGATGAATTGAGATAATAAAAGCCGGACAAAGCCGGCTGATAAAAAATTATTTTCTAATTATTGATTTAAAATTATAGGCAACCCGCTTTCTCCACTTCCTATTATCACAACCTTAGAATTATTCGATTTAGAGAGTTCAAGTGTCGTTTCAATACCTCTCATTTTCAAAAGGTTAGGAGTCAAACTACTATTTATAATATTATTTGCTTTAGCTACCCCTTCGGCTTCTATACGTTTACGTTCAGCTTCCTGCTGTTCTTTTTGAATTCTAAATTGATATGCTAAAGCTTCTTGCTCTTGTTGTAATTTAGTTTCAATGGCATTTTTAATTTGAGGGGGCAAATTAATAGAACGGATTAAAACAGCACGTGTTTCAACATAATTATCTTTTAATTTTTGTGTAGTTTCATTTATAATTTCGCGTTCAACTTGAGCTCGTTTAGTTGAATAAATTTCTTCGGCAGTATATCTTCCTAGAACCTGTCGAACGATAGATCTTAATTCAGGAATAACTAATTGATTTACATAATCTTCACCAAATTGCTGATGCAGGAAAGGCAGTTTATTCGGAGTAGGGTTAAATCTAACAGAAACATCTACATTTATTGATAATCCATTTTTATCAAGCACATCTAAAACCTCATCTGTTTTACGCTCTTTAATAACATAAACAATAAAATCATTCCAAGGTGCAACAATATGAAAACCTGGTTGATAGATATTGGTTGTGTCCAAGCCACTACTAAAAGGGCGAAAAATTATTGCTCGTTCGCCAGGTTTAACAATATAAAACATTGAACTGCCAAAAATTATTAAAAGCACTAACAGCACAGCTGCGACAAAAATAAGTTTCTTATACTTCTGATTATTCATAAATTAAATTTTTAATTTGTATTACTTTTTTGGACTTACACACAAAACAGGGACTTTTGATTTTTTAATTAATTTAGTTGCCATACTTCCAACAAAAAATTGTTGCAACTTAGTTTCCTGTCTGGTCATTATAACAATTAAATCAGCCTGCACGTCATCGGCATAATCATTTATGGCATTTGCCATAACTTCAATATCATCTTTGGTTTTTATGAGTTTAGTAAAACAATTAATCCCTTCATTCTCAAATATTGCTTGTACAGACAGGATTTGATTTTTTAATTTATCTCTTTCAATTTCATCCTCAAAATTTGCAGCAGAAATAATATGAACATTTGAGTTATATAATTTTGCTATATCAAGTGTAATCTTTACTTTTTGTTTAGTTTCCTTAGTAAGATCCAAAGGTAAAACAATATTTTGACAACCAGTTCGATTATAATTTCTTCCAAAAATAACTATCGGACATTTTGCCTCATCAATCAATTTTAGTGTTTTGGAAGATATTAACTTCATTGAAAGATCTGTTCCTAAAAAAATATAAGAAGGTTGAATTTCTTCTTCGACTTCAAGAATTTTTTGCAAAACTTTTCCTTCCTCTATTCGGTAAATTGTTTTGGTTGTTGTGAGACTACGATATTTATCAATCATTTTAATAATCGCGTTCTGAACTAAATCAATATCCAAATCTTTATCCTTAAGATCCGGCACAACATGTAGTAAAACAACTTCAAAGCCAATATTATGACTAAAAAGAAGGCTTTGTTTAAAAGCAATCTCAGAAAGCTCCGAGAAATTTGTCGGTACTAAAATTTTTTTCTTAAACATCTGGTATTTTTTTCTAATTTTACAAAAATAATAAAATTTTTTGATTATGAATAAAATTGGAGAATCGGAATTAATTATTAATAGTGATGGAAGTATTTTCCATTTAAAATTAAAACCGGAACATATTGCTAAAGACATAATTTTAGTAGGTGACCCTGGCAGAGTAGCAATGATTTCTGATTTTTTTGATAAAGTTGAGCATGTTATTAGTAACAGAGAATTTATAACTCACACAGGTACTTACAAAGGAAAAAGGATTTCAGTAATAGCTACAGGAATAGGAACAGACAATATTGATATTGTTTTAAACGAATTGGATGCATTAGTAAATATCGACCTACATAATAGAATCATAAAAGAAAAAAAAACAATCCTAAACTTCATTCGCATTGGGACAAGCGGAGCCTTACATGAAGATATTGAAGTAGACTCTTTCTTATTATCGGAAATGGCTGTTGGCTTCGATGGACTCTTGAATTTTTATGCAAATCGCAATTCTGTTTGCAATACCGAAATGGAAAATGCTTTTAAGAATCATACAAATTGGAATCCATTACTCACTTCTCCGTATTTTGTAAAATCTTCAAAAGAATTGTCGGAAAAAATAGGCAAAGGGATTCAGCGTGGTATTACAATTTCTGCTCCAGGTTTTTATGGTCCTCAGGGAAGAGTGTTGAGACTTCAAATTCAAGATCCTGAAATAAATGACAAAATCAGAAGTTTCAGATATAATGATAAGCGAATAACTAACTACGAAATGGAAAGTTCTGCTTTATTCGGACTTTCGGCTCTGCTTGGGCATCAAGCTGCAACTGTTTGTGTTATTATAGCGAACAGATATGCAAAAAAATACAGTAAAGATTATAAACCGGCAGTTAAAAATTTAATTAAACATGTGCTAGATAATTTGGTTGAATAAAACTTATTGCAACTTTTGAAGACATTTTTCGAGCGAAGTTCTCCAATCGTTTATTTGTAGTTGAAATGCATTTTTAATCTTAGTTTTGTCTAAGACACTATATTTTGGACGATTTACTTTGCTTGGGAATTCAGAACTGCCGACCGGATAAACAGGAGTATTTATTGATTTTATTTTTAATATTTCACAAGCAAATTCATACCAGGAGCATTGTCCTTCGTTTGAATAATGATATATTCCAAATTTAAAAAATTCATCTGATAGGTATTTTTTTGCAATTATCAAAATTACTTCTGCCAGATCACCTGCATAAGTGGGATTTCCAATTTGATCATTAACAACTTTTAGAAATTCTTTTTCCCTCGAAATTCTTAGTATTGTTTTTACAAAATTATTTCCAAACTCACTATATAACCACGATGTTCGAATAATAACATAATTAGCTCCGGAATCCTGAATGAATATTTCACCTTGTAATTTTGTTTTACCATAAACAGACAATGGGTTTACAGTATCTTCTTCATGATATGGAAGATTTTTGGTACCGTCAAATACGTAATCTGTAGAAATATGAATCAATGGAATATTATGCTTTTTACAAATTTCAGAAATATTTTTTGCCCCGATTGCATTAATACTATAAGCATTCTCAAAATCATCCTCAGCCTTATCAACTGCAGTATAAGCAGCACAATTTATAACAAGATCTGGATTGTTTTTTTCGAAAAAATCTTTTAGATTATCATGTTCAACAATATTCAAGGTTTCTACATCGGTAAAAATAAAATCAGCATCCTGAATGTATTGTTGGCGAATAATAATTTCACTACCTAACTGACCTCTTGATCCGGTAACAATAATTTTTTTCATTTATTAAAAATTCTTTTCTGCAAGTTGAAATGTAGGATTATTAAGATCTTTCTGAGAAATAATCATTTTTTCTACGGGAATCTTCCAATCAATATTAAGAACCGGATCATTATATGCTATCCCACGTTCGAATTCTGCATTGTAGTAATTATCACACATATAAGAAAAAATAGCAAAATCCGACAAAACCGAAAATCCGTGAGCAAAACCTGCCGGAATAAAAAACTGTCTTTTGTTTTCGGAACTTAATTCAACTGAAAAATATTTACCGAAAGTTTTAGAATTTTTACGTAAATCCACAGCTACGTCAAGCACTTTGCCATAAACTACTCTGACGAGTTTTGCCTGAGCATAAGGATTTAACTGATAATGTAGCCCCCTAACTACACCAAAAGCTGAACCGGATTCATTTTGCTGAACAGGGATAAAATTTATTTCTATATTTTTAAAAAAATCTTCACGCCAAGACTCAAAAAAATAACCTCGTGAATCGCTATAAACTTTTGGCTCAATTATTAATAGTCCATCTAATTCAGTTTGTATTAATTTCATAATTTTCAAAATAAGAAATCATCATTGAGAACTTTTAAAAGATATTGACCATACTGACTTTTTATAAGTGGTTGGATTAGTTTTTCGAGTTGTTGTTTATCAATAAAACCTTTTCTATATGCAATTTCCTCAATACATGAGGCTTTTAGTCCTTGTCGTGACTCAAGAGTTTCGATAAAATTTGCAGCTTGCAATAAACTTTCGGGAGTTCCGGTATCTAACCATGCAAAACCGCGTCCGAGAAGTTTTATTTGCAAACGATCTTCTTCAAGAAAAAGATTATTAAGATCAGTAATTTCAAGCTCTCCTCTTTTTGAAGGTTTCAGTTTTTTAGCTTTTTCTATAACATCATTAGAATAAAAATATAATCCTGTAACCGCATAATTTGACTTAGGATTTTGGGGTTTTTCTTCGATTGAAATGACCTTGCCTGATTTATCAAATTCAGCGACTCCGTATCTTTGAGGATCGTTTACATAATATCCGAAAATTATTGCTCCATCCTGAAGATTTGCTGCTTCGGTAAGTATTTCCCCAAAGCCGCGGCCATAAAAGATGTTATCTCCCAAGACTAAACAAACATTATCATTGCCAATAAATTTTTCACCAATTATAAAAGATTGAGCCAATCCATCAGGAGAGGGTTGTATTTCATAAGAAAACTTCATTCCTAATTGATGCCCGTCACCAAAAAGTTTCTTATATAGTCCGATATCCTGAGAAGTGGATATAATTAAAACTTCACGAATTCCGGCAAGCATCAAAACTGAAAGAGGATAATAAATCATTGGCTTATCATAAACCGGTATGATTTGTTTTGATATGCTAATAGTCATAGGGTGCAATCTTGTTCCGGCACCTCCGGCTAAAATAATTCCTTTCATTTTATTATAGTTTTAAAATATTCAATTGTTTTTAATAATCCCTGTTCCAGATCATATTTAGGAGTCCAATTATTTAAATGTTTCTGAGCAAGATTGATACCAGGTTTTCTCTGAATTGGATCATCTTCAGGCAAAGGGTAAAATTTAATTTCACTTTTCGAATTTGTGAGTTTTATAATTTTTTGGGCAAGATCAATAATACTAAATTCATTAGGATTTCCAATATTTATTGGTCCGGTAATATTATCGGGAGTATCCATCATTCTAATCATTCCTTCAATAAGATCATCAATATACTGAAATGAACGAGTTTGGCTCCCGTCGCCATAAACTGAAATTGGTTCGTTTTTTAGAGCTTGAACAATAAAATTTGAAATTACACGCCCATCGTTTGGTAACATTCGAGGACCATAAGTGTTAAAAATTCTGATTATCTTAATTTTTACGCCGTTTTGTTTATGATAGTTAACAAATAAAGATTCTGCACATCTTTTTCCTTCATCATAACAAGAACGAGCTCCAATGGGATTAACATTTCCCCAATAATCTTCCGTTTGAGGATGAATTTTGGGATCTCCATAAACTTCACTTGTTGAAGCTTGAAGAATTTTGGCTTTAATACGTTTGGCCAAACCCAACATATTTACAGCTCCCATCACCGAAGTTTTAATAGTTTTAATAGGATTAAACTGATAATGAACAGGAGAAGCCGGACAAGCCAGATTATATATTTCATCAACCTCAATAAAATATGGCATTGTAACATCATGCCGCACCAATTCAAAATAAGGGTTATTCAACAAATGAATCACATTTGATTTAGACCCTGTAAAAAAATTATCCAAACAAATTACTTCGTTTCCTTGATTAAGAAGTTTTTCGCAAAGATGAGAACCAATAAACCCCGCACCCCCGGTAACAAGAATTTTTTTCATAATGAAATTGTTATTCCGTACAAATTTAAAATTTTTGTTTAAATTTTAACTGTAAAAAAAATAATTATTTGGTGGGAATTTATTCTGATAATTTGGAATTTATTTCTTTCGCAAGTTTTTCAGCTTTTTCAATTAAATTATTATCAACATTTATATAATTGCTTTTTTGGCTTTGCTTTAACCAATATATTACCTCTTCTATAGAAATTTTAGCCTTTAACAATTTAGATTTTAAATCTTCGTCACGCCAGGCAGATTGAGCCTGAAACAAAAACGAATTTATATTTATTCCCGATTGCATTAGTTTTAAAGCAATAGGTTTTTTATTTTCTTTTTCAAGAATTTCCGAATACTTTATCACATCAGCCGTAAAAATAAGGCTTTCTTTCAGGATTGGATATGTATTCGCAGTTTTCATCTCAGGTTTTCATTTAACGTCTATTTAAGAGACTATTAATAATACCTGAGGTTGCTTTTAAAAGCAAAAAATCTTCCTAAGAGAGGAAGATTTTTTGTTAAAACTATCTTAAAGATACCAGAATTTGGTCTTTAGCAACCACATCCCCGGTTTTTACATAAATTTTATCAACAATACCCCTATGAGTAAAATTGATTTTATTATTCATTTTCATGGCTTCAATAACAAGCATTGGATCTCCTTCATTAACAGTTTGTTCTTCTTTTACAAAAATTTCAACTATAGTTCCGGGAATAATGGCTGTGATTTTATTAGATTCCTGTTTTTTCCACTTTAATGCTTTTTTATAAGCATTTGTAGGCAAAGTTTGGTAAACAGAATCCTCAATAACTAAATTTATATTTTGATTTTCCATAATCTAAGATATTAAAATTATTAAAATGGAGGAATACCATGTTTTCTGTCAGCTTTAACTTCAGCTTTATTTTCAGTAAGTTTTAAAGCATGCACAAGCATATCCCTTGTTTCAACAGGTTCAATGACGGCATCAACATAACCTTTAGCAGCCGCAACATAAGGATTTGCGAAACGTTCTTTATATTCTTCCACTTTGAGTTTTCTCATTTCCTCAGGATTTTCGGCTTCAGAAATTTCTTTACGGAAAATAATATTTGCAGCACCTTGAGGACCCATAACAGCAATTTCGGCAGTAGGCCATGCAAAAACAAAATCTGCATTCAAATGACGAGAACTCATTGCTATATATCCACCGCCATAAGCTTTTCTGAGAATAACCGTAATTTTTGGAACAGTTGCTTCGGAATAAGCATACAAAACTTTTGCTCCATGACGTATAACACCTGCATGCTCCTGATCAACCCCTGGGAGGTATCCTGGGAGGTCAACAAATGTTACTATCGGGATATTGAAAGCATCACAATAACGAATAAATCTTGCAGCTTTATCAGAAGAATCTACATCAAGAACTCCGGCAAGATATAAAGGTTGATTAGCAATAAATCCCACCGTGGTTCCATTTATTCTACCGTAACCTACAACAATATTTGGGGCAAACTTTTCCATTACTTCGATAAAGTCGGAATTGTCTGTAACAGCTTTAATTACATCTCTAACATCATACGCAATTGTTGGATCAATCGGCACAATGTTATTTATATCAATATTTGCTGTTGGGGATGCCGGGTTAACATTATTATCAATCAAATTTTTATTGTTGTTGTGAGGTATAAAAGATAAAAGTTTTCTAATTTGAAGGAAACATTCTTCTTCGGAATGAGCAAAAAAGTGAGCATTACCGGTAATTTCAGCATGAACTCTTGCACCACCAAGGTCTTCTTGAGAGATTTCTTCACCTAAAACGGTTTTAATAACTTCTGGTCCAGTAATAAACATTTTGGAGATATTGTCAACTACAAATACGAAATCAGTTAGAGCAGGAGAATAAACAGCACCGCCGGCACAAGGTCCGAGAATAACAGATATTTGAGGAATTATTCCGCTGGCCATGGTGTTGCGATAAAAAATTTCACCATATCCTGCCAATGAGTCAACGCCTTCTTGAATTCGAGCGCCTCCAGAGTCGTTAATCCCGATTAGAGGAACTCTCATTTTCATGGCAATATCCTGTATTTTGGTAATTTTTTTAGCATGCATATAACCTAAAGAGCCTCCAACGACTGTGAAATCCTGAGCAAAAACGCAAACAGGCTTACCGTTAATTGTACCGGTACCAATTACAACACCGTCACCGTTAAGAACTTTGTCAGCCATACCAAAATCACGGCAGCTGTGCTGAACAAAAAGGTCATATTCTTTGAAAGAATCTTTGTCAAGCAATAAATCAATTCTTTCTCGTGCTGTTAATTTACCAGAAGCTTTTTGCTTTTCGATAGCTTTTTCACCTCCGCCAAGCATAACTTCGGCTCTTTTCTTGCGTAAAATTATATTTTTCTGATTTTGATCCATATTCATAAAGATTGGTTAAACAAATTAACTTGGAGTTTTGTAATAAATTAATGCTGCAATCAAAGCAAACAAAATATTGGGTATCCAGACTGCCACAACAGCATTAGTAGTTCCGTTAAGGGCAAAAACTGTTGCAAACCTTTGGAACAAGATATAAGTAAAACTCAATAAAATTCCTAGCCCAATATGAAGACCGATACCTCCTTTAACTTTTCTTACAGATAATGAAAATCCAATAACTGTAAGAATAAAAGATGCAAAAGGATTTGCGACTCTGGAATATTTTTCAATTTCGCTGGAAATAACCGCTGATGTTCCGGAAAGTCGTTGTTCGGCAATATATTCATTAAGTTCACGAGGGGTCATTGCTTCTACAATATTAATTTTGGGTAAAAAATCTTGGGGCTTTACCCTAAAAGCTGTATCGAGACGCAATCCCGAAATTAGTTCTTCTCTGTCATCATAAAAATTCCTGATATAATAATTCTGCAAAATCCATAGATTATTAATTGAATCCCAGATCATCATATCAGCAGACAATTTTGATTTTAGTTTTACTCCGTCAAATTCTTCAAGAGTCATTCTTAATCCTGTATTCCTGATTCGGTTGTAAGACTCAACATAAAAATAAACTCCCGGAAGTATTTGCCTGTGAATATTATATTCACTGAAACGCATTTGTTGTCTAAACTTTTTAAAATAGCTATTTTGAAATTCAATGCGTTTTTTATTTGCCTGAGGAATAACATAATTTCCCAAAGAAAAAGAAAATGCTGCAATAACGAAAGCAGAAATCAGATAGGGTATCAATAATCTTTTAAGACTTATTCCGGAAGAAAACATTGCAATAAACTCATTTTTTGCAGCAAGCCTTGATGTAACAAAAATTACTGCAATAAAAACAAAAAGTGAGCTGAATAAATTTGCAAAATAAGGAATGAAATTTAAATAATAATCAAAAATAATACTTTTTAAAGGAGCCTGTCTGTCAATAAAATCATCAATTTTTTCTGAAATATCAAAAATCACGGCAATTAAAATAATCAAAGCAATGGCAAGAAAGAAAGTGCTTAAAACTTTACGAATAATATATACATCAATCTTTTTCACTATAGCTTTTTATTTAATTTTTGTAGAATATTCTTTTTCCATGAAGAAAAAGAATTACTCATAATTTGTTCACGAGCTTGTTTCATGAGTTTTAGGTAAAAAGCAAGATTATGAATGCTTGCAATTTGAGCACCAAGAATTTCACCTGAAATGATAAGATGTCTCAAAAAAGCTTTAGAGTAAGCCCTATCAACAAAACTTGTTCCATCAGGATCAATAGGGGAAAAATCATCAGCCCATTTTTTATTTTTAATATTAATTGTGCCTTCGGAAGTAAAGAGCATTCCATTACGAGCATTGCGAGTTGGCATCACACAATCAAACATATCAATTCCACGTTCGATTCCTTCGAGTAAATTTTCGGGGGTACCTACTCCCATTAAATATCGAGGTTTATCCTTAGGAAGAATTTCGTTAACAACTTCTATCATATCGTACATAACTTCAGCAGGTTCACCAACGGATAGCCCACCGATAGCATTACCTTCAGCCTGAATATCTGCAATAAATTTGGCAGATTCAATTCTTAAGTCTTTATAAACCGACCCCTGAACTATTGGAAAAAATGTTTGAGAATGTTCATAAAGAGATTTAGTATTTGAAAAATGATTCCATCCTCTCTTCAACCAATCGTGAGTAATTTTTAAAGACTTTTTAGCGTAGGAATGTTCGCATGGAAATGGAGTACACTCATCAAAAGCCATAATGATGTCAGCTCCGATAATTCGCTGAATATCAACGACATTTTCGGGAGTAAAAATATGTTTTGACCCATCTATATGGGACTTAAAAGTGACTCCTTCGTAAGTAATTTTTCTGTTTTCGGCAAGACTAAAGACCTGAAAACCCCCGCTATCAGTCAAAATTGGTTTGTTCCATCCGTTAAATTTATGTAATCCGCCGGCTTTTTTTAAAATTTCAGTTCCTGGTCTCAAATAAAGGTGGTAAGTATTTCCCAAAATTATTTGAGCATGAATATCATTTTCGAGTTCCAAAAAATGAACTCCTTTTACGGTTCCGGCAGTTCCAACCGGCATAAATATGGGCGTTTCAATTACGCCATGATCTGTAGTAATTAAACCAGTTCTGGCTTTAGTATTAGTATCAGTATGAATTAATTCAAATCGCATAAGTGCGGCAAAGATAATATAAATTTAACAAATCAATATTCTATGGTAAAATAAAAAATCGGGCTGTCATTGGGGAAATGGCAACCCGATATAAAGGAGAGATTAATAGACAACAGTAACAGTGCCTGTTTTAGGCTTTGTACCATTGAAAAGCTCTATAATATACAAATATGTTCCAACGGGTACGTATCTGCCGTTAAATTTTCCATCCCAAGGATCATCCGATCCTTTTGCTTCAAAAATAATTTGTCCCCACCTATTGTATACATGAATATAAGCGTTTGGATACAGATGGATATTTTCAATTATCCAGGTATCGTTTACCCCATCTTCGTTAGGGGTAAAGGCATTAGGAATTTTCAAACATTCTTCGTCAACATCAGTAAGAGTTATTGGATTCAATACATATTCACATTCATTTGCATCAACCACTGTAATTAAATAATATCCTTGTACAAGACTTTCAATATTTCCAACTGGTGAATATCCGTTATTCCATATAAATGTATAAGGATAAGTTCCTCCAACAACATGAACTTCAATATAACCATTATTATTTCCGATGCATGAAGGACTTTGATAAGAATAAGTTGCTGAAATTGGAGCAGGTTCACTTATAACAAAAGTGGTATCAAAAGTACAATTATTAATATCTGTAACAGATAAGTAATATTCACCGGCATACAAATTCTGGAGGTTAGTCATATTTGAATTATAATTACCATTCTGCCAGAAATAACTATAGTTTGGTGTTCCTCCAACAGCGGTTACATTTATGAATCCGTCAGCATTTCCATAGCATTTAACATCTCCTAATGTATAAGTAATATTTAATGGAGATTGTGGTTGAGAAACAGTAGCCTGACCAGAATTTGAACAACCGTGAGCATCTGTTACAGTAACAACATAAACATCTGCAGTAAGGTTTTGAATCATTTGATTTCCCGAACCAATATTCCAATAATATGAATAAGGGATAACCCCACCGGAAGGAATCACATTTAATGATCCATCATTGCCACCATAACATTTAACATTAACTGTTTCAAAAGAAATTAATATTTGATTGGGTTGAATCAAATTATAGTTAGCAGAACCCGAACATCCCCAAGCATCACTTGCAGTAACATAATAGAATCCTGCGGGAATATTCATAATTAATGCAGATGTTTGTTCATTTGACCACAAGTAATTTACAGGATTAGCTCCATTAGAAGTTACCGACAAAGCGCCGTCACTTACACCATAACAACTAATAGGACTAAGTTCTGTAATGTTAAGAGAAAGAGTTCCTTGAGTTGCAACAAAAGTTTCTCCTGCAGCACTACAACCATTACTATCGTTAACTGTAACAGAATAAGCACCTGAAGAGACATTTTGTTGTACAGGTACATTTGAATTATTACTCCATAAGTAACTATACGAAGGCGTTCCTCCGGCAACATTAGCTTGAACAACTCCCTGACTGAAACCACACACAACAGGCATTGTTGATAATGTTACAATTAAAGGATCAGGTTGAGTTATTTGTGTTGTAACTGATAAAGAACAATTATTTAAGTCCGAAACAATTACTGTATATGAACCGGCGACAAGATTTTGAGCATAAGGTACATTTCCGTTACCCGAGATATTCCACAGATAATTATAACCTTCTGTTCCTACAGTACCTCCTGAAGCTGTAACAATAATATATCCGTTGGATTCTCCGAAACATCTCACATTATTAGAAACAACGCTGGCATTAAGCTGAGGAGGTTGAGAAATAGTAACCTGAGTTTGAGCAGAACATGAATTTTGATCTGTTACAGAAACTGTCCATGTTCCGAAAGGTAATTGATTTGCATTTGGGCCTATAGTTCCTGAAGGATCATTCCATAAGAAATTATACCCCGGCACTCCTCCATTTGCTATGGCTGTTGCAGAACCATTTGTGAATCCGTAACAAGAAACATTATTATTAACAACAGTACTAATGTTAAGTTGTTCAGGTTGAGTAATAGAAATATTTGCACTTACAGTACATCCATTACTATCGGTAACAGTAACACTATGACTTCCTGCCGAAAGATTATTTGCTGATTGTGAAGTTTGAGAACTTGCAGAATTACTCCATAAATACGAATAATTAGGAGTTCCACCGGTAACAATAACCTGAGCACTTCCATTCGAAGAACCAAAACAACTTACACCATATCCGTTATAGTTAGATGTAATATTAATGTTAGCAGAAAGAACCGGAGGATTGATCAATTGAGTATTTTGGGAATAAGAACATCCATTAAAATCATTTATTACAATACTATAAGATCCCGCACCTAATCCTGTAATGTTATAATTATTCAAACTTGTTATATCACTAGCAACAGTCCAATTTATTTGATAAGGAGCTGTTCCATTGGTAATAGATAATGATATAATTCCATCAGAACTACCATTACATAAAGGATCATGGATATTAGTAATACTAAATTGAGGTAGCTCATTAACGGTAATATTAAATGAACATGTCCCTACATAACCGTTCGTGTTTGTCCAGGTATATGTAATTGGATATACTCCCTGTGCAATTCCAGGGTTGAAATAATAATTTCCGGAAATTGCAGTTACGGAAGTTCCGCTAAACACTCCATTAAGTGGGTCTTCCCCATTGTTATTAAGTTGTTGTAGTCCTGCATCTGAGCAAACACTAAATGAAGAAGGACAAACAATATTCGGAAATACAATCTCAACTGTGGTTTGACAATTATGAACATTACCACAGTAATCGGTAACTACCCAATCTATTACAGAAGTTCCAATATTAAATAAACCACTTGCATCGTTGCCACTACCGCTCCTATTAGTAGCTCCGGATATTGACCAGCTTATAGAGAATGTACCACTGCAATTACTTGAAGCTGATAATTGAGGTATTGAATAGATATCGCCCGGAACTGCATCAAATGTCTGATTTGTAGGACAGATAATTGTAATTACCGGATTATTTATTTGGTAAATATAGCTCCATATATTAGTATTTCCAGAACAATCAGTATATGAATATTCATATACACGAGTTCCGCCACAAATCAATGGATTAGGAGAGTCAACAATTGCAGAAAGCACAGGAGTTAAATTATTTCCACAAGCATCTGTAACAACAGGAGTTACCGGTGGAATAGCATCTGCAACACATGATACAGTTGAGTTTCCATTGGCTGGTACTACAGGGGCAGTGCTGATATCTATCGTATAGGTATAAGTCCACAGGCTTACATTCATAGCACAGTCTGTGTATGAATATGTGTAAACTCTCGTTCCTTCGCAAGTCAATGGGTTTGGACTGTCTACCACACCGACTAATACCGCAGGTATGTTATTACCGCATGCATCTGTTACTATCGGTGTCGTCGGTGCTACTGCGTCTGTTATACATTCTACCGTGCTTGAACCGTCAGCTGGTACCACAGG
>LUZK01000005.1 GCA_001603595.1 Bacteroidales bacterium Bact_19
AATAAATAAAAATGCTGACAGCTATTGTAAAAACATTTAAAGGTGTTGACCATGAAAGGAAAAATCTTTTTATAAATTGTAGAAATGCAGTTTCAAAAAATTCTGTTCTTCCCGATATTTGCAGGATGAAATCTTTTAAAGCATTGTTATAAATTAGTAGTCCAAAGTATAGAATAAAAGGTATTCCTCCGCTGAATAAAATAATAACAGCAGAAATTATGTTCTTTCTGAATGCATATAAAGTGTAAAGGAATGCAATTAAAGTTGCCAATGCAAAAGTTTGCCGTGAAAGAGCTGCCAAAGAAATCGAAATCAAAGCAAAAATGTAATGAATCTTTTTAGAAGCAATAGAGAATAAATACAAAGAAATAACTGACCAAAAAACGGAATCAATTGTTGTCCATGAAAACAAGTTGTAGTTTAGAATAGAGATCGTGTAAGCGGAAATAATTAAGGCTAAAAAATAAATATCTTCATTTTTTAATAAATTTGAATTTTTAACAATTTGATTATGAAAAAATAATGAACATAAAACTGCTATGATGAAAAATTGAATAAGAACAAAATATCTTGCAGTTACAAAAACAGGAGCTGGAATTAGATAATTCAACGCATGAAAATAACCACTACCGGCGGGACGAATTGAAATAAAATCTTTGTGCGGAATTTCGCCATTGATAATTCTGAAAGATTGTGCGAGAATTACTCCTTCGTCGGTGGGATTAAAACCTTCATTATAGACATAATCTGTTAAATAAAAAAAAACACCGAAAATGATAGCTAAAAATAGTATGAAATGGATTTTCTTTTTAAACATACCTGTTTAGAATTAGTTTTTCTAAATATTAACAAATGTATATTATTTTTGTAATAGTTAAATTATGCTTTAAAAATATAATCATAATTTTTGTATTGATGAAAAATTTAATAAATCATTTAAATGCTATAGAAAACGAGATATACGAACTAATTCTTAACGGACATCCAATCAATGTTGAGCATGCTTTATATCTGTATGAAAAAGCATCACCTACCGTATGTATGATTTTAGCCTCGGAAAAACGAAAACAATTATATGGAAACAAAGTATTCTATAATAAAAATATCCACGTAGAAGTTACCAATATTTGTACAAAGAAATGTAAATTTTGTTCATTTTACAGGGAAGAAGGAGATACCGATTCATGGGAGTTAGGCGAAGAAGAAGTTTTAAATTCAATTAATGAGAAAATAGGAGAGGGTATTACTGAAGTTCATTTTACAGGAGGTCTTAATCCTCGAAGAAATTTAAAATTTTTCACAAATTTATTCCATAAAATCAGAATTATGTATCCAAATCTTCATATTAAGGCCTTCACTGCAGTAGAAATAGAATTTTTCTCACAAATGGAAAAAATAAGTATTGTCGAAGTTTTGAATGAATTAAAAATTAGTGGGATGAATTCTTTAGCAGGAGGAGGAGCCGAAATTTTGAATGACAATATCAGAAATAAAGTCTGTCCTGGAAAAACTCGTTCGGAAAAATGGCTGGAAATTCATCAAACAGCCCATATTTTAGGAATAAAATCCAATTGCACAATGCTTTACGGTCATATTGAAACTTATGCAGATAGAATCCTTCACATGCAAAAATTAATTGAATTGCAATCTAAAACAGGTGGATTTAATTGTTTCATTCCATTGAAATACAAAATTTATGGGAACAATATAGGAATAAAAAAAGAGGCTACTCTTATTGAAGAGTTGAAAAATTACGCTGTATCAAGGTTATTTGTAACAAATATCCCGCATTTAAAAGCATATTGGCCAATGACCGGAATTGATACTGCCATACTTGCCGTTAATTTTGGAGCCGACGATATTGACGGAACTATTTTTGAAAGCACAAAAATATATTCTATGGCAGGAGCTGTAAATAAACCTGTGATGACAGAATTACAAATTCGGGAAAAGATTATATTTGCCGGCTTTGAGCCTATGGAGAGAGATTCTGAATATAACATTAAAAATTAAAACAATATCTTTTTTTTTCAATTATTTCCATCAAATCTTTTTCATAGAGGTCAATAATATCAGACCATTCGAAAAGTTTGTGGTATTTTTTTAATTCTTCTTCAGGTATCAGATAATGATTAAGGAATTTCTCGTTGTAAAATTCAATAATCTTTTCAGCAATATTTTCAGGATTTTGTTTTTCTATAAAATCACCGTTATCGCCGGGAGTTATTAGATTTTCGTTATTACTTACTTTTGTCGCAAGTACATATTGACCGCAAGCCAAAGCCTCCAGAGTGGCAATACTCATACCCTCATTTAATGATGGTAAAACAGACAGCCAAGCAGAACGATAATGATATAACATTTCATTCTTATCAACCCAGGATTTAAACTCTATGAAATTTTCTAGATTATTTTTTTCGACATATTTTTCCATTTTACCCCTTAACTTACCATCGCCTAAAATAATTACTTTAAAATCTTTAATTTTATTTTTTATTAAATTAATTGATTGCAGAAAAGTCATTGGGTCTTTCTGTTTTACCAATCTACCTGTGAACAGAATTGTAAATTGTTTTTTCCTTAAACTGTAGTCCGGTGAAAAAATACTACTATCCCAGCCATTATATATGATTTTATTTTTAAAACTATATCTGCCCAGAAAAGCATCAATGTTTTTTTTCATTTCCCCAGATTGCACGTAATTTCTTTCACTAGCAATGCAGATTGTTTTTATCCATTGATAAGTAATGGCATGATACCACATCATCTGTTCCGGTGCAAACCATGGTATATCGTGCCCGTGAGAAATAATTACATATGGCAATTTAAACTTTAATTTTAGCGAATAAGCTACTTCACCACCCGGCAAAGCAAAATTTGCAAAACATAAATCATATCTTTCCGAAATTAAATGTCGTTTTAAGAAAGATTTAGCTTTGAACATCCAAAAGAGCATCTCGAAAACATTTGATTCGTAAATTTTTTTTCTCCGTGATTTTAATCTCATTATACGCAGATTATCAGAAGAAGAGTCTTCCGACTGGCCTTCAAACCATGTTGTAACAACAGTGATTTGATGACCTTTTTTTGCCAAACCTTCAGCAATTTTTTGAGTAATCACACCAGCACCACCTCCTAAAGGAGGATACTCGTAGTTTAAAATGAGTAAACGCATTTAAAAAATTTTTTTACAAAAATATGAATTTTAATTCATTAGAGAATTGGGGATTAAATTAAAAGGAAAAATTAGTGAAAAGTTGTAAACACTGTTTTAAATAAATTATATCAAATTTATGTGTCTAAAAAATTTTTTTATTTTTGCATTTATTATTCTGCGAAAAAAACTTTATAATGGATAAAACAGTTAGTCAAAAACTATTAAATATTTACAGACATAAACTTAAGGTTAAAAATTGTCCGTATTGTAATAGCACGCATTTTAAGAAGCACGGAAAATACAAATATACTCATAGGTATAAATGCAAAATTTGCAATAAAACTTTTATACCAAGCAGTGGTACTTCATTGCATTATTTACATAAAAAAGATCTTTTTATCGAGTATGCTGAATCACTTAGTAAAGATGGAATTCTCAGTGTAATTAAAACATCAAAAAAATTTAGCATTGCGAAATTAACAGCCTTTGATTGGAGACATAAAATTTTAAGTTCAATTCCTAATAATGAAGCAATTCTTAGCGGGGATATTATTTTGTATGATTTGTGGTTTTTATTTAGTGAGAAAGGACGACCTGTTACTGTTAATTTTAACAGAAATGCCAAAGATCAAAAACAACTAAAAGATTTTACCGTGAAAACAATTACATTGAAAGATAGATCTTTTTTCGATGGAAAAATTATAAAAATTGGAGAAATAAAGAGAAAGGACATAAATAAAGTTATCGAAAATAAAGTTAAAGTTGCAAATTCATTTTTAATTCCTAATGAATGCGAGTTGAAAAGTTTATCGAAAAATTTCGATTATAAAATGCAGTTCTTTGAAAAAGACAAAAAACCTGAAAAATTTGCGGAGATTATTGATAAATTCTATAAAGTTTGCAATAATATAAAA
Organism: Bacteroidales bacterium Bact_19; assembly: GCA_001603595.1. Taxonomy (GTDB): domain Bacteria; phylum Bacteroidota; class Bacteroidia; order Bacteroidales; family ML635J-15; genus Bact-19. The sequence goes on from LUZK01000005.1 coordinate 4,072, forward strand.
AAATGGATAAGGTCGAAGTTTAGAGGTGTTTCAACAAAATATCTTCAGTTGTACATCAATTTTTTCAAATTGCAATATTGTCGTAGTATTGATTTTTTTAGTACGAAGGTTATAGGGCGAAGATTTATTTGGAGAATTTTTACTCAGATGGAATTAACTTATGCCCATTTTATCAAAAATTCCTCAAAAATTAATTATTTTGAAGTGATTAAACGAAAGTGGAAACGAACATTATGGTATTATCTGCCGGAATTTAATTTGCCGTATTGACAACTTGAATGATGAAATTTCAAAAATTTCAATAATTTTGTTGAAAATAATTTTTGATAACAATAATTTTTTTTGAATAAAGTTATTTTATAAAAAAAGTATGATGAAAAAATTTTCTTTAACAGTTATTTTTGTTTTTACGTGCTTATTTATTTTTCCCCAGGTTGGGATAGTTAAAAACGATACATTAATAAATTATGTTGATATAAATAAAAATAAACAAGGGTGTTGGGAAAAGTATTATGATAATGGTCAGTTGAGATATAAAGGATTTTTTATAGATGATAAACCCACAGGAGTTTTTACATATTATCATCCAAATGGAAAGATTAAATCTATATTAAATTACGACGAAAAAGGATTTGCTACAGTAGAACAATATTGGGAAAACGGAAATATTGCAGCAAAAGGATTTTATAATGACAAAAACCAAAGAATAAAAAAGTGGTATTTGTATTTTGAAGATGGAGTTTTATCATCTATTATAAATTATGAGGACGGCATTGCTGATGGTCCTGTTACGATTTTTTATCCCGAAACAGGAAAGACTGCTTTGGAATGCAATTATAAAGATGGTAAACTGAATGGAAAATATCGAAAAATCTTTCCAAACGGAAACACTCATGAAGAAGGCCAATATATTGACGGATATCGTGAAGGGCATTGGAAAGTATATGATCCTACAGGTTTTTTGGAAGAAGAAGGTCCTTACGTTAAAAGCAAACGACATGGCGATTGGATTGTTTACAAAGACAGAAAAACTCCTGATACCATAACTTATACTTTTGATAAACCGGAAAATTACGATGAGATAGTTAGAGAATGGCAAGAACGTGAAAAATGGGCAAAAGAAAATCAACATCTTTTTAAGCAACCGGAAGATTATCTAGACAATCCTTTTGAGTTTTTTAAACCTTCCAGAGATCCACGTACACAGTTGGATGGAAGTTTCCCAAAATAATTAAATTTACAATGGCGAAAAAACGTGTTTTACTTGGCATGAGCGGAGGAACAGACAGTTCCGTTGCTGCGATTTTACTAAAACAAAAGGGGTTTGAAGTAGTAGGAATTACTTTCAGATCTTATGATTCAATCTCAAAATCTTGTATGGAAAAAGAAACCGGTTGCTGCAATGTGGACTCTATCTTTGAAGCAAAAAAACTTGCTAATGATCTTGGATTTGAACACCATATCCTCGATATCCGTGATTATTTCGCCGACACGATAATCAATAATTTTATTAATGAATATCTTTCCGGTAATACGCCTAATCCTTGTGTTCTATGTAATAAACTTATTAAGTGGGGAAGAATGATAGAAGAGGCTGATAATCTTAATTGTGATTATCTTGCTACAGGTCATTATGCTCGAATAGTACTAGAAAATAATAGATATTATATAAGAAAAGGAGTTGATCAAACTAAAGATCAGTCTTATTTTTTATGGGCAATTCCTCAGGAATATCTTTCAAGGACAATTTTTCCGCTGGGAAATTTTACAAAAACTGAAGTTCGAAAAATTGCTGTTGATAATGGCTACACTAAAATTGCAAATAAAAGAGAAAGTCAGGAAATATGTTTTATCCCTGATGATGACTATCGAAGATTTTTGAGAGAAGCAGTCCCGGATATTGATAATAAAATCGGCGAAGGAAATTTTGTTGATAAAAACGGCAAAATACTCGGAAAACATAAGGGATATCCATTTTATACAATTGGTCAGAGAAAAGGACTAAATATAGCTCTGGGACAACCGACCTATGTTTTGAATATAGATGCCCAAACTAACACAATAACATTAGGTGAAGCAAAAGATTTACTTAAAAATGAAGTCCCAATACAAAATATAAACTTCATGAAATATGAAAAAATTCCCGAAGATTTTCAAGCAATTTGTAAAATCAGATACAATAATAAGGGCGAAAAATGTAGAGTTATTCAATACGGAGATAAAATTAAAATTATTTTTGAAAATCCTGTTTCTGCGGTAACTCCCGGACAATCAGCCGTGATTTATGAAAATGAAGATATTGTTTGCGGTGGAATTATTACAAATCTTTAGTACATTTGGATAATGAATTCAAAGAGTTTATACATATCATCTTTTTTAACAATATTCACCTTAGGTCTTCTATTGTTTGTATCTTGTTCTAAAGAAAATACACAGCCGAAAGCTGTTTTTCAGGGAAAAGAATATTTTCCACTACGGCAAGGTGATTACATCGTTTACGAAATAACTAAAATAAATATTGATAAACCATCCAATATTTATGATACTATTGTTTATCTTCTGAAAGAAATTATTGATATTCCAATAATTGATAATGAAGAAGATACTGCCTATAGAGTTGAACGATATATTTTTAACCCCGTTTATAGTAATTGGGAAATACAATCGGTTTGGCAGGCAAAATTATCCAATAATGCTGCTCAAAAAGTGGAGGAAAATTTAAGATTTGTAAAAATTCATTTCCCTGTTCATAAAAAACTACAGTGGGATGGAAATATTTATAATGAACTGGATCCAAAAACTTATAAAATTTCTGATTTGAATGTCCCGTTTCAGATCAATCAAATGTCTTTCGATTCTTGTTTGTTTGTGTTACAGGATTCTTCATCATCCCTGATTCATAAAAATTATGCAGTAGAAATTTATGCATATAAAATAGGCCTTGTTTATAAAGAAGAAACCTATATAAATTCTCAGGAAGTGATTTTTGATGTACCTATCGAACAAAGAATAACCACAGGAACTATTTACAAACAAAAAATTATAGAATATAATGTATTACAATAAATCCTTATTTCTATCTCTCGTTTCGGGTTTATTATTTTTCAATATAACCTATTCACAACCCGATAATGAGTATTATTTAGGAGATATAGACGTAGTTGAGAATCAAATTAAAGTCATATTAGAAATAAAAAATAAACAAAGTGTGCCAGAGATATATATGTATATTCCCGAGCAGTTTGTTTATGCTATGAAATCAGATGAAGTTTTTTTCAAAGATTCAGATACAATTTATGCAAGATTCAGAAAAATTTCCGGAAATTTTAGTTTAAAATTCAATAAAGCAGATAACAATTATAAAGGAAAATGGACACAAGGAAATCAAAATTTCAATGCAAGTTTTTCTCAGGTAGAATCTTACGAAGTTGCTTATCTTCAACGACCCCAAACTCCTCATGAACCTTTTGATTATGTTATAAAGGAGTATGAAATAGAAAACCTTAAAGCAGGCGTTAAACTTTCCGGCACACTGACATTACCAAAAGAAAATTCCGAAAAAAAATATCCGCTTGTGATATTGGTAACAGGTTCGGGACCACAGGATAGAAACGAGGAGATCGCTGGACATAAACCTTTCCTGATTATTGCCGATTACCTTACTAAAAACGGAATTGCAGTTTTTTGTTATGATGATAGAGGTGTTGGAAAATCTACCGGTAATTTTAGCAATTCCACAAGCTTAGATTTTATGCTTGATGCTGTAAGTATTTTAAAATTTTTTCAAAATCATCCCAAAATTGATAAAAACTTGATTGGAATTGCAGGTCATAGCGAAGGAGGACTTATAGCCATAATGGCAGCTGCAAAATATCCAAAAGATGTAAAATTTATAATCTCCCTTGCTGGTCCGGCTGTTCCCATGAAAGAACTACTTGCCAAGCAAGCAGTTGAAATATACAAAAAAGAAGGTTATCCCGCCGAAGACATTATTTTACTCTCAAAAATGCAAAAAGAACTTTTTAAACACGCCTTAAAGGCTAAAGATATTGCCGAATTAAGAAAATTAGTGACGAATACATATAATAAATATAGAGACTACTTTTCTGAAGATAAACTATCTAAGTATAAGATTAATAATCAAGGTATAAATTTATCTGTAGTTCAGCTCTCCGGTACCTGGATGAGATATTTCCTGAGTATTGACCCAACTAAATATATTAAGAAAATATCTTGTCCGGTTTTGATTTTAAATGGCGAAAAAGACTTACAGGTGGATGCCGATTTGAATATTCAGGCTTTCTCCAAACTTTTAAATCCTAATAAATGTAAAATTATACAAATTCATAAACTTTCGGGATTGAATCATCTTTTTCAGAATTGTGATAAATGCACAATAAATGAATATTTTTATATTCAGGAGTCAATCTCACCTCAAGTTTTGTCACTAATGAAAGAATTTGTTTTTGAAGTTCAGAAAATAAAAAGAAAATAAATACCATGTTTTGATTATCGCGACAAAATTTAAGCTTTGAAAAATTATTTTGCCCGCAAATAATAATTTAAGTATTTAAACGTTTTTATGTTAAAATTAAAATTATATGCCTATGCCCGAAAACTACTCCGTTCTTTTTTACAACATTAACACAGATGCAGAAGGAAATAAAACTGAGGTTTTATTCGATGTTCGGGAAATTATTGAGTTAGATTCGATTCTTAGAAATTTACCTGAATTTGAACCTTCAGAGGCATCTTTAAAGAAAATTTTTAGTATTATTTAATTTTACTTACAGTGTATGATGTCTGTAGTCTTTTTTTGAGGCTGCAGACATTATTTTTTTATTAAATCAAGTACCCCCCGAGTTTGACAGATAAATTGCCATGAGTGCTCTGAAACCCTTGTAAATACTGACTTTTAT
>LUZK01000046.1 GCA_001603595.1 Bacteroidales bacterium Bact_19
TTTTTTTTAAAATAAAACATTATAAATCAAGATGTTAATGAAAGCTAACTTTGAACAATATTTTTATTTTGAATATTAAAAAATAAAATTCTACATTCAAAATAAAAGCAGTATCTTTGCAAGCTAAATTTTTATTATGATTAAAACAGAATTTGTAGAGTTTGGTTTGCATGAAAACATTATAAAAGCTATCAGGGAAATAAATTTTATAACACCAACTCCAATACAAAAACAAGTAATCCCATTTTTATTAAATTCTCAGCAGGATTTAGTTGCTTTAGCTCAAACCGGAACAGGAAAAACTGCTGCTTTCGGATTACCAATTCTTCAACAATTGAGTAGCCAGAGCAATAAAAGTATTCAGTGTATTATTTTAAGTCCTACCCGTGAGCTTTGTGTTCAGATTTCAAAAGATTTATTAAATTACTCTAAATATTTACAACAGATAAATATTGTTTCGGTTTACGGAGGAGCATCAGTTGAAAATCAAATTAAGGAAATTCGTCGTGGCGCTGATATAGTAGTAGGTACTCCGGGTAGAGTTTTAGATTTGGTTAAAAGAAAAATTTTGAAACTCCAGGATATTAAGTGGCTGGTTCTCGACGAAGCCGATGAAATGCTTAATATGGGATTTAAGGAGGATTTGGATCAGATTCTCGAAACAACCTCAAAACAGCGTCAAACTTTACTTTTTTCTGCAACCATGCCGGATGAAATTTTACGAATTGCTAATTTATATATGAAGCAACCTCACGAAATTTCTGTTGGTAAAAAAAATGCAGGAGTTGAAAATATTGAGCATTTTTATTATGTTGTTGCTGCAAAAGATAGATATTTGGCTTTAAAAAGAATTGTTGACATAAATCCGGATATTTACGGAATTGTTTTTTGCCGAACACGAAAAGAAACTCAGGAAGTAGCTCAAAAACTAATTGAAGACGGCTATGATGCTGATGCTTTACACGGTGATTTATCACAAGCTCAACGCGATCATGTGATGCAAAAATTTAGGAATGCTCATCTTCAATTGCTTGTTGCTACTGATGTTGCTGCTAGAGGTCTCGATGTAAATAATCTATCACATATTATAAATTACAATTTGCCCGACGAAAACGAAGTTTATATTCATAGAAGCGGTCGTACAGGAAGAGCAGGTAAAAAAGGAGAGTGTATTTCCATTGTGCATAGCAAAGAATTACACAAAATCCGCGAAATAGAAAAACAGCTTAAGCTACCAATAAAACAAAAACCTGTGCCAAGTGGTAAAGAAGTATGTAAGGTCCAATTGTTGAGCATTATTGATAAAATCAAAAAGACAAAAACCATAGACAATCAAATTGAAGATTTTTTAGGATTAATTTTTGATCGTCTTGACGGTTTGGATAGAGAAGAATTGATTAAACGTTTTGTATCTGTTGAGTTTAACAGATTCCTAACTTATTATAAAAATGCTCCTGATTTGAATGTTAAACTCAGGGAAGAAAATAAACCAGACAGATTTAATAAAGAAACTAAGAAAAGAAATAGTAAAGGAATAGAATTTACAAAATTCTTTTTAACACTTGGCGAAAAGGACGGATTAAGTAAAAAGAAACTTATGGAGCTGATAAATGCAAATGACAACCTTGCAGGTGTTGAAATCGGAAAAATTGAAATTTTACCCGGATATACATTTTTTGAAATAGACTCCAATTACACTGATGCTGTTATTAAGGCTTTTCATAATAAAAGATACTCCGGGAAAAGACTCAAAATCGAAATTAAAAATCAAAAGCAAGGGATTCTAAATAAAAAATAAAAAAAAAAGGTCGGAATTCCGACCTTTTTTGTTACATACAATGCAAGTATTGCATTACAAGTTTATATATTTCATCATGTTTTCCGTAAAGCTTTTCACTTAATTTTTCGTCGTTATATGCTTTTAGTTTGGCAATTATACTGTCAATCAATCCTGCAGGGAAAATATCGTTGTTTTCGAAGATATGTCTTTTATTTTCGAGAGCGATAGCAGATTCATAACAAGAATATGGAAGTGATTTAAGGCGATTAAGAATTTCTTTGTTTTCGTCTTTAAATATATTAACTCCAACATATAAATCTTCGGCTTTTTCCAGAGCGTTGGGCATATTTAACCCTAATTCTGTAGCTACAATCAAACCTGCCAAGAAGAGGTAAATGTCTGCAGAACCATCGGCACTACGAATTTCAATGGTTTGTTTACTTTCCGAAATTTCGAGCTTTGATTTTTCTTGTGGATTTGCATCATAAATCATATCAACACCTGTTGACCAACCTAATGGAACTCTGATAAGAACGCTTCGGTTTCTGTCGCCCCAGCAAATATTTGTTGGAGCTTCCTGATGTGGCACTAGACGCAAATATGATGTTGGAATGGTATTGCCGAAAGCAGTAAGAGCATCGGCAGATTCTAGCAGTCCGGCAATCATTCTTTTAGCCGTATCGCTTAATTTGCCATTTTCCACCATCATATTTTTTCCGTTCTTTTCGAGGAGCATGTGTACGTGTAAGCCGCTTCCGGCTTTACCTACAGTAATTTTTGGAGCAAAACTTATTCTTACTCCATATTCATTACATAATTTTCGTAAAATCCATTTTGCTATAACCAATTCATCTGCGGCTATTTCTACGTCGCATGGTAAAAATTCAATTTCTTGTTGTTCGTAATAGTATTTGTCATCAGTAAAATTTCCAACTTCGCTGTGTCCGTATTTTATTTTTCCACCACATTGTGCAATCAAACGCATTGCCTCTTTACGTATAAATTCAAATTTTGCAAAAGGATCTGAAGCATGGTATCCTTTTTGGTCAGCTGCAGGGAATAAGTTTTCTTGATCTTTCTCGCTTATAATGTAATATTCAAGTTCTCCAAGAGCTTTAAATTTTAATCCGGTATTTTTTTCAAAATGCTCTTTTGCTTTGCGTAGAATGTATTGCGGTGAAGATTCTAATGGTTTTCCTTCATTGTTGTAGTATGAACATAAAATATCCAGACTTGGTATTGACTCAAAAGGATTAACAAAAGCCGAACTGTAACGCGGAACAACGTATAAATCACTTGATCCCGCTTCGATAAATTTGAATAAACTTGACCCGTCAACACGTTCTCCGGTCGTTAATATCTGATCTAGATGGTCATAACTGTTTATGATAAAGTTTAATGTTTTCAAACGCCCGTCATCAGCAACATATCTGAAATTTACCATTTCTATGGAGTTCGAGATGATAAATTCTATAATGTCATTCTTGGTAAATTCGCTCGAAGGCTTTTTTAAAAATCTTTCCAACAAGTTTGGACTCAATGAAAAATCTTTTTTTGTCATATATTTTTGTTTTATGGTTTATTCATAATAATTTTGTCCAAATTAAAATTAATATTTTAATTTCTCAAATTTATTTAATGATTTTTATAGCAAATTAAACAAATTATGTTTTTTATACTATCAAAGGTATTTCAATTTCTTTTTTTTCCTTTAACATGGATTTTAATCCTATTGATTCCGGCAGTGATTATACACCAAAAGAAGCCTAAAACGGCAAAAAAAATGATGATAGTAGCTTTTATCATGTTGTTGTTTTTTACAAATCCTTTTATTCTTTACGAAGCCATGAGGGCCTACGAGGTTGATGCTGTGAGAAAAGAAGAACTTCGCAAAAACTATGATTATGCTATTCTTTTATCGGGGATGTTAACTTATGATGATTATTACGACAGGATTAATTTTCAGCGTTCTGCGGATCGCCTCATGCAAACTCTAGATTTATATCATGAAGGCAGAGTAAAAAAAATATTTATTACAGGCGGTTCTGGTGAAATTTTTAATCAAAAAGATAAGGAAGCAATTATTTTAAAAGATTATCTTATAAAAATTGGTATCCCTGAAGAAGATATTCTTGTTGAATCAAATTCCAGAAATACATATGAAAATGCCAAAGAATCGGTAAAAGTTCTTCCTCCGGACAAAGGATATACATTTTTATTAATTACTTCTGCTTTTCACATGCGGAGAGCTGTTGCTTGCTTTAAAAAACAAGGTTATTCTTTTGATACCTATGTTACCGACAGATACGCCGGCAAAAGACGCTGGAACATTGACCTTTTTGTTCCTAAAGCCGAAATTTTATCATACTGGGCTATACTTTTCAGAGAAATTGGGGGCTTAGCAGCTTATAAAATTACAGGCAAAATATAATTCAATTTTTAGCTCAAGAAATTTTAAATTTTGTCGAACATAAGACAAATTTAACAACTTTTATTGGGGAAATAGGTTTTATTAACAAAACTTTGTTTTTATTTTTTTGAGAAAAAATACATAGGGGTTTTAATTTGAATTATTTTTACTCTAAAAAATATGAGAATATTTGGAATAGCGATAATTGTAGTTTTGTTTAGTTCCGAGATATTGTCATGTTCCGGACGTAATTCTACTATATCCGATAATTCTTCAAAAGAAAATGTTCATATTTCCGAACTTGATACTTTAATTTATCCGGGGATTTATCAAACAGATAAATATTTTAATTTGCTCGACGGTAAAAAAATTGGGGTAGTATCTAATCATACAGGGATTATTAATTCTGTTCATATTGTTGATACTCTTCTTTCTTTTAGATTTAACGTAATAAAAGTATTTTGTCCTGAACATGGTTTCAGAGGTACCGGCGATGCAGGAGCTAAAATTTCCGACGAAGTTGATGAAAAAACCGGATTACCAATAGTTTCTCTTTATGGAAAAAATAAAAAGCCTACGCCTGAACAATTACAAGATGTAGATATTATTGTTTTTGACCTTCAGGATGTGGGAGTTAGATTCTATACTTATATTTCGACATTGCATTACGTAATGGAGGCATGTGCAGAACAAAACATTCCATTGATAGTTCTTGATCGTCCTAATCCAAATGCTTATTATATTGACGGCCCTGTGCTCGATACCTCAAAATACAGATCTTTTATCGGGATGCATCCTGTTCCTATTGTGTATGGAATGACAATTGGAGAATATGCAAAAATGATTAATGGTGAAAAATGGTTGAATGGTGGAATTAATTGCAATCTCACTGTTATCCCATGCAAAAACTATAATCATAACAAACATTATTCTCTGCCGGTTAGACCTTCGCCGAATTTACCAAACGATCGCTCAATTGAATTATATCCAACCTTATGTCTTTTCGAAGCCACTATTTTAAGTGTTGGACGAGGCACCGATAAACAATTCCAGATTTTTGGTCATCCATTGTATAAAGATGTTGAAGGGGCTTATTTTACTTTTACGCCAAAATCAACAGAAGGAGCTAAAGACCCTGTTTTAAACGGAAAATTATGCTATGGATTTGATCTTTCAAAGGACAATTCTATTTTTGATATTCAAAAGGGCAAAATAAATCTTGATATTATAATTAAGGCATATAATTTATTCCCAGATAAAGAAAACTTTTTCAAAAAGACTAACTCCTATGAACTTTTGGCAGGTGATTCGGAGTTTAGAAAGCAAATAACTTTGGGATTAAGTGAAAAAGAAATTCGTGATACTTGGAGACAAGACATTGAAAATTTTAAACAAATCAGAAAAAAATACTTAATGTATGAATAAAATAGTTTTTTTACCAATATTCTTAATTTTGATTTATCTTTCTTCATGCACCGAAGAATATGAAAATCACGCTCTTGCATTTAAAAATAATACTAACGATAGTATTGTACTGCAACGTTATTATAGTCAGAGTATTGCTCCCCGAACATTTATTATAGCTCCTGGCGAATATGCGAAAATTTATGAAACTTCAACTGACCTATGGATTTCCCCACCGATAGAATTGGGTAAAAATTCGGATTCCATAATAATAACCGGATTTTTAAATCAAAAAGATTTTCAAATAAAATTTACAAAAGACTTTGTTGAGAATTATTGTTCAAATCCATATTCTACAGCTTCGGAATGGGAAACTGAAATAAAAGTTGAAGAATATTCTAAATTATTTGGTAAAAAACTCGAACGCTTTTACATTCATATATTCAACATCAATAACGGATGTATTGCTATAGAATAATCCAAAATTACGCATTAGGAATTGCTAAATTCACCTAAATGCCTAATTATTACGGCGTTGAGTCTCTCGAAACGCCCGTATCTAGGTCATCTCGACTAGTGGAAGAAGAGAAAGAAACGAAACCCACCCTCTACGAATTAGTTCTTTATTTTCCTGATGCTCAAGATAAGTTGAATTTTATAGTTTGTAGTTGGTAAGAAATTTTTACGAATTTATATAGTTTTTTAATGTAAAATATAACTTGATTTTCCTTTATATCAAAATCTTTCAAAAAAAAATTTAACGCTTTAAATATGAATTTAGAGTATATTGCGGAATATGGGATAATAAAAAGGCTTTTCCAATTGTAAAAATATATCAAGATATTTTGGCTTTTTTATTTTGATAAAAAATTTTACTTTTGTTAGCGATTTTGAAGTTAACGGATTTATCAATTTATAATTTTTTTAAAATGAAAACAACACCATTTACTCATTTTCACATTGCCAATGGGGCACGTATGGCAGAGTTTGCCGGATACAACATGCCAATAGAATTTACAGGCATTAACGATGAACATATTACCTGTCGTGAAAAAATTGGACTTTTTGATGTATCACACATGGGAGAATTTTGGGTAACAGGTCCAAAGGCTTTTGATTTTATTCAAAAAATTACATCAAACAATGTTGCTGATTTATATGACGGGAAAGTGCAATATTCTTGTTTTCCAAACGAAATTGGCGGAATTGTGGATGATTTGTTGGTTTACAGATTTAACAGCGAAACGTATTTGCTAGTTGTAAATGCTGCAAACATAGAAAAAGACTGGAACTGGTGCACACGTTTTGCTAAAGAAATGGGATTTGAAATCGGAAAAGATATCAAAAATATCTCTGATAATATTGCACAGCTTGCAGTACAAGGTCCTTATGCTCTTAAAGCGATGCAAAAACTTACCTCCGATAACGTTATTGATATGGAATATTACACCTGTAAAATTATTAGTTTTGCCGGTATTGAAAATGTAATATTCTCAACAACAGGTTATACCGGAGCAGGAGGTTGCGAGATTTATTGTGATCTTAAAGATGCTGAAAAATTATATAAATCAGTTTGGGAAGTAGGGCAGGAATTCGGAATGAAAAACGTTGGACTCGGGGCAAGGGATACTCTTCGCCTCGAAATGGGTTTTTGCCTCTACGGAAACGACATCAACGATAATACTTCTCCAATTGAAGCCGGACTTGGTTGGATAACGAAATTTGTTGAGGGAAATAATTTTATTAACCGCGATTATCACGAAAAACTCAAAAAAGAAGGTGTATCAAAGATACTTAAAGGTTTTGAAATGGTTGACAGAGGTATCCCGCGTCAACATTATAAAGTTTATGATGCACAAGGTAATGAAATAGGAGAGGTTACATCGGGCACTATGTCTCCAATGATGAAAGTAGGTATTGGGATGGCATATCTTAACAAAGGCTTCTGGGCCGAAGGTACTGAAATTTTTATAGGAATACGCGATAAAAAACTCAAAGCAAAGGTTGTAAAATTACCGATTTTCAAAAATCAAATGCCTCAAGTTAAATAAAATAAGTTTTAATTAAGGCTGCGTTTATGACGCAGTCTTTTTTTATATCGTATGAAGATTATTTGTGTAGGAAGAAATTATATTAAGCATGTAAAAGAATTAAATTCTGCTTTCCCCGAAGATTTGGTCTTTTTCCTAAAGCCTGAATCTGCATTGCTAAGGAGAAATGTTTTTTTTATCCCCAACTTTTCTAATGAAATTCATTACGAAGTTGAGTTAGTTTTAAGGATTTCAAAACTTGGTAAATGCATAAATCGCAAGTTTGCACACAGATATTATGATGCCATTGCTTTAGGCATAGATTTTACGGCAAGAGATATTCAGCAGCAATGCAAACAAAAAGGATTGCCATGGGAAAAAGCAAAAGCTTTTGACGGTTCCGCTTTAATATCAGAATTTATTCCAATCAATGAATTTAAAGATCTAAATTCAATAATTTTTTCTCTGAAAAAAAATGGGGAAATTGTTCAGCTTGGTAATTCAGCAGATATGATATTCAAATTTGACGAAATTATCGAAAATGTTTCAAAATATATGACCTTAAAAATTGGAGATGTTATTTTTACCGGTACTCCCGAAGGTGTAGGTCCCGTTAAAAAAGAGGATCTATTAGAAGGTTTCCTCGAAGAAAAAAAAATGTTTAGAATAAAAATAAAATAATGACAAAAGTTGTGTTTTTAATACAAGGTTTTATTTATTTTTCGGGACTAATTAAAATTTATTTATATGGAATTGTTGGAACAGATAAAACAAAGTGCAAGAAAAAACAGAATGAGAATTGTTTTGCCTGAAGGTTATGAAATCAGGACATTAAAAGCCGCAGATCAAGTTATTGAAGAAAATCTTGCGGAAATAATACTTATCGGAAATCCTGATGATTTACAAAAACTAGCTAAAGAAAATCAACTTAATAATATTTTTAAAGCTGTAATTGTTGATCCGAAAAATCACGCTAAAAAGAAAGAATATTCAGAACTTCTTTATGAATTGAGAAAGAATAAAGGCTTGACTCATGAGCAAGCTGCTGAATTAGTTGAAAATCCGTTGTATCTTGGGGTGTTGATGATTAAAGCAGGAGATGCTGATGGAGAAGTTGCCGGAGCTGATAATGCTACAGGAGATGTTTTACGCCCGGCTTTCCAGATTGTTAAAACTTTACCCGGAATAAGCGTTGTTTCGGGAGCTTTTATAATGATTTTGCAAGATAAAAATTTCGGTGAAAACGGAATTATGGTTTTTGCAGATTGTGCTGTTCATCCTAATCCAACAGCAAAAGAATTGGCTGAAATAGCTGTTGCAACCGGTTATACAACAAGGTCAATTGCCGGTTTTGAACCAAAGATTGCGATACTTAGTTTTTCAACAAAGGGAAGTGCTAAACACGAAATGGTTGACAAAGTTATTGAAGCAGCTCATTTGGCTAAAGAACTTGCACCTGATATGATGATAGAAGGGGAGTTGCAAAGTGATGCCGCCATAATTCCTGAAATCGGTAAGAAAAAAGCTCCGGAAAGTAAAATTGCCGGGCAAGCAAATGTTTTGGTATTTCCAACTCTTGAAACAGGAAATATCGCCTACAAACTTGTTCAGCGTCTGGCTCATGCAGAAGCAATAGGACCAATTCTTCAAGGTATGGCTGCTCCTATTAATGATTTATCCAGAGGTTGTTCGGTAAGCGATATCGTTAACCTTATTGCCATTACTGCAAATCAGGCTTATGGAATGAAAAAAGAATAATTAAACATAATGTCAAATTACTAAAACTATTTAAAAATGAACATTTTAGTTTTAAATTGCGGAAGCTCTTCAATAAAGTATCAATTACTTGAGATGTCGGGAGAACCACAAGTTCTAGCAAAAGGTATTGTTGAACGTATAGGCTTAAGTATGGGTTGTCTTGCTCACAAAAACAACAGAGATGAAAAATATGAAATAGAACAACCGGTGCCAAATCATACTGTAGGCATTCAGCTTGTATTGGCTGCTTTAACCGACAAAAATCACGGAGTTATTTCTTCGCTTGACGAAATTAAGGCTGTTGGTCACAGAGTTGCTCACGGAGGTGAATATTTTACACAAAGTGTTTTGCTCGATGCTGATGCTATTGCAAAAATTGAAGCATGTTGCGATCTCGCTCCTTTACACAATCCGGCTCACTTATTGGGTATGAGAGCAATTATGGACGTTTTACCAAATATACCGCAAACTGCTGTTTTCGATACTTCTTTTCATCAATCAATGCCTGCAAGTTCATACATGTATCCAATTCCTTACAGATTATATGAACAATACAAAATCCGTCGTTATGGATTCCACGGCACAAGTCATAAATTTGTTGCTGAAAAAGCTTGTAAAATATTGGGATGGAATATCGAAGAAAAGAAAATTATCACTTGCCATCTAGGAAATGGAGCATCCATTACAGCTATTAAAAATGGAAAATCTGTTGATACTTCAATGGGATTTACTCCGGTTGAAGGTTTGATGATGGGAACAAGAACCGGAGACCTTGATCTCGGAGCTTTATTGTTCATCATGGAAAAAGAAAATCTATCTGTTAGCGATGCAAACTCTTTCATCAATAAAAAATGTGGAACTAATGGCTTTTCTGAAATTTCTTCAGATATGAGAGATCTTGAAGCTGAAGCTGAAAAAGGAAACGAAAGAGCAGAACTCACTTTGCAAATGTATGCTCACCGTGTTCGTAAATACATTGGTGCTTATGCTGCTGTAATGAACGGCGTTGACCTGATTATCATGACCGGGGGTATTGGTGAAAATTCTTGTGATACTCGCAGAAGAGTACTTAACGATATGGAATACCTTGGGCTTATTTTTGATAACGAAAAAAATAAAGGTATCAGAGCTAAAGACGAAATTATCAGCAAACCTGAGTCAAAAGTAATTGCTATGACAATAACTACCAACGAAGAACTCGTTATTGCGATGGATACTCTAAGACTTGTTAATGGTAAATAGTAAATTTTTTAAAATTTATTTAGGGGCAATACATAGTATTGCCCTTTTTTTATGTAAAAAATCATATATTGCAAAAAATTTATAATAATGAAAAGGATTATAATCTTATTATTCTGCGTAATAGTTATTACTTCGGCTTTTGGACAAGCAATATTTGGCCCCGAATTGTTATATCAATTTAATCAACCTCAAAAAATGGATGTTTACAAAGTGAATATTTTCTTTTTTCCTATTGAAAGTATTTTTGATCTTTCTAAAAAGTTAGATCTTGAGAAAGCAAATTTCGATACAAGAGTTAAAGAGGTAATAAAATTTTTGAAGCAAAATTTAGAAATTAGTAAAACTGAGTTTGAAAATTATCTCTTAGATAGAGGAATAAAATTATCATCATTAAAAAATCTGAAATATTTTTGGATTACTAATTCTGTTTATTTAGAAACAAACAAAGAAAGTATCTTTAAAATTGCGGAATGTGATAATGTTAAATTTATTGAAATTAATTCCGGACGATACAGGCAAATAAAAGCAGAAATTGTAAGTAATGATGTTCCTCGTAGTGTAAATGGTGCAGAGCCGAGTCTAAAAGCCATAAATGCACATTTACTTTGGGCTATGGGTTACACGGGACGCAATCGTATATTCTTAAGTATGGACACAGGAGTATTTCCTGATCATCCGGCAATCAGTGAGAATTATTTAGGACGGAATTATCCCTTAAGTCAGGTATGGTATGGAGTACGAAATCCGGAACCTGTTGATCATGCCTCCAGTAGTCATGGAACGCATACAACCGGAACTGTACTTGGTTTAGACAGAAATAATAACGACACCATTGGAGTAGCATTTAATGCCAAATGGATTGCTAGCGACCCTGTTGCAAGTTCGGATGATGAATTACTTTCACCTGTTAATTTTATGGAAGTTTTTCAGTGGGTACTCGATCCTGATGGAAATCCTGAGACTACAGATGATGTTCCCAGAGTAATTAACAATTCTTGGGGTTATGATTATCTTCTTGCAATGCAATTCGGAGCTTGCGAGATGCCCGAAACAGATATTTTGATTGTTATTGAGACAGCTGGAATATGTTCTCCATTTTCTGCTGGAAATGATGGTCCCGGAGTTTCAACTACAGGGTTTCCTGCAATGCTGGCTTTTAATGAGGTAAATCCAATGGCAATCGGAGCAGTGAATTCAAATAATACGATTGCTTCGTTTTCGAGTCGAGGACCAACACTATGTTTTGAAGGCGAAGGTTCAATGAAAATAAAACCTGAAGTTGTTGCTCCCGGCGTTAATATTCGTTCTGCTTCGGGAACAGATTCTTATGCTTATTTGCAAGGAACATCAATGGCTTGTCCGCATGTTTCGGGAGCTTTGTTGCTTTTATCCGAAGCTTTTCCGCAGGCTACAGCATTTGAACTTAAAAACGCTTTATATCAATCGGCAAAAGACCTAGGAGATGAGGAAGAAGATAATGTTTATGGAAAAGGTTTGATTGACGTGGCAGCTGCATTTGAATTTTTATCTCAAATTTACGAACCGCAACCTCCTGTGAATAATGATTATAATCTTTTTCTTTCAATTTCCGATGATGCTCAGATTGATTTTATTTGTGATAACCAAAGTAGATATTCACCGGTTTTTAATATTATCAATACAGGAAACAACCAAATGGAGGATTTTCAATTTAAACTTTTTCTCAATGAAGAACTAATTCTGGATAGTTTATTTAATATCACAATTAATTCAGGTGAAAATGTCGTATTTATATGTCCGGAACTTACTCTAAATCCCGGAAGAAATTATCTACATGCTATTGTAAAACCATTAACAACTGTTCAGGAATTCGATGTGTTTGACAATGCAATAAATAAAAAAATTATTGCTTTAAATCACCAGGAAAATTTTTATTACAATGATTTTCAAAATATTGAAGATCCTGTTGAAGCAAATTTATATGTTGTAAATCCTGATGTAAAAAATACATGGACCTTATTAAATTGGGGTAGCGAAGATCAATTTAAAAGTATTGGTGTTAATTTTAAAACATATTTACCTCGTGCCGGACAGAAAGATTATTTATATTTGCCAAAAATCATTCTCCCTGATTTTGACAGCATATCTTTGAGATTTACCTATGCATACAAAAAACGAGTAAATTATATTTATAAGGATAGTTTATTTGTGGATTTAAGCACAGATTGTGGAGAGAGTTTTCCATATACTCTGTATATAAACGGAGGAGAAACTATGGCTACTGTTGAGGGAAATTCACTATCCTCTGTTTTCAAGCCAGTTTCTGCCGAAGATTTCGATACTGTAACAATTGATCTGTCGAGTTTTAAAAATCAGGATATTTTAATTCAATTTGTTGCTAAAAATGATAATGGCTCTGTGATTTATATAGATAAAATAGAGTTAAATTCGATTAATAATCAAAATATTTATCAAAGTATTATTTCTCAACCAAAGATTTATCCTTCACCGGCAAAAGAAATTTTGTTTATTGAAGCAACTGTAAGCGATGACATCGAAATTTTTGATATTACAGGAAGAAAAATTAATGAATTTTCTTGCCAAATTGGAAAAACCGGAATTGATATTTCCAAGTATTCATCGGGGATTTATTTTGCTTATTTCAGAAGTTTAAATTTTACAGTTAAATTTTTTGTAGAGTAAAAAAATAAAAATTTTGAAAAACACAATAAAATATTTTTATATTTGCGTTATAAAATATAAATATTCTTAATTTTACAAAAAATTAATGTTATGAAAAAACTGTCAGGAATTATTTTAATTGCAATAATAGGAATAGCGTTAATGTTTTCGGCCTGTCAAAAGGATACACAAGCTCCAAAAATTTATTTGCTTGACGCTCAAGGAAAAATAATGCCGGTGGGTAAGGTTGATACAACAGTTTTGCTTTATACTATTTACGTTGATCCCGGGATAAGGGTTGAAGATAATGCAACAAAAACATCAGATATTGTTGTAACTTCTGATATTGAATCAGTTTTAAAAGTAAATAGTGAAGGATACCTCAATAGAACCGGAGAATACGAAATTACTTATACAGCTACTGATCTTGATGGAAACATTGCTGTAAAGAAAAGGCTTGTTAGAGTCGTAAACATAAGCGAACCTTTTATAGGTTCATATATTACTCGCCGCGATTCTCAGATTGCAAACGATACAACTTATAAATCAACAATAGTTGCGGATCAAAGAGTTCCAGGACGTTTGAGATTTTCAAAAGTATATGCTCACACCTGGGATGGTCGAAAAATTTATTACAGAGTTAATGCTGATTTATGGAATCCTGGACAACCAACTAATGCTGATCCAAACATTGGATATATGGGAAGTGCTAATAATCCTTCGGTTCCATTTTTTAGAAACATGACTTATGTTGAAGGTTTTGATTCAATATTGACTTTCAGACATTTAAGAATTCCTGCACAGAATTACCTTGATACTACCGGTAATGAAGATTATAAAGTTTATATAGCAGGGGTTGAAGATACTAATGGTGTACCTTTGTCAAGAATTGAATATATTGGTAATTCCAAAACAATTGCACGAATAGTTCTAGAGTTGAATGTAACTAAAAATAATGTTGTTGACAGAGTAACAGAAACATATATATTAGAATAACATAAAATCTGTTAATAAAAAAATCCCGAAAAAAAATCGGGATTTTTTTTTACACCTCTATTTCTCCATGAAAAACTTTTATTGCAGGACCTTGTAAAATTATATTAGAGTAAATACCTTCATTACGGCGGAATTTTACTTTTAGAGTACCTCCCTTAGCAATTAAAGTTATTTCTTCCGATTCTACAATACCTGCTTCATAAGCTGTAATTGCAGCTGCTACTGCACCTGTTCCGCAAGCCAGAGTTTCTGCTTCTACTCCTCTTTCATAAGTAGCAATTTTTATAGTATTTTTTGGGGGAGTAATGGAAATGAAATTTACATTCGTTCTTTCAGGTGCAAAACGTTTATCATCTGCAAATTTTCTTCCTTCGTTGAAAACATCAATCTTGTCAATATCTTTAGTAATAATAACAAAATGTGGAGAACCGGTATTAAGAAAGTAACCATCTCCGAGAAAGTTTATTTTATCAACATTTATCATTCCGAGTCTAACTTCTGAATCAATGATTTCTGCATGGTGCAATCCGTCTTTAGCTAAAAAGTTTTGTTTTTTGTCAGCAATTTTTTTTGAATAAGCATAAGCAGCTATGCATCGGCCACCATTGCCACACATTGTACTTTCTTTGCCATCGGAATTGTAGTATTTCATCTCGTAATCAAAAATCGGATGCAAGTTGATTGTCATCATACCATCAGCCCCAATTCCAAATCTTCTGTGGCAGAGGAAACTTATTTGTTCTGTTGTTAAACTCAAATTATAGATACGATTGTCAATAATTATAAAATCGTTTCCGGCACCGTGATATTTTTCAAATTTTATTAACATAAAAAAATGTTAAAATATAAAACTTTATAGAACAAAAAATTATTCTCTTCGTTAAATTTGCGTAAAGTTATTAAAAAATAGTATATGAAAATGAAAAATTTTATATCTAAAAATTTGGTTTTATCATTTTTTGGTGGAATTGTTGGAGCATTTGTCGTCCTAGTAATATTTTTTGGTATCTACAGGGATAAAATTTCTACAGAAAATCATAAGTTAGTTGAGGGTTATAAGAATTATATCGAGAGTAAAACTTCATTAAGTACAAAGCAAGTTTTATTTAATAATATGCCTTCTGCCGGAGCTCCAGCAGATTTTACTCTTGCAGCTGAAAGGGCGTTGCCGGCTGTAGTTCATATTAAAACTCAATTTAATCAACCGAATTATACCTTGTATGATTTTATTTTCGGAACTCCTCCCAGAAATTTCACACCTGTTCTTTCTTCAGGTTCGGGAGTTATTTTGTCTGAAGATGGTTATATTGTTACAAACAATCATGTTATAGAAAATGCAGAAACAGTCGAAGTTATCTTAAATAATCGCAAAGAGTTTGCAGCTAAAATTATTGGTCGCGACCCTACAACAGATATAGCATTGTTAAAAATAGAAGCAAATAATCTTCCTGCAATTTCAATTGGAGACAGCGATTCAATAAGAGTAGGAGAGTGGGTTTTAGCAATAGGAAATCCATTTAATCTTACATCAACAGCAACTGCAGGTATAGTGAGTGCAAGAGCAAGAAATTTAAATATATTATCTGATAATTTAGCAATAGAATCATTTATCCAAACCGATGCTGCCGTAAATCCCGGAAATAGCGGAGGTGCTCTTGTTAATTTAAAAGGAGAATTGATAGGCATAAATACGGCAATAGCTTCCAGAACAGGTTCATTTGTGGGTTATTCTTTTGCAATTCCGGTAAGTATAGTCAGAAAAGTTGTTGCCGATTTAATTGAATTCGGCGAAGTGCAGAGGGCTTATGCAGGTTTCGAAATAGTTGACGTAACCTCTGAAATTGCTCGTAAATTCAACCTCGATGGTGTAGAAGGAGTGTATGTGGCAAGAGTTTTGCCAAATAGTGCCGCCGATAAAGCTGGTATGAAAGAAGGTGATGTAATATTAGGAGTAAATTCTGTTCGCATAAACTCAACCACCGAATTGCTTGAGCAAATTAGTAGATTTCGCCCGGGTGATAATGTTAAAATTGTTGCAAAAAGAGATAAATATCCTAAAGTTTTCGAATTACAATTGCAGAATAAATATGGCGAGGTTGATTTTGTTCATTGTAAAAATATCGAAATTTTGGGCGCAAAATTCGAAACTGTTCCCGAAAGTTTAAGAACTAGATTAAGATTACGAAATGGGGTTCAAATAGTTGATATTTATCCGGGAAAATTTGCAGCAAACGGAGTAAGGCGAGGTTATATTATTACTAAAATAAACAATACTGTTATTAACTCTGTAGATGATATCGAAAAGGCAATTAATGATTCCGACGGGTCTTTATTTATTGAAGGTGTTTATCCAAATGGAGCGGTTGCTTATTATGCTTTCAGAATCTGAAAAGAGATTTAAAAATTGAAATTATCTGATATTTGAGTAATAAGTATTCTTTTTTATATATTCCCTTAACCGCGTGTTATAATTTTTTAATTGCTTATATTTTTAAATGTTAAAAATAGTATTTTTAGCATTTACTCTTTAAATTTATGTTTTTTAGTTTTTTATGATAAGGTTTTAAGTTTTTAAATTTTTATTAAATTTGTTAGTGAAATAATTGTTACTGATATCAAAAATAATAGAAAAATACTTTTATTGGGAATATTTTTAAGTATTCTTATATTATTAGGATATTTTTACATATCTAAAATAAAATATTTTGCTCCTGTAGAAATATCGGTAAAAAATAATTTAGATATAAAGGTCGTTGCAAAAACTGTTTTCGGTAAAGAGTTGGAAATTCAACAATACAAAAATTCCAATAATTTTAAAATAAATAAAGGATATATAAAATCGTTACAAATTTTATGTAACGCAAAATTATCTGAATCTGATATTAAGATAAAAATACAAGGGAAAGAAATATCCGATTTTAAATTAAATAAAGATAATTCGATTGTCATTAAAAATGATATTTCGTTCTTGGATAAATTGATAAAGGTATTGATTATTAATATTAATATTCTTGTTTTATTAGCATTTTTAGTACTATTGATTTATATGCTTATATCAAAGCAGAATCAGATTTTTTACGAAAAATTTAATCAAATAGTATTTCTTTTAATTATTATATGTGGATTTGCTACTTTATTATTTGCAGCTTTTTATTCATATCCCAATGCAGAAGATTTATCGTTTGGAGTAAGTGTAAAGCAAAAAGGTATATTTGAAAGTACAACTTCTTTAATTATTAATTATGATTCAAGGTATGCGACGAATTTTTTATACATGATTAGTCCTGTTTCGATTTTAGGAGTTTATGCATATAAAATGGTACCTGTTTTTTTATTGTTACTTACTTTTTTAAGTTCATATTTTTTTGTTTCTCAAATTTACTCTGGGAAAAGAAAAAATTTATTTTTATTTAGTGCTTTTTTTATAGTAATGTATTTTGCTTCCGTACCTTCGATATATAAAGCTTTATACTGGATGTCATCGTCTTATGTTTATACATTTGCCTGGATTATTAATTTACTATGGATTGCATTGTTATTAAAAATGTTCAAAGAAAAAGAGATACATAAAAAAATAATTTTATTCATTTTATTTGTATTGATTTATTTTGTTTCTTTCGGCGTTAACGAATTAAATATCATTTTTAATACAATTGTCATCAGTTTTGTAGTATTTTATATTTTTAAATTCAAAAAACATTTAAGATTTGAAATCATTCCGGTAATTATTCTAAGTGTTCTTTTCGTAGCATTTGTTTTTTCATTACCCGGGATTCTAAACAGAATCGAGGATGCTAATTATAAATTTAATATTTCTGCAAATTTAAATTTTGTTTTTCTCACCAAAATTACAATTGAATATTTTAAAGGAGTAAAGTTAATTTTAATTCAAAATCCTTATGTTTTGTTACTGCCATTTATAACCATTAATTTGGTAAAAAAATTTGATTTTTATGATTTAAACAGAGTTAGAACATCACATATTTTACTGCTTTTAATATTTGTATTTTTAGTATCTTACATTCTTTACTTTTCTTTCAGATTTTTTGTGGCATCGGATAAAATGCCATTAAGATTGTTAGGTTTTATATGGTTTCCAATACTGTTGACTTTTATGTTAGCTACTTCAGTATTGATTGAAAAAAATAATTTTGCATCGAGCTTGTTTTTAAAACAAAAGACACATTCTATATCATTATTGCTTGTTTTAATTTCAATATTTTTTATAAATGGAAATAATTATTATAAAATAATAGATGAATATAAGTCCGGACAATACAGTATTCATAAGCAA
>LUZK01000047.1 GCA_001603595.1 Bacteroidales bacterium Bact_19
ATGGGTGTAATACCACAGTAAATGTAGTTATAAATGATATTGGTGGGTTAACTGCTAATGCTACGGTTTTATCAAATGTATTATGCAATGGCGGAAATCAAGGAGCTATTGACATTAATATTATTAGTGGCACTAGTCCTTATATTATTAATTGGGCGTCAGGAAGTACTACTGAATCTTCGACAAATTATACTATTAATGGATTAATAGCAGGGAATTACTCTATTACTATAACTGATGTTAATTCTTGTCAAACTGTTGTAAATGCTAATATTTCAGAACCAACTGTCTTAACTGCAACTGCTACTGCTGGTAGTATTTTATGTAATGGCGGAACAACGACTGTTACTGTCTCTGCAAGCGGTGGTACTGCTCCTTATACAGGTACAGGGACTTTCAATGTTTCAGCAGGTACTCATAACTACACCGTTACTGATGCTAACGGGTGTTCTGCTAATACTTCTGTTAATGTTACTGAACCTACTCCTTTAACTGCAACTGCTACCGCTGGTAGTATTTTATGTAATGGCGGAACAACGACTGTTACTGTCTCGGCAAGCGGTGGTACAGCTCCTTATACAGGTACAGGCACTTTCACTGTTTCAGCCGGTACTCATAACTACACGGTTACTGATGCTAACGGGTGTTCGGCTAATACTTCTGTTAATGTAACCGAACCTACGGCTTTAACTGCAACTGCTACTGCTGGTAGTATTTTATGTAATGGCGGAACAACGACTGTTACTGTCTCGGCAAGCGGTGGTACAGCTCCTTATACAGGTACAGGGACTTTCACTGTTCCGGCAGGTACACATAACTACACCGTTACTGATGCTAACGGGTGTTCTGCTAATACTTCGGTAACCGTAACTCAACCTACAGCTTTAACTGCTAGTGCAACTGCTGGTAGCATTTTATGTAATGGTGGTACAACGACTGTTACTGTTTCTGCTAGCGGTGGCACTGCACCTTATACCGGTACAGGGACTTTCACTGTTTCGGCAGGTACACATAACTACACCGTTACTGATGCAAATGGTTGTTCTGCTAATACTTCTGTTAATGTTACTGAACCTACTCCTTTAACTGCTACTGCTACTGCTGGTAGTATTTTATGTAATGGTGGTACAACGACTGTTACTGTTTCGGCAAGCGGTGGTACTGCTCCTTATACAGGTACAGGAATTTTCACTGTTTCAGCCGGTACGCATAACTACACGGTTACTGATGCTAACGGATGTTCTGCTAATACTTCAGTTAATGTTACTGAACCTACTCCTTTAACTGCTACTGCTACTGCTGGTAGTATTTTATGTAA
>LUZK01000048.1 GCA_001603595.1 Bacteroidales bacterium Bact_19
AAGCTGTTAGGTCCGCTCCAAGAATAATTCATTCCGTTCGGTCCTGAAGTCAGGTTAATGGTATTACCTTGGCAAACCGGGCTATTGCTGGAAGCAGTGGCAGAAGGCAATGGATTAACCGTAACATTAACAGATGCACAAGAAGTTGTATTACAAGTGCCTTCAAATCTAACATAATAAGTAGTGGTAGAAGAAGGGCTAACACTAATGTTGTTACCGGTACCGACAAGAGTACCACCACAACTACCAGAATACCATTTAGCGACAGCTCCTGTACCGAGTGCTCCTCCAGAATAGCTAAGTGTAGAAGAATTACCTGCACAAATAGTGTTAGGAGAAGCACTAGCAGATGTAGGTGCAGTAGATAGTGTATTTACGGTAACAGTAACAGATGCACAAGAAGTTGTATTACAAGTGCCTTCAAATCTAACATAATAAGTAGTAGTAGAAGAAGGGCTAACACTAATGTTGTTGCCTGTACCGACAAGAGTACCACCACAACTACCGGAATACCATTTAGCGACCGCTCCAGTACCGAGGGATCCTCC
>LUZK01000140.1 GCA_001603595.1 Bacteroidales bacterium Bact_19
GGATGTAACTCTCCTATTGCTATTGATACTGTTTATGAACCCCCTATTCCTGAATTTGATGTTACGATTATTAAAGACACATGTGCTCTGGGTAAAGGTGGTCTTATTTTTAACGAAAATACACCCACTACTGCTTTCTTCTGGATTTACGACACAGTCGGACCTGCTCCGGGACCTATTACTCAGGTATTGAATATACCGGCAGGTGATTACGGTATCAGAACTTCATACCTTACCCCAAATACTCAATACATATCGCATTACCTGAGTACCTTCGGAACTCAATACTGTATTGATACTTTCTATTACACTATTCAAACTGTTGGTATGATTGATGCACAAATGGAAATAGCAGCATCTGTTGATCTCGAAAACCTTGTTGCTCCAAATGCTGTTGTTACATTTCTCAACAACTCTATTTACGATGATGTACGCAAACGCTGCGAATGGAACTTCGGGGATGGCACTAAGCTCAAAAATTGCGACCCAATGGTTGAACATACATATACCAAATCCGGATGTTACGAACCTTTCCTTATCGTAATGAACAGAGACTTACCAGAATGTAGAGATACTGCTCGTCTTTCGGCATGTATTCAAGTTGATGATGAAAGTATGATTGAAGTACCAAACATATTCTCTCCTAACGGCGACGGCATAAACGATTTCTTCCAGGTTAAGGCAAGAACTTTAAAAACTTTCACAGGACAAATCGTAA
>LUZK01000141.1 GCA_001603595.1 Bacteroidales bacterium Bact_19
TTTACGATTTGTCCTGTGAAAGTTTTTAAAGTTCTTGCCTTAACCTGGAAGAAATCGTTTATTCCGTCGCCGTTAGGAGAGAATATGTTTGGTACTTCAATCATACTTTCATCGTCAACTTGAATGCAAGCTGAAAGGCGAGCAGTATCTCTACATTCTGGTAAATCTCTGTTCATTACGATAAGGAATGGTTCGTAACATCCGGATTTAGTGTAAGTATGTTCAACCATTGGGTCGCAATTTTTGAGCTTGGTACCATCACCGAAGTTCCATTCGCAGCGTTTGCGTACATCATCGTAAATAGAGTTGTTGAGGAATGTAACAACAGCATTTGGAGCAACAAGGTTTTCGAGATCAACAGATGCTGCTATTTCCATTTGTGCATCAATCATACCAACAGTTTGAATAGTGTAATAGAAAGTATCAATACAATATTGAGTTCCGAAGGTACTCAGGTAATGAGATATGTATTGAGTATTTGGAGTAAGGTATGAAGTTCTGATACCGTAATCACCTGCCGGTATATTCAATACCTGTGTAATAGGTCCCGGAGCAGGTCCGACTGTGTCGTAAATCCAGAAGAAAGCGGTATTAGGAG
>LUZK01000049.1 GCA_001603595.1 Bacteroidales bacterium Bact_19
CATCTTCACAAGTAGGATCGGGTGTACAGGGTGGATTACAGATTTGTGCGTTTACCACCAAAGCAAAACTAACAAAGCTAAAAAGTATAAACAAATTTTTCATAATATATAAGTTTTGGTTTTTCTAAAAATTGCTACTAATCATAATTTCAAAGCGACGTGGTGGGTGCATATCTCCCGGGCGTCCAACATATTCTTGATTTAATAAATTTTTTACTATGAAGGATGCTCTTAGTTTTTCGCTGAAAATAAATGAGAATCTTACATCAATGTTAAAATAAGGCTTTTGGGCATTTTCGATTCTGTAATTCCAATAGCCGGGAAGTAAAAATGAGCTGAATAAGCGATAAGAATCGTAAGTAACGGTATCAACGGAATATCTGTCTCTCTCATCGCAAAATAGTCTGTCAACATTTTCAATGGGTGATTTATAAATAATTGTTGTACCTAAAGAAATTCTTTTTGTTTCGATGTTTAAATCTGCTTTAATAGTATGTTTATTTCGGTATTTGAGAATTGGAGATAAACTTGAAGCAGTGCTATCAACATAATTTTTATAAACTGGATAATTATAGTTATAACCGGCCATTCCGGTGATTAAAACTTTTCTTACTTTTCCACCAATAGAAGCGGAAGCATCTAATCCGGTAATTACTATGTTTCCGATATTTTGT
Source organism: Bacteroidales bacterium Bact_19 (assembly GCA_001603595.1). GTDB lineage: Bacteria > Bacteroidota > Bacteroidia > Bacteroidales > ML635J-15 > Bact-19. Next base: position 675 of record LUZK01000049.1, read on the forward strand.
GCCTGGAATCCGGGTAAACCTCCTGAATTTGGCGGAACAGCCATATAAGTTGTTGTATCAACAAAAGCAAAGTTAAACTCCATTGTATTGTAAATTTCCTGTTTATATATTGCCAGGTCGGCAAATCCTCTCCATTTTCTTAATCTATAGCCTTGTTTTACACCAACTTCAGCACTCCATCCTTCTTCGGGTTCTAGGTAAGGATTCGGGAAAATCTGTACCATGCCAAGGCTTGTTGCCGTAAATTTTTCAGCAATTGAGGGAAATCTGTATCCTTGCCCAACCGAAGCTCTAACAAAAGTATTGTCTGTAACTGCATAATTTGCTCCTGAACGGAAAACAGGTTTAAATGGGATGTTCATGGAGCTATTTATAGTTGATCTTGTTTCAATCAGTGATTCGGTTAAAACTGAATCTATTCTAAATGACTCAGCTCTTAGTCCTCCCGAAAGTTTTAATCTGCCGAATTTAACATCAACTTGAGCATATCCTGCAAGATTGTTTGAAGTATGATCTCCAAATAGATTGGCTTGAATCATTGAATATGACTCTACAATTCCGGCGGTAATGTTCCATTTTTCTTTGATAGTTGTCTGATACTGAAATTCTCCGTAAAAGGTATGTCCTATCGAATTTTTTAATGTGTCATTTGGAATTACATTTTCAGTTCTGAAATATCGTGTTCTTAAGCTGTATTTTGAGCCATTGGTTTTATAATAATAAATAAATGGGTCAATATTCATTCTGAAACCTTGAGTTGGAGCGGCATCTCCAAACAATAAATTGGGCTTGTAGGCATTAGTGTCGGATTGCCACATGAAAAAGTCGCTTTTATCCACAGCCATAAAGTTAGAATTAAATCCGACAGCTAATCCTTGAATTTTTTGGCTTCGATATCTTAGATTTGCATTAAATCTGCTACGTCTTTCATATTCGGATTCACGGTAACCTTCGTCTATAAAATGGTTTCCTCCCATTGATAAGTCAAGATTATCTAATTGCTGGGCATGATGAAAACTCAATCCCGAATACATTGGACTTCTTACCCAATAGAAAATTTCATCTCTTAACGGAACATTCAGTGGATTTAAAGCACTATTATTTGTAGAGAAAAACTCTTTTTCCCACCACTTGTTTCTTAAATCTTTGGGTTTACCATAAACTCCACTGAAATAAGAAACTTTTGTAACAGGTTTATCCGTGGGGTATCCACTTCTCACATTTATTACTCCTCCTAATGCAGAAGAACCAAATAGGGCAGAACTTGCACCTTTAACTACTTCTACTTGTGAAACATTTTCAATTGGAACAAAATTCCATTTTACATCACCTGCATCAGCAGACATAATAGGAAGCTCATCCATTAGAATTATTACGCGGCTACCAGCTCCATAACTCCAACCGGTAGTGGCTCTAATACTCACCTGGGAATCGTTTAAGTCAACCCCCGGAATAACATTCAAGGCGTAATCTAATGTGAGTGCATTAAGATTTTCAATAGTTTGTGGCTTCATGACTTCCATAGAAACTGTTACTTCCGAAAGTTTTTGCTCGTATTTACCAGCACTTACAACAACCTCTTCGATAATTTCTGCTTTTGGAGCCAATTCAATGTTAATTACTTCCGGCTTTCCAACAATAAGTTCTATGTCTTTCTTAACTTCTTCAAAACCAATGTAAACAAATTTTACTTCATATTGTCCCGGGTATAAAGCTATCCTGTAATTACCATCAAAATCTGTTGTAGTTCCAAGTAATTTACTGTCGACAACCAATTTGTTTTTTATCATTATATTTACTCCGTATAAGCCGGTATTTGAACCTTTTTCTGTTACTTTTCCCGAAAGCTGTACTGTTTGTGAGTAAGAAATAATGCTTAAAAAACAAACAAAAAGGAATAATAAAAGTAAAGATTTCCTCATATTAATGAAATTTGGTTAACTTCCAAAAATAATTAAGAAATTTTACATGCTCTTTTTAAATAAACTTATATTGTATTTTGACTTTAAAAATACGTATTAATACCCATGTATTTTTAATGTGCAAAAATGCATAAAAAATTAAAATTGTACAACTAAACGCATGATTATAAATATAAAAATCAAAAAAATATTTGTCTAATATTTATCTTGATAATGTTTAATATAATGTTTTTTAAGAAAAAATTAACAAAACATTGCATTATTTATATTCAAAATATTGTTTCAGGATTAAATTTTAAAGTAAAATATAAATCTGCTACTTAACAACTATATTTACAATCTTTCGAGGAACAATAATGATTTTTACGATTTCTTTACCTTCAATCCATTTTTTAGAATTTTCATTACTTAGAACAATCTCTTTTATTTGTTCATTGTTCAAGTTGATGCCAAGGTCGAGATTAAATCTTGTTTTGCCATTAAACGAAATAGGATAGCTGAAAGAATTTTCTTGCGTGTAAGCATCGTTATAAATGGGCCAGTTCTGTTTTGTAACACTGTCTTTATGTCCTGCTAAGTGCCATAGCTCTTCAGCGATATGAGGAGCAAAAGGAGACATTAAAATGCATAAAGGTTCAAGGATTTTACGCTTATTGCAGTTGTTAAGTTCATTTACGCAAATCATCAAAGTACTGATTGCTGTGTTAAAGGCCAATTTTTCAATGTCCTCGCTTACTTTTTTTATGGTTTTATGCAGGATTTTCAATTCATTTAAATCTGGTTGTTCGTCAGAAAGATAAAATTCATTTTTGTTGTTAAAGAATAACCTCCAGAATTTTCTCAGGAATCTGAAAGCTCCTTCAATGCCATTTGTATCCCATGGTTTTGCTTGTTCAATTGGTCCTAAAAACATTTCATAAATTCTGAGTGTGTCGGCACCGTATTTTTCAACTATATCATCCGGGTTTTGTACATTGTGCATTGATTTTGACATTTTTTCAATTTCCCAGCCGCAATGATACTTGCCGTCTTCTTCGAGAATAAACTCTGCATTTTCAAATTCAGGTTGCCATTTACGGAACTTGTCAATGTCTAAAATATCGTTATTAACAATATTAATGTCAACATGTATTTTTTGAGTTTCGTAATTATCTTTTAGGTTGTACGAAACAAAAGTATTCGTTCCTGTAATTCGGTAAACAAAATTAGAACGACCTTGAATCATTCCTTGATTTACGAGTTTTTGGAAAGGTTCATCTTTTGGAACTAATCCGAGGTCGTAAAGAAATTTATTCCAGAATCTTGCATATATTAAATGTCCGGTTGCATGTTCTCTGCCTCCGATATAAAGGTCAACATTATGCCAATAATTAACGGCTTTTTCAGACACTAATTCCCATTCATTGTGCGGGTCCATATATCGGAGGTAATATCCCGAAGACCCGGCAAAGCCTGGCATAGTAGAAGTTTCGAGCGGATATCCGTCGAATGTTTTCCAATTTTTTGCTCTGGCCAATGGAGGTTCGCCTTCTTCGGTTGGCAAAAATTTGTCTATTTCGGGAAGCTCAAGAGGAAGCTCTTCGATGCTTAAAGCATGTGGTATTCCATCTTTATAATAAATCGGAATGGGTTCTCCCCAATATCTTTGTCTTCCAAAAATTGCATCTCGCAATCTGTAGTTTACTTTCTTTTTACCTATTCCGGATTCTTCAATTTGTTTTATGATGGTTTTTATTGCGTCTTTAACCTCTAAACCATTAATAATACCGGAATTAATCATTATTCCTTCTTTTGAATCATAGGACTCTGTCCATTCTTCTACCTGAATATTATCTTCGTTCGGACGTTTAACAACCTGAATTATGGGTAAATTGAAATGACGTGCAAATGCAAAGTCTCTGCTGTCGTGGGCAGGTACTGCCATTATTGCTCCCGTACCATATCCTATCAAAACATAATCAGCAATGTAAACAGGAATTTGTTGTTTGGTGAAAGGATTTATTGCATAGGAACCTGTAAATTGACCACTTACTTTTTTTTCAGCCATTCGTTCTACTTCTGAACGATTTTTTGCCCATTGAATATATTCTGAAACGTTTTGCTTGTATTCTGGACTTGCAATTTCAAGCGACATTTCATGTTCGGGAGCAAGTACCATAAAAGTTGCTCCATAAATTGTATCGGGACGTGTTGTAAAAACTTCAATTTTGCGAATAGAATTGACAATTTCAAAAAATATTGTTGCACCTTCGCTGCGACCAATCCAATTTGTCTGAATTTCAACTACCGGTTCCGGCCAATCTATTGTTGCAAACCCATCGAGTAGTCTTTGTGCATAGGCTGTAATTCTGAGCAGCCATTGTTTCATTTTTTTCCTTTCTACAGGGTATCCTCCTCTTACCGAAAAGCCATCAGTCACTTCGTCATTGGCAAGTACTGTACCTAATTTGGGGCACCAGTTTACGTAAGCTTCCGACAAATACATCAACCTGTAATTCATCAGAATTTCCTGACGTTTTTTGAAATCCATTTTTTGCCATTCTTCGGCAGTAAATTCTTCATGTTCGGAATGAACAGCATTAACTCCAGAAGAACCGTATTTTGCAAATTTTTCTTCTAAAAATTTTATCGGATTGGCACGATTTAAATCATTGTCGTAGTAATGCTTAAATAATTGAATTACAACCCATTGGGTCCATTTGTAATATTTTGGGTCACAGGTTCTTATTTCTCTGTCCCAATCGTAAGAAAAACCGATATTATCAAGCTGTTCGCGATAGCGTTGAATGTTTTTTTCGGTAGTAATGGCCGGATGTGTTCCTGTTTGAATTGCGTATTGCTCTGCCGGAAGCCCAAAAGCATCATAGCCCATGGGATGCAATACATTAAATCCTCTATGTGTTTTATATCTTGAATAAATGTCAGAAGCAATATATCCTAATGGATGTCCGACATGTAATCCAGCTCCTGAGGGATATGGAAACATGTCGAGCACATAATATTTAGGTTTCGACTTATCAATTTCTACTTTATAGGTTTTGTTTTCTTTCCAGTATTTTTGCCACTTTATCTGTATCTCTCGAAAATTGTATTCCATACTTTTTTTAGGCAAAAATACAATAAATCATAGAATTACAATATTTGATTTAATAAAAGTTATTGTTATAACCGAAGCTGTAAATACTATTTTGAAATATTGACTCGAATATAGGCTCCCCCCTCGTTATTATTTCCAATTTTAAATTTAAAGTTATGAATTTCGATGATATATTTCGATAGGAATAAATTGAAATTTTGCTTTTTGTTTTCTCTAATGATTTTATGCGGATACAGTATTACATCTTTATCGAATTTTTTGTTTGATTTAATAATGTTTATGGAAATTTCGTCATCAGATTTTGTAACATTAATATTTATTGTTTCTGACTTTTCGGAATTTTCAATAATGAAATCAAGTAATGACACAAAGGCCGCTTTAATATATTCTTCATCAGCTTTGATAATTATATCAGCATCAATATTTGTATTTATGTTTAAGTGATTCAAATTAATTTTTTTTGAGCTGCTGTTGATTGCTTCTGCAATAATTTTAGCAACAAAAACATCTTTTAATTTCAGGGCTTTTTCTCTCAGACTAAAAATTTCGTGATATTGATGAATTGATTCTATTTCTTTAACATTGTTTTTAATTGCTTTTTCCAATTCAAATAATATTGCGGTTTGCTTTTCGTTTAGTTGTTCGGATTTTAATAAACTCAGCGGAATGCTTGTTTGTATTTGTATTTTTAATATTGCCTGATTATAAAGATTTAATATTTCGCTGTAATGGTTTCCTATTGATTCAAAATGCTTATTATGTTCTAATAAGTTTTTTTTAAGTTTGTTTATTTCCTTGTTATAGAAGTCTTCTCTTTTTTCGAGGTAGGATTTATGATAATTAAGCATATCTTTTGCTTTTTTAAGTTCGATATGAGTTTTTACTCTTACGAGAAGTTCATCGGCTTTGAAAGGTTTTGAGATATAATCAACACCGCCGTATTCGAATCCTAATGTTATACTGTCAATATCGGTTTTTGCAGTAACAAAAATAATAGGAATATTATTTTTGTTCTCGAGTTTTTTAATTCTTTTGCAGGTTTCGAAACCATCTATTCCCGGCATCATAACATCAAGAAGGATTAAATCGAAATCTTCCTTTTCGAGAATTTTTATAGCTTCTTTACCACTTGTAGCATATTCTACATCGTAACCATCATTTGTAAGATGATTAGCTAGTATCTGAATATTTTTTGGTCTGTCGTCAACGATTAAAATTCTACTGTTCATATTTTATTGTTTTAATAAGGTTTCGATTTTATTAATCAGTATATCGGAAATAATTGGTTTCTGAATAAAATCATTACAATATTTTTGTAATTTAATATCATAATCCATATCATAATTAAATGCTGTTTGAATGATAATTGGTATTTTTTGATTGAATTTTCTTATTTCAAAGCTTGTTTCTATTCCGTCCATATCAGGCATTCGTATATCCATTAAGATAAGGTTAATTTCATTTTCTTTTTCTTTTAATATTTTTATGGCTTGAATTCCGCTAGTTGCAATAATATAATCATATCCATACATTTTGAAAATTTCCGAAAGGTAAATGTAATTAAACTCTTCGTCTTCTACAATTAAAATTTTTGCTTTTAGATTTTCTTTAGTAATTGGTTTATCCGAAATCTTTTTGTCAAAAACACTATTATTGGAGGAATTTGATATTTCAAAAGTTATAATTGCAGCATCTCCGCTTTTTGAGGAATATAATTTTAAATACCCGCCAAGATGTTCTAAAAAAGCTGAAAAAGTTTTTAACTGAAGCCAATATTTTGAGTTTTTGTTTTCATTAAAAAACAAATCTGACGATACGTATTTATCCTCGGCAATTTCAGTTGAATTGGGTCTAATCTTAATTTCCAAAAGCTTAGCTATAACCGATATTTGTATTATTAAAGTTCCTGAGTTATTGTTTTCTATTAAATGTTTAATTAAAAAATTTAATGTCTTGCTTATTTTTTGAAGATCCGAAAAAACAATTTCTCCCGTTTGGGGAATTTTTATTATTTTTTCAATTCCAATATTTTTTGATTCAATTTGTTGAGATAAATTTTTTAAGATTTCATCTATTAGCGAAACTATGTTGAAAGAGCTTTTAAAAATTTCTAATTTACCGGCGAATATATCCGATAATGTATTTAATGATTCAATCACACTAATAAGCTCATATGAATTCTTTTTGATTATTTCAAGATAATTCTCTTTTTTGCTAGAATCGTAGATGTTTCCATCAAGCATTTGTGAAAATCCGATTATTGTAGAAATAGATTCTCGGAGTTCATAAGCGATGCTTTCAACAAGATTATCGTTTTGTTCTTTAAGTCTTTTTAATTGTATTGATAAGTTGGCGGATTCTTCTTTTGCTTTTATGAAGTTTGTATTATCAATAATTAAACACAAAATTAGATTTTTATCAAAATCCGGAATTGTAAAATAAATATTCAAATGTTTTTCTACTTCATTTTGTTTTGAGTTAGAAATAATTGCATGGGCTGTGATTTCTAAATCATTGCATATTTCATTCAATTTATGAATGTTTATGTTTTCTCCTTCTTTATTTTTAATATCATTAAATATGAAAACTTCTAAAAAATTTTTACCTGTAATATTTTCATCAAATTCCTTTAAAAGATTTTTTGTCTGAATTATATTCAAATTTTTATCGAGATAAAGCAAACTGTGATTAACATTTTTTTGCATAAGAGAACACTCAATCTCATTAATTTTAAGAATATTATTGACTGCTAATTTCTCACTAATATCTTTGTGCAATCCGATAATTAAAATTTCATTTTCATCCTCGGAAAATTTTACAAATTTCGAGTATAATGTTTTATCATTTCCTTTTACATCTTTAATCTTTAATTCATGTTCAAATTCGTATATTCTTTTGGAGATTATTGCTTCAAATCCATTTTTTATTATGTTTTGTTCGGATTCAGATATAAAATCAATGAAGTTGTCAAAAGTTTGAAATGAGATTTCGTCATAAGATAATTCAAAAAACTTGTAGAATATTTTATTTGCTGAA
>LUZK01000142.1 GCA_001603595.1 Bacteroidales bacterium Bact_19
CAAATCAATCTGTGAATTTTTTTTGGAAATATTTTTTTTGCATTGAAATAGTCCCAATCCATGTCCTAATCTATAATTTAAGGTTTGTTTTTAAATGAAAAATCTCTTATAAAAATCAAAATTGTTTAATAAAATAAGAAAATAGTTGAACAAAAAACGAAAAATTTGATTTAATAAGAAAAATTAAAAATTGTTATTATGTTAAGGTTAAAGTTTTACATTATTTTCATTTTCATTTCTGCTTCATTAATATCACAGAATGGTGAGATTAGAGGGAGGGTTTATAATGAGTTGAACAATGATCCTCTCCCGTTTTCAAATATTTATATTGAAGGAACGGATTATGGAGCATCTTCGGATTTTAACGGGAATTTTATTATTGCAGGCTTAAAACCCGGAATTTACCGATTAGCAGTTTCTTCATTGGGATTTGAAAGCAGGTATTCTGAAGAAATTCAGGTTATTGCAGGCCGAACTGTAAATATAAGCATTCCTATGCGTGAGGCAGCTTTGACATTAAATGAAGTAACCGTAAAAGCAAAAGTTTTTACAAAAAAAGAAGAAGCTCCTGTATCTTTAAGAAAATTAGGATTATCTGAGATAGAAAATTCTCCCGGTGCAAACAGAGATATTTCAAAAGTGATTCAAAATTTACCGGGTGTTGCAGCTTTTTCGGCTCAAAATCGAAATGACATTATTGTTAGGGGAGGAGCTTCAAATGAATCGAAATTTTATCTTGATGATATTGAGATTCCAACCATAAATCATTTTTCTACACAGGGAGCAAGCGGAGGAACAAACGGAATATTAAATGCAGATTTTATTAGAGATCTTGAATTTTATGCCGGAGCTTTTCCAGCTTCACGCGGAAATGCTCTTAGCGGGGTTTTTAATTTTAAACAAATTGATGGTAATAATCAGAAAATAAAAACCCGTGCAAGTTTGGGAGCTTCTGAAGTTTCTTTAACTATTGACGGTCCTTTAACTGAGAACACAACTTTTATATTTTCTGCACGTCGTTCATATCTAAACTTTCTTTTCAAACTAATCGGATTACCTTTTTTACCTACTTTTAATGATTTTCAATTTAAGTTTAAAACCAGAATTGACGCTAAAAGTGAGATTACTTTTATCGGTCTTGGCGCTTATGATATAAATATTCTTGATAGAGATTTAAAAAATCCGACTGAGTTTCAAAAATATCTTTTGGGCTATTTAAACGACAGTAAACAATGGAATTATACAATTGGCAGTGCATATAAACGATTCAGAGATAATGGTTTTACAACTTATGTTCTCAGTCGTAGTATGTTGTCGAATTCTTTTTACAAATATCAAAATAATGTTGAACAGATTGAGAATCTTATAAGTGATTACAATTCTTTTGAAGCTGAAAACAAATTCAGAGTAGAAGACTTTTTTAAAACAAAAAACAATTTTCGTATTAATTATGGAATTAATTTTGAATATGTACGTTATTATAACGACACTTACTTAAAATTATTCACACCTTTCGGACCTCAGATTTTGACTTATGATTCAAATATGGATTTGTTTAAGTACGGAGCTTTTGGACAAGTTACACGCTCTTTTGTTTCAAACAGATTATCTCTTTCATTAGGTTTTCGTGTTGACGGAACAAATTATTCAAAATCAATGAATAATCCGCTAGAACAATTTTCGCCGCGATTTTCTGCTTCCTATGGTCTAAGTGATAAATTTTCATTGAATTTTAATACAGGCAGATATTTTATGTTGCCATCTTACACAAGCTTGGGATACAGAAATAATGAAGGCGTTTTAGTTAATAAAAACAATAACATACAATACATCCAATCTGATCATTTAATTGCAGGAATAAGTTTTTATCCTAATACAAATTCAATTTTGACTATTGAAGGTTTTTATAAAAGCTACGATAAATACCCGTTTTCGGTCAGAGACTCTCTTAATCTTGCTTTAAAACCAGTGGATTTCGGCGTTCTGGGAGATGAGGAAATTTTAAGTATAGGGCTGGGACATGCTTATGGTGTTGAAATATTGTCTCAAAATAGATTTAAAAATGATTTCTTTTTAAATATTTCATACACTTTTGCCATTGCTGAATTTAAAGATAAGAATTATAATTATGTCCCTGCATCTTGGGATAATCGCCACATATTAATAATAACATCCACAAAGAAATTTAAAAATAACTGGTTTGCAGGAATTAAATGGAGATATGCAGGTGGTTTGCCATACACAGCATATGATCTTGAAACATCATCATTAATAGCGGCTTGGGATTTAAGAAAAAGACCATATTTGGATTATTCAAAGCTCAATTCCGAAAGATTTAAACCATTTCATCAACTTGATATAAGGATTGATAAAGGCTTTTATTTTAGAAAATCCGAACTTAAAGTATATATTGATATTCAAAATGCTTACAATCAAAAATTTGAAACACAGGATATAATTACAAATTTGGATGAAAACGGAAATCCTATGTATGATTTAAACAATTCGTCGAAATATTTGTTAAGAAATATAAAATCGGAAGGAACGGGAACAATTCTTCCTACTATTGGTATAATTTATAACTTTTAAAACTATATTATATGAAAAAGAGCTTTTTAATTTATTTGGTAATGTTAGCCAGTACTCTTAATTTTTTTGCCCAGAGTAATGATTCCAAAGGAAAAAATAAAATCGAGTTTGATACTATCAATCTAAATTATGAATCAGGAGATTTAAAATTCCAATTTGAAATAATCAACGGTAAACAGCACAATTATCCTAGTTTTGCTATTTGGATAGAAAATATGGATGAAAAACTATTAAATGAATTGTTTGTAACTCAATCTGTTGCAACCGGAATATTCCGGTATGGTGCTGTTTCTGGAGGAAAATGGGTTGCCGGCGAAAGAAGATATACGGCAGCGCTTCCGTATTTTTTTCACAAAAAAAATCTTAAAGGTATTCCGCCCGACAGTAAAAATCCTTTACCTGATGCAATAACCGGTGCTACAGTAGGAAATAATTTGTTACTGAAAACTTCTATAAAAAACGATAAATTACTCGATAAATTTAGGATTATTTTGGAAGTAAATCAACCTTGGGACTTTAATGATTTTTGGCATAACGCAAAATTCGGAGACGATGATGATTACAAATCTTCTGCTCAACCTTCATTGGTTTATGCTGTAACTGTTGATCTAAAAAACCCAATGGATGAATATTTTCTTAATCCCATCGGGCATGGTCATTTTTCAGGTAAAGACGGGAATTTATACACAGATTTAAGTAGTTTCACTACTGCACTGGATATTTTCCGCCAAATAAAAGTGAAAATTGTTAAGTAAAAAAATTGAATTTAGTTTTATAACATCAAAATAAAAATTTTCACTAATTCTTTTATCTATTCCTAATTAATAAAAGATATCCGTATAGTGCGGATATTTTTTATTGGTTTACTTCTATCCAATTAAAAATAACCGGTTCTACGGAGAGTCCTTTCTTTCTGAGTAGGTTAATTACACCATTTTCCCCGGGCAAGTGAGCTGCTCCAATAACACAAAACAATGTTTGTTTTTTTGCAATTTTTATGAAATTTTTTGCCATAACTTTATTTCTATCAATTAGGAAGGCTTTGTTAAAATTTTTGGGAAGACTTGTGTCGTTTGAAAGTTCAAAAAGTTTATTGAGGTCAAAATTTAAATAAGCCTGAAGTAATTCTTCAAATTTTTTTTCATCGCTGCTAATTGTTGTATCTGTTAGACCTTTATAAAGCATTTCTACTTGCTCTTTCAAAGAGATTTTATCAATTGCAGCAACCTGATGAGCAAATTTTTCAACTTTATAAACGGTTTTTCCTTCTTTACGGGCATATTTTAAAAAGTATAAATCCAAAGCATCGTCCATTTCTTTTTTTAGGTTCAATTGCATTATTTGGGATGAAAGAAAAAATGGCTTCATTTTGTTATACATCAGCATTCCAATTCCGGTTTTTGCTTTTACAATACTATCAAGGATTTTATATTGTTCCGGAGTGAGAAATTCTTCAATAGTATTATTTTTCATAAACATTGCCTCTTTGATTTCTTGAGGAGTTACTTCATCAATGAGAATTTCCATTGCAAAAGCCTCGGTTGACATAAACGCATCCAAAACAATTTGGTCGAAGGCAAAAACTCTTTTATCTTGTATATGTATAGAACCGTAAAGGTAGGATGGAGATTTAATCTTTTTGCCTGACACTTTCCATAAAATACTTTGAGCTTGAACTGAAATTCCTAAGAATAGTATGAATACGAGGGATAATCTTTGTTTCATATTTGCAAAATAATTTAAGATAATAAAAAACAAAAATGTCCTCAAAGATAATTAAGAGGACATTTTTTCAAAAATTAAAGTTTAATTATTTCTTAATGTTTGGAATATCAAGACCGTATGCACGTTTTTTGTCAACTATTTTAAGAACAAAAGATAAAATTACAGCTAAAACACCAAACCCTGCAAAAATAAGTTCAGGAACAGTGTAATCATAAACTGCACCTTGAGCAAGAGCTTCTGCATTAACACCTGGATTTGAAACTTCGAGTGCCCAACCAATTAAAATAGGAACACCGAATAGTCCCATATTTTGAATCCAGAAAATAGCACCATAAGCAGAACCTAAATATCTGTCTTCAACAATTTTAGGAAGTGATGGCCACATTGAAGCAGGAACTAAAGAGAATGCAATACCCAAAATCACAATTGTGAATATTGCAAATGGAATGTTGAAAATATCATTTGGTACCAATGCAAAAATCAAGTGAGAGACTGTTAATAAAAGAGCTCCATATAGCATCATTGTAGCACCAAGACCTTTTCGATCAAGGAATAATCCGATAAATGGAGTAAGTATCATTGCTCCAATAGGAAACATAGAAACGTACCTTGCAGCTTCTTTAGGGTCAATACTGAGTTTGCTGGACAACATTTCTGTTGCAAATCTTTGGAATGGGAAAATTGCTGAATAGAATAAAACACACAAACCTGCAATAGCAAGGAATCCCGTATTGGTGAAGATTTTTTTGAGGTCGCTGATTCTAAATTGCTCTTCATTATCTTTTTCTTCTTGAGTCATAGCATCGCCAATTTCTTTGTCAATCTTTATATCCATAAATGTATATATGAAGAAAGACATGAACCCGATAGTTAAAAATATCAATCCCCACAAGAAAGCATTGGGAGTTGTCCATTCTTCAGGATTATTAGAACCGTTGTTTGCAAAAATAGGAGAGAGCCACATTACTGCGAAAACTCCCAAACGTGCAATTGCCATTTCAAGACCCATTGCAAGAGCCAACTCTTTGCCTCTGAACCATTTTACAATGGTTTTTGAAACAGTGATACCTGCCATTTCGACACCTATACCAAATATTGCAAAACCTATAGATGCATATAAGGCAGTTAGAGGCATTGTTAGCCCAAATACGTTAACAATAGCTGATTTATCAACAAAAGATAATCCGTAGAATTTAATGAAAGCACCTAAAACCATGGTCAACCCTGAGGTTATCATGGTAAAACGTATTCCCATTTTGTCTAGAATTATTCCCGAGAGGATTAAGAATGCGAAGAAAACATTAAAGAAAAATTCCATACCTCCGTAAAGACCGAAAATATCCGAACTCCAGCCGTAAACAATCTCAAATTGGTTCTTAATCGGGGAGGCAATATCCACGAAAAAATACGCAAAAAACATAGTTAGCGAAATCAGACCCAATGCAACCCATCTTGCAGTTTGAGAGTCTCTCAACGATTTTTGAATTTTTTCAACCATAGTTTTAGATTTTTTAATTAACTAATTTTTATTGTCGGCAAATGTAGAATTTTTTTTATTTATATATTCAAAAATTTTTCAGTAAAAAAAAAATACTTATTTTTGCATTTAGATTAAGTACTGTCTCTTATACACAT
>LUZK01000050.1 GCA_001603595.1 Bacteroidales bacterium Bact_19
TTATGTAATTATTAAATTTGTTAAAGAATAAATATTAACAAGAAAATTAAAAGGCTGTCAATTTTGGCAGCCTTTTTTTTTGTTATTGAAAAAATCTTTCCAAAATAAATATTCTTTAAATTCTTCTGGAGTTCCTAAATGCACATAATAATCGCATAAAATATATTTAACTTTATTCTTATTTTCAATAAGGTATCCGATATAATGGTCGAGACTTGGAAAAGTATTCGTATCAATATTTTGTAAGTTTTCAAAAATTTTTCCATCCCTGAAAAATATCATTCCTCCAAAACCATAACTGTTTTTAACAAATTTTTTGAAATGAATTTCTTTTACATTTCCTTCGATATCTATAGAGAAGGAAGTATGGGCATTTTCTTGTTTTGATTGTAGTAAACTAGGGACAAATCCAAAAATTACTATATCTGCATCATTCGACACTGAAGCTAATTTAGAATAATCAAATAGAGCATAGCAATCATTCGAGCTTAAAATAGTATTTTGCAGTGTTGTGAGGTATTTCACCGCTTTTTTTAAACTTTCGGTTTGTGAAGATGTTTCCTCTCCAATATTATAAAAATTTATATTTTCATCTAAATTTTTTATTGTAATATTATTTACAATGCAACATGATTTAGACGAATTGTATTTATTTAATACAAACTTGTATAGCGGTATTTTGTCAATTTCAATGAAAGATTTGTTTTCGCTGAATAAAGTTTTCATTCTTTCTCCTTTACCGCACATCATTAAACATGTTGTCAGAGAATTATGCGGGTTTTCTGTTTGGAAAATTTTATTCCATCTTATTGTGTCTTCAAATTGTTCCGGAATTCCCCAATGAATAAAATTTTTTACCGGATATTTTAAAACTTTCAGATTATCAGAAATTAATTTATTGAATGCGACACTCGGAAAAAATTCTTCCGCAGTTTTTGTATCATTTCTAATAATATGATTTATTGAATTATTAAAAATTTCTCCTGTTTTAAAGTAAAAAACTCCTATACTTAAATCTTCATTCATCCAATCATAGGTGAAACTTTGCTTTTCCCGAATTTCAACTACTTTATTATCTGAACATTTACAAAATGCTGAGTAATTATTCTTAAATAGGTGTGGATGAAATCCTGAATGTGTAAAAATTATACCATCGGGATTTTCAATTTGAATATAATCAATCAATCTTTCAAAGTTCCAATCCCAGGTTATGTCGTTATATGCAACAAAATATGGTTCGTCTTGTTTTATGAAATCTTTTATTGCATGGATTGACCAGGCCGGACCTAATTTGTGTTCTTTGATAGGTATAATATTAATATTTTGATTCAATTCTTTTTTGTAATTGTAAAATTCAGATTCTGAGCAAATTACATAAACATTTGTATTGTTTTCGAATTTGTCAATTACGTGATTTATCATTTTTTTGTTCAGAATCTCAATAAATGCCTTATTGACATTATATCCGGCGTTTAAAAATCTTTTGCCCTTACCTGCTGATGGTATAATGAGATTAAATTTCATTTAGCAAAAATTTAATTCTTTTTTCAAGATTATCAAGACCTTCGGCAATAAATACAGACCAACCGGAAATGTAGTCCGCACCTAATCCTGAACATAATTTTGCATTTTCCAGATTGATACCACCATCAACCTCTATTATCAACGGAAAATTTTCCTCGGCTGAAAATTTTTTTAGTTTCGATATTTTCTCAAAAGTTTCCGGATTGAATTTTTGACCGCCTTTGCCACTGGAAACCGCCATTAATAAAACATTATTTATTTTAAAATCTTTTATCGTGTTCAAAAGTTCGATTGTGATTTTTTTGGAATTTTCAATTACAATTCCTGCCGATACATCAGCTAATTCGATAATATCTAATGCTTTTTTAAATTCATTATCGTTATTAAAACTTTCTCGATAAACATATAAAACTTTTGTTTTGGGAGATAAATATTTTTGAATCAAAGAAGAATCCTCTTTACTGGATAAATGTGGATTCATAGCCATTATGTGAACGTGAATTTTTATATCATCAAAATTTTGCAAGAATCTGAATTTGTTTTCGGCACAAATATTTCTTCCCGAAAAATCCTCTGACGAAACATCAATGTGAAAATTTCTTATGCCGCTGTCGTAAACTCTTTTTGCTAATCCTTTGATAAAATCATCGTCAGGAACTTCTATCATCGAAGCCAAAATTAGGGCTTTATTATTTGAATTTTGCTTGTATTCAATTTGTGGTAAGCATTTCTCAACAATATGTGCAATTAAGGACGGAGGTATATTACACACCGGATTGTAAAAAAAATCATAATCAAAATCGCTTAGCTGATGGGTATTTAAAATATTTCGGTGTTGTTCGAGGAGTTTTTTGAGTTCATTCTCTATTTTCTTTTTTTCTTCTTTATTAAGTTTTGAAAGGATTTCCCTGTTTATTGCAAATGCTTTTTTTCTTTCATCCTGTTTATTCCCGAAATTAGATTTTAGTTTATTAGGGAGGTTTTCTATAAATACGTTAAGATATTTTCCTGCAAAATTTATTCTTAAACAATTATTTTTCACAAATACTTTAATGTCATCATCATTAGCATAAGATGTCCCATGTAAAACATTTCCGGCTAAATTATTGTTTGAACATAGTTCTAAAATTTGTTTTGACATTTGAAATTCAGAATCTGCTCCGGGCTTGTGATGTTTTGTCCCCAAAGCAGGACCAAGCAGAAATAATATGTTTTTATAAGGCTCGGATTTTTGAATTTCTTTTAAAATATAGACCCATTGTTCAGGAGTATAATTGCAGTTCTCTCCTCCGGTAATTTCAATATCTGTCTGATAAGTTAATGTGCTTAAACAGTTTGTAATATATTCAGAGATATTATTCAGATCTGTATTTAATAGATGTTCAAAATCAATGCAAACAGATGAAATCAATCCATTTTTTGTGCTTTCTTCAATAAATTCGTTTATATCGTAATCTGTTTCATTTTCGAATTGTTTAATGTGGTCAATCCCTATATTCCAGAGTAATTTTGAATTTATTTCATCACTTTGCAACAACGACAAAACTGTGTTAAATAAACTTTCTGCAAATTTCGATGGGTCTTCTAATTTTAAGTATCCCAATAATTTATCCAACGCATTTCTACTTACTTGAAGTCCAATAGGAATATTTTTGTCTGAAGCAAATTTTAAATATGTTTTAGAGTCAATGCATTCCGTTAAATCATAAAGCGTTAGAAAACTAATAGCAGAATTATTAACAAAATTTAAAGCAAGATAAAGGTCCGAGAAATAGGATGGCAGAAAACTCAGTAATTTTTTCAAATTTATGTTTTCAAAAATTTCAATTTCTCCGTATTGTCTCAGAAAATATTCCAGTAATATTTTTTTTGTGTGAGTATGGGTTTTCTGAAATTTTTCTGCAAAATTTTCTTTGTCAGACAAAATGTTAGTGTAAACTCCGTCTTTAAATTTTAATCCGCAAAACTCTTCCGGAATATTGTAACTTGAAGGTTCAAAATCTTTTGCTGGTTTAAATATTTTGTGAAAATTTTGATTTGGTAATATTTTTAAATCAAAGTCTGAATTATAAATTAATAGGTATTGACCAAAGTACTTAACATTAAAATTTATAGTGAAGAATCTAATCAAAAAGTCTTCTTCTTCGTTGTTTAAAGTTTTATATAAAATGCAGCATGGTCTTTCTAACAGTTTAATTAAGTAATAAATTGGATTTTTATTGTTGCTGATGAGTACATTTTTAAAATTATCAGATTTAGAATAAAAATCGGTTGGGGCAATAAAAACAGGTAGTGTTGATGGGTTAAAACCTTTTTTTATGAATTTAATACGGTTTTTAACGGATTTTTCGGCAAATGTTCTGTAAGCAATGTATTGCTCCGTGGCAAAATTTGAAGTTAAGCTAACCAGAATACTTTTGTTGTCAGCAAGTATGTTTAGGTAAATATAGTTTTTAACTTCTATTGAATAGCTGTATTGTATTACAGAAGAATATAGATTTTTAAAATTTTTATAAACAATTTTGCAATCAATTCCTGTAAGTTTATATTCGAGTAATTCATAAAAACTTTTTTCTCTGATTTCTTCGGCAATTCCCCACAAATAAGCAGCTTCATTGTCGAAATCAAGAATTGCATTAAAAACTTCTTCTACGATTTTTTCTGCTTGTTTATCTCTCAACTCAGATATTGAAAAGTAGTCTATTACAGGATTTTCAATATTAGTATCAGGGTTTTTTAGTATGCTGAATAATTCAGATTTTTTGATTTTTAAAGGCTTGAGAAAATCATTGTTATTGATTATGAAATTAATTAGGGATAAATTTTCTTTTAAGTAATGTGAAAATGATGCTTTGTCAATTAAAAAATAATAATCTTTAATATCTTGTGGATTACGGTATGAATTACTGCGGGAGATTTTTCTTTTTATAAGTTCTTCGTCGTTGGCATATAAAAGTAAATTTAAGTCAATGTGCTTGTGGATTTCAGGATGGTGAGTATAATGTCCTTCGACTATTATCACCATATTTTGTTTTAGCTCAATAACTTCCTTTCCGGTACATTTTCCATTATCGTTACGGTTGTAGAGATTTTCGAGTTTAATGATTTTACCGGGAATGAAATTTTTTGAGAGAATGTTAAAAAATTCAGCTACTTTTTCGAGGTTCATGTGTAGATTGAATTCATAACGAAATTCCGAGTTTTGTGACCTGAATATCGAAAATTCTTTTTCTCGCTTATCCCTTTCGATTAGTGTCCAATCCAATTGATATATAAAGTATGGAATTCCTATATCTGAAAGTTTTTTGCTGATATTTTGAGCCAAACAGGTTTTTCCCGAAGCTGTTGGTCCGTCAATGCCTATAACAAAATAAGCCTTTTCAAATTTTATATTTTTGATTATTTCCTCAATCAATTTTCAAAAATTAAAAAACAAAATTAAAAAAAACTCAGGAAAATTCCCTGAGTTTTTATTTTCTTTTACGAATTTGATTTTAATCAATTTCAACAAGAGCAATAATATCATCTTTATTAACAAAGTCCCCGTTTTCTACCAATACCTCTTTAATACGTCCGTTAACATCAGAAACTATTTCCTGATAATTATGATATGATTCGAGATAGCATAATCTTTTACCAATGTTTACCGTATCACCTTCTTTAATGTAATTAGGTTCCATTTCAAGTGTTAGGTCAAGGTAGAGTTTTCCCATATAAGGAGCTCTTATCTCTTTGATTTTTGGATTATTTGTTACAGGAGATACAGATTTTTGCAATTTAGTGTTTTGTTTTGTTTTTAGGGCATTAAGTTCTTCCTCAAATCTTTGTTTTGCGATTCCGCTTTTGTAATCTCTATACTGACGGTCGTGCATAGCAAATTCAAACAATTCTTCATCGTTTTCTCCAAAATCCCAATTGTTTTGAATCATTTCTTGACGATATTTATCCAATTCATCGGGATAAGCATCTTGAGGATTCCCTTGATAAAATTCTTTGTTTTCTTTTTTAGCAAGTTCAATAATTTCATTGGCGAGAGGGCCTGGGAGTTTTCCGGCTTTACCAAGAATCATATCCCAGCTGTTTTTGTCTATCATTTCCCAGCGGTTTTTGCCTTGTAACAAAAGCATTACATTAACAAGAGCAATGTTTTTCACATACTGACTGAAAGGCGTAACCAATGGTGGATAACCAAGTTTGGGCCATACGTATTGAACTTCTTCGAAAAGCATTATCAACAGTTCGTCAATTGTTAAAGGTTCTTTACCTGCCGAAATTAAGGTTTGATTTATTCCCTGATGAACATTTTCGAGGTCGGCCATCATACTTCCCATCATCCCTCCGGGTAGTCCGCAACCAATAAGCAAAGAGGACATTTCTCTATTTTTGGGATTTATCCAGTATCCGAGAAACTCATCAATAAATTCCTGATTAAGAGTTCTGGCTTGCATGTAAGCCTTCATGTTAATTTCGGGTACGATAAAACCGGCATCTTTCAACATGGCCTGAATTGTTATAACATCAGGATGAACAGTACCCCAGGACAGTGGCTCCATAGCAACGTCAATGTAATCGGCTCCTGCATTTGCAACTTCGAGCATTGAGGCAACCGAAAAGCCTGGTCCGGAGTGCCCATGATACTGAACTATTATATCGGGATAGTTTGCTTTTATTTCTTTTACAAGTTTTCCCAAACTTACAGGACGACCAATTCCTGCCATATCTTTAAGGCAAATTTCATCGGCTCCGAATGCGATTATTTGGTCAACTATTTCCATATAATATTTGACGGTATGAATCTCGGAATGAGTTATACTTAATGTTCCTTGTGAAATCATTCCTGCTTCTTTGGCATATTTTACCGATAATTCAAGATTTCGCGGATCGTTTAGCCCACAAAAAGACCTTGCAATATCAACACCTTGAGCTTTTTTTACTTTATACATTAACTTACGAACATCAGCAGGAACAGGGTACATTCTAATCCCGTTAAGTGCTCTTTCGAGCATGTGAGTTTGTATTCCTGCCTCGTTAAAAGGTTTTGTCCATTCTTTAACTACCTGATTCGGATTTTCGCCAAAAAGTAAATTTACTTGCTCAAATGCTCCGCCATTAGTCTCAATTCTGGAGAAACATCCCATATCAATAATTACAGGAGCAATCTTTTTTAATTGCTCAAGTCGAGGGACATATTTCCCGCTCGACTGCCACATGTCTCTGTAAATCAAACTAAATTTTATCTCTTTTGCCATAAAAAATCAAAATTTCAATTTTTTTTAAAAATATATTTTTTTTAAATACTGAACAAAAAAATCACGTTTATGCTTTGATAAACGTGATTAAATTATTGAATATTATACCAACTTCGTTTTATTCAGTAACAACTAATTTTTGAATAGCATAAATTCCATCATTTTTATACAGGCTTATAAAATATACTCCCGGAACAAAGTTATCGAAAGTTGTTTGATTGGATAGTAATTGAGATTCAAAAATGAGGTTACCTTTTATGTCTGTGATTTTAACAATAATCTCATTTGGATTATTTTCTTTGAAATTTAAAATAAAGCTGCCGTTAGTCGGATTGGGAAATACTGTAAATATATTATCGTGAAGTGTTTGATTTACAGAATTATTGTTATACAATGGAACATCTACGGTTGTAGTTCTTTGACAGTTTATTGCATCAGTAACCAATACTTGATATGTACCAGCACAAAGGTTTGTGAACATGTTTCCAAATCCGTTGATTGGTTGGTACCAATAATAATTATATGGATAAAACCCATTAGAAGCAAAAGCTGCAGCAGACCCGTTACAAGTACCCATATCCATTACTGATTGAGTTTGAATAGTAATGTCCGAAATTTTGACTGTAACGAAATCTTGTTTAAAATTGCCACATCCGTCGAACATTTTTACCCAATAAGTGTGTTCACCAACCGGTGGGTTTTGTAGGGTCATTGTTGCTCCGGTTTGATTGTTACTCCAAAGGAATTGTGGATTGTTTTGATTTGATTCTGCAGTGAACGATATTGATTCAGGACGTTCACAATATTCTTGATCAGGTTCTAATATTCCATAAGCTAATTCTATAGATGGTGGATTTGGAATCGCAATTTCAAATCGTTGGAAACACCCAATATTATCAGTTGCAGTAATTTTATATGTGCCGGGACATAGTCCTGTAAAAGTGCTTGAATACGAAGTTCTAACACTGTCCGGAATATATTGATAAAGACTATGAACATAACGATAATGTATAGGTTGAAACTCGGATGAAACGTTGAGAGTAATAGTTCCGTTACATGCATTAAAACACGAAGGTTCTGTAACGTCATAGGAATTTATTCGCAAATCAGAAATTCTAATAGTTATTGAATCATATACTTGGTTTCCACATTGATCAACCATTGTAACATAATATGTAGTTGCCCCGGGTTGAGGCGTAATTTGAATACTATTGGTGGTTGCTCCGGTGCTCCAGTAATATCCTACGTGAGGGTCAATATTGCATTCTCCAACAAGGGTTATTGTTGCTGGAGGATCTTGACCGCAATAATGTGTTGTTATATCTTGGATGCCTCCTTTAATAAATTCTGCGTCATATATCCAGATAGTGTCGTAAATTGCAGTTGAGTAGTTACCACAAGGGCACGCAGTATAGAACATTACGATAATTGTTTCATGACCTTCTTCAATTCCGTCGTTATACGCTGTGTACCATATTGTATCTGTCATTTGGCCTGCAGGTATAAAAACTGTTGTAGGGAATGGAGAAAAATCAACGCCTTCTGTAGCTGTAGAATTTGGAGCTATACCAACTGAAATAAGAAGATCTTGTTGTGCATCTGAACCTTCTTCTCGTGAAACAACATAATAATTTGTACATCCTTCCCAGAGATCTGACTCACTACCAACCTGTGCTATATTGCTGATAGTTATGCTTTCCCCGGAAATAAAGCTACCTGCTTCGATAAAAACTCCTGAATCGTAAGCTGAATCGCCTGCATCACCAATAGCTAATTTAATATGATATGTTTCACAAGCTACTACTGTTGCAGTTGCTGTGAGTATGATCGTGTTTCCATCATATTGAACGGCACCGTAATAGGAGCCCGGTGAATTAGAAGCAGAAGTAGGATATGCAGTGTAATAATTGAAATTATGAACATTATTAATAGTAACGGGCTGATTGTTTGGTAATAAGGCTATGTTTATTGCATTATTAGAATAAGGCCCGTTTATTCCGGGTCCTGAAAGGAAAAATCCAAAGACATCATTAAAACTTGTATTTGCGTATTCAGGGAATTCTTCAGACCCAAAAATATATCTGAATGTTACAACATTTTCTGCAGGGATGAAATCAAACTGTATTACGCTGGCATCATTAATAGTGTAACTTGGAATCAAGGCTTGCAAATCAGGGTCAGAGCCGCTACCGACAGAATTTCCGGCACTGCCTGAACTATTTGGTCCCTGAGCATTACTTATACTTCCGGTGGCAAGAATTATTCCTGAATTAAAAGGAAATTGGGAATCGCCTTTCCTAAAATATCCTTTTGCACCGTTGTTGGCTGTTATGTTAGATACCTGAATACATCCGTTAACAAGGGTATCTCCGATTAGAGATTCCAATGGTACATTTGAATTTGTTGTAATTGATTGTGCATTTAGCAAAGAAACACTGAAAACTATTGAACATACAAAAAATAAAAATTTTTTCATCATATTGGAAAATTTAATATTTTACTTACGAATTCAAATATACATATTTTTTTTAAAATCAACACTATTTAGACTAAAATTTTATAAAAAAGTTGCCTGAAATACACTATTTTGTATTTTTGCATCATGAGATATATTGCACTGGATATTGGCAAAAAAAGAACAGGTATTGCTGTAACAGACCCAAACCGCATAATTGCAACGGCTTTGGAAACTGTTACAACAAATAATCTTGTGGAATTTTTAAAAATTTATTTACAACAAAACGAGGTGATAAAAATAATTTACGGGATGCCTGTTCAAATGAATAATATTCCATCTGAAGCTGTTAAATATATCGAACCGGTAATAAATCGTTTAAAAAAAGTATTTAAAAATATCGAATTTATTCCATTCGATGAGAGATTTACTTCAAAAATGGCTTTTCAAACAATGATTGATGCCGGAACAAAAAAAATGCAAAGACGTGATAAAAGTCTTGTTGATAAAATTAGTGCGACTTTAATTTTACAATCATATCTTGAACGTGAAAAATACAGCTTATGATATTACCAATATACTTATACGGTAATCCGATATTACGAAAACAATCCGTGGATATAACCAAAGATTATCCCGATATTGAAAAATTAATCAGCAATATGTTTGAGACAATGTATCGTGCAGATGGGGTAGGACTTGCCGCTCCGCAAATAGGGAAAAACATAAATCTTTTCATAGTGGATGCTTCACGTTTAGCAGATGACAGACCTGAATTAAAAGATTTTAAAAGAGTTTTCATTAATCCTAAAATTACTTTTCTTACAGATGAAACTATAGGAATTGAAGAGGGCTGTCTTAGTATTCCAAATATTCATGAATTTGTGCAAAGACCAAAGGAATTATCAATTTCGTATCTGAACGAAAAGTTTGAGCCTGTTACCGAAGTTTATAGTGATTATAGAGCTATCGTTATTCAGCATGAATACGATCATCTAAACGGAATATTATTTGTTGACAAAATATCTCCATTAAGAAGACGCTTATTGCAAAGTAAACTTAATAATATTACTAGAGGTAAAGTGGATGTAGATTATAAAGTGAAAATTTAAATTATGGGGTTATGAAAAAATCTGTAATTTACGGTTTGTTATTGTTTTTTTTGTTAGTAGCGTGTAAGGGTAAAAACAAAGAACAATACGAAAAAGCTAAAGCAGAAAAGGAAATTGCCGAAACCGAAAGCTTACTTTATGAAACGGAAGAACCTAATGCTGAACTTGCAAAGAAAATTATAGGTTTGTATGTTGCATATGCCGATAAATACGTAGATTCCGAAAATACTCCCAAATATCTCTTTAAAGCTTCCGAAATAGCGATGAACTTTAATCAGCCAAATAATTCTATTCGCTATCTTACCAGAATCGAAGAAAACTATCCAAAATTTGATAAATATCCCGAGGTTATCTTTTTAAAAGCATTTGTTTATGAAAATTATTTAAAACAACTTGATAAGGCTGAATTTTATTATAAAAAATTTTTGGAAGAATATCCCGACCATAAACTTGCCGAAAGTGCAAAATCGGCCCTGATGTTTCTTGGAATGACAGACGAACAGCTTATTGAACTCTTCACTGAAATGAACCGTTATAACAAAAAGTAATGTGTTACGGTTTTGTTGAAGAAATTCGCAAAATTCCTCTCCTTCGAATATTTATTCCGTTTATTATTGGAATTATTATTCAGACAAAATTCAGTTTTAATTTTAAAACAATATTTATATTTTTCATTCCTGTATTAGTATTGTTTTTTTTAACGGCATATTTCTACTCTCGTAAATTTATTACTATTACAGGATTAATAATCAGTATTTTTTTTCTTAGTTTTGGAATTGCTTATACATCTGTTTTTTCCAGCAAAGACAACATTAATCTATCGGATTACAAAGGTGGTTATATCGTTGCGGAAATACTCGAAATGCCTAAAGAACGATTACGAAATGTTTCTTTCACAGTTCGAATGTTAGCAATAAATTCAGACAAAAACTGGTTGGAAGCTGAAGGAAAAATACTTCTTTATCTCGAAAAAAACGAAAAGTCTTTGTCGCTAAAACCCGGCGATAAAATAATTTTTACTCCTGATTTTTCTGAAATTAAAAATAATGGTAATCCTGAAGAATTTGATTTAAAACAATATCTAACTTATAACTTAATTCTTTCTTCGGATTTTTTAAGCAGCGACGAATGGCAGAAAATTGATTCTGACTTGCCAATTAGAACAAAACAAAAATTTTTAAGATTTCGCGACCAACTTATCGAAATTCTGAAAGATGTAGGTTTGAATAATGATGAATTAGCTGTTGCTTCAGCTTTGACATTAGGTTATAAAGATAAAATTAATGAAAGTCTTAAACGCAGTTATTCTTCTTCCGGAGCTATGCATATTCTTGCAGTATCAGGACTTCATGTCGGTATTATTTACGGAATTATCGTGTTTTTATTGTCTTTGTTTAAGTTGAATAATTTAAAATTAGTTAAATTTATCATTGTAGTTTCATCTGTTTGGTTTTATGCTTTGCTCGCAGGCGGAAGTCCTTCTATAACAAGAGCTGCTCTTATGATTAGTGTTTTTTCTTTAGGCGAAACAATTAGCAAACATTCTAATTCCATAAATTCTTTATTATTGGCTGCTTTTATTATATTGCTTATAAAACCTTTTACTTTGTTTGACTTAGGATTTCAATTTTCATTTGTTGCTGTTTTGGGAATATTACTGTTTTATACTCGTATATATGAATTGTTTAGCATCAGAAACAAAATTCTCGATAAAATCTGGTCGCTTACTGCTGTTTCTATTGCTGCTCAATTAGCTACTTTTCCACTTGGATTGTATTATTTTAATCAATTCTCAAACTATTTTCTGATTACAAATTATTGCTTGATTCCTTTAGCTACAATTGCAATATGGTTAACTTTAGCTGTGTTTGTTTTTTATGTGTTAGGTTTTGGAACAATCACTATTGGTAAAATTCTGGCTTTTATTGTCAAGTTGATGAATAATGTGGTTGTTGGAATCGAATCTCTTCCGTTTTCGGTTACAAAAGATGTTTTTATTGATGAAATTAAATTAGCATTGATTTATCTGATTTTGCTGTCATTTTTTATTTTCTTCTTTTTGAGCAAAGAATACCGGCATCTGGTTTGGTTGATTGTTTTTTTGATAATCTATAATATTGTGGGATTAGTTGAACAACATAGCTTAAACAGACAAAAACACATCGTTGTTTACAATATTGACAGAAGTACTGCAATAAATTTAATTGATGGCAGAAGAAATGTAATGTTTGCTAATCTTTCCGGATTAAAAAAGACCAATGTCGAAAAAATAGCAAAAAACTTTTGGATGAGTAAAGGAGTCCAGAACGAAAAATATATTAATCTAGATTCAGGATTACCAAGTATGCTTGGAAATATAATAAATGCAGGTGAAGATATTTTTTATAAAAATAAATTTATTGGTTTTTACGATAAGCGAATTTTTGTTCTGGACAAAGATTTTTTATTCGACAGTAAAAATACTTCCAGAATAGCAGTTGATTATATAATAATAAGCGATAATCCGGATATTGATTTTGAAAAACTTCAAAACAGATTTGAATTTGAAATGCTGGTGATAGACTCATCAAACTCACTTGATAATATAAATAAATGGGTTGCAATGAATAAAAAATTTGGATTCAAATTGCATATTGTGCCGATTCAAGGAGCCTTTGTGATTTAAAACTATAATTTAGAAAGAATTTCTTTTTGATTTTTTTTGGTTAAAATTGTATATTTACAACTTTAATAAGCATTATTAAGGTGTCAACTAAAGTAGATTTGAGTTTTTTAAATGGAATCCCTCACATGATGAGTGATGATGAATTGAAATTTTTATTTGAATTATTAAAAAAAAATTTTAGCGGAAAAGGTATTATTGTTGATTTAGGCTGCCGATTCGGGGCATCAACTTTAGTGATTTGCAAGGCTTTGCAGCACGTGAAGACAAAACAAAAGATATGTGCTTGCGACACATTTCATTGGGACGAGGAATGCGAAACTCAGTTAAAAAATCATCCTGATAAAGAATATTTTAAAAATAACGGGTACCTTGCTTTATTTAAAGAAAACCTATCGAATTTTATCGAAGATATTGAACTTATCGTTGACATAAGAAATTCTAATATTCAAACTCCTGTTGAGATTTTGATTGTTGATGTGATGAAATCCGAAGAAACGGCTCAATTAGTTATCGAAAAATATTACAAAGCCTTAATTCCCGGAAAATCATTTGTATATCAACAAGATTTTGACCACTTTCTAACGCCATGGGTTCAGGTGATTTCATATTTATATCGAAATTATTTTTACGTGTATAAAGACATTAAAAACAGTGGTGGAATTTGGTTCTTTTATAAAAAGCTAATTCCGGATGAATTATTGCATATAGAATTTCACACACTTCCTGAGTCCGAGATTGATAAAGCTTTTCGTTGGGCTTTAAAAATTTCAAACAAAAAAAAGCATAAAGGTATTGCTGCTGCTCATGTTATGTCTTATATTTACCGAAAAGATAAAAATAAAGCATTTGATTTGTGGTGTCAATATCTTTATCAAGGTTACGAGTTATCCGGAGAATTTGTTGATTTACAAAGACGTTTGGAGGAATTAAAATAATGATTAAGTTTTCGATTGTATTACCTTGTTATAACGAGGCCGAAAATCTGAATGATTTGGTTAGGGATTTTTCTAAATTGATAACTGATGAAGTTGAAATTATTTTTGTAAACAACGGTTCATCAGACAATACTGCTGAAATGTTAACTAAACTACTTGAAGGGAAAAGGAATTTAAAATTAATCCATATCGAAAAAAATATTGGATATGGACATGGAATAATTACAGGTTTGAAATCTGCCATTGGAGAATGGGTCGGTTGGACACATGCCGATTTACAAACAGAACCGGCAGATGTTTTTAAAGCAATTGAAATTATTAAAACTACAGATGATAAGAAAATGTTTATTAAAGGTAATCGTTTAGGAAGAAAATTTTCGGAGCGAATTTTCAGTAGAGGATTGGAGTTTTTAGTCAGGATAATTCTAAAAATCAAAATGACCGAAATAAATGCTCAACCAAAGATATTCAATAGGTCGTTGTTGGATAAATTTTTAAATCCACCTGAACATTGGGGATTAGATTTATATGCATATTATGTAGCATTAAATAATGGGTTTACAGTTAAGGAAATTGATGTATATTTTCCCGAAAGAAAACACGGAAATTCTAAGTGGAATACAGGATTTATATCAAAAATATTATTTTCGTTGAAATTTTTAAAATATTGCAATTATTTACGAAAGCAGAGGAATGTTAATAATAAATCATAGGGTAAATAGTACGCAGGAATTAGTAAAAATTCCGTCCATTCATGGCGTAGAAATAGATGTACGAGCATATAAAAAAGAAATAATTTTGAATCATGAAGCATTTGAGAACGGTGAGCGTCTTAACGATTTTTTGAAAAATTTTAACCATGAATTTATAATAATCAATATCAAAGAATTCGGCTTTGAAAACGAAATACTCAATATTCTTAAAAATTACAGAATTGAAAATTATTGCTTTTTGGATTTATCCTATTCAGGAATACATGAGTTTGTGAAAATGGGGAATAAAAATTTTGCAGTAAGATTATCAAATTACGAGAGCATAGAAAATGTTCTTAAACTTAAAAGTAAAGCCGGATGGGTTTGGGTTGATTGTTTCGACGACATTTATAAAGAAATAGAAAATCTGAAAATTGCTCGTGATAACGATTTTAGAGTTTGCATAGCAAGCCCTGATTTACTGGGAAGGCCTGCTCAAATTGAGGAATACAAAAAGCTGTTTTTCCAAAACGATTTTATTCCGGATGCGGTATGTGTCAAAAAAGAATATTATTTAAATTGGAAACTATAATAATTTAAAGCATGAATATACTCGGAATATCTTGTTACTATCACGATTCGGCGGCTTGCTTAGTTAAAGACGGAGTGTTGGTTGCTGCAGTTCAGGAGGAGAGATTTAATCGTGTGAAAAATTCCTCGGATTTTCCTATTAATGCAATAAATTTTTGTATTCAGCAGGGTGGGATTAGTTTTGCTGACATTGACTATATTGCATTTTATGAAAAACCTTACCTGAAATTTAGTAGGTATATTCACGATATTATTGAAAAATTTCCCTTTTCATATACATCATTTCTCAGAAATACTCCTCAATGGTTGCAGGATAGATTGATATTACCTGAAGTTTTGCGACGAGAAATTTCATATAAATCTAAAGTTGTTTTTATCCCACATCACCATGCTCATGCTGCCAGCAGTTTTTTTGTCTCGGATTTCGAAAAAGCTGGAATTATTGTTAACGATGGAGTGGGTGAGTGGGCAACATCATCAATTGGTTATGGCAATGGAAATAATATAATTCTTGAAAATCAAATCTCTTATCCTGATTCTCTTGGA
Organism: Bacteroidales bacterium Bact_19; assembly: GCA_001603595.1. GTDB lineage: Bacteria > Bacteroidota > Bacteroidia > Bacteroidales > ML635J-15 > Bact-19. The sequence continues at coordinate 15,770 of LUZK01000050.1, forward strand.
TTACTATATACTTGTATAACTACATTTTTAGGTTTTAAAGCTAATAGCGGAGAGGGAACAACAATGGCTCTCGCGAGTTTTGGAGAACCTAATTATTATGAACATTTTAGGAAAATTATAGATATAAAAGAAGACGGAAGCTACAGACTCAACGATAAATTTTTCTCTTTAAACAAAGGGAAAAAAATGTATTCAAAAAAAATGATTGACTTGCTGGGACAAGCTCGAAAAATTAATGAAGATTACGACAAAAGGCACAAAGACATTGCTGCAAGTTTACAAGCGGTTATAGAAGAGGTTTTAATAAAACAAGCTCGTTACGTAAGCGAAAAATATAAAATACAAAATTTAGCGTTATCGGGAGGAGTGTTTTTGAATTGTGTTGCTAATCAAAAAATACTTGAAAATACAAATGTAAAAAAACTATTTATCCAACCAGGAGCGGGGGATTCCGGGGCCGCAATTGGAGCCGCATTTTATTTGTATAATCAGATTTTGCAAAACGACAGAAAATTTACATATAATCATTCCTACTGGGGACCGGAATTTAGCGACAAAGATTATGAAATAGCTATAAAATACAACAGTCTTAGTGCTGCTCGGTACTATGATGATGAGTTATGCGAAATTGTTGCCCAAAAAATAATTGCAAAAAAAACTGTTGGCTGGATGCAAGGACGACTTGAATTTGGGCCACGAGCTTTGGGAAATCGTTCAATCCTTGCTTCGGCAATGTATCCCGAAATGGTCGAAATTTTAAACTCCCGCATAAAACATAGAGAGTGGTTCAGACCATTTGCTCCTATCGTTAAAAAAGAAAATGCTGATGATTATTTTCATATGTTGAATGATTCTCCATTTATGCTATTGGCCCCAAAAGTTTTAGAAGAAAAAAAGAGTCTAATACCTGCTGTAACTCATATTGATGGAACAGCGAGAGTTCAAACAGTTGATAGAGATTATAATCCCATTTTATGGAAACTACTCGATACACACGAAAAACATACCGGAATTCCGGTTATAATAAATACTTCATTTAATCTTAAAGCCGAACCTATTGTTTGCACTCCGCAAGAAGCGATAAATGATTTTCTAAAATCCGATATGGATTGCCTTGTACTAGGAAATTACTTTATTGAAAAGCAATGAGAAAAAAAATATTTTTAATATCTGTTGTTTTCTTATTTATTGCTGTGGTTTCGGCTGCATTATTCATTTTAAAATCAAAATCTCGCACTAAAATTTCTTTTCCACAAACGGTCGGTTTTTTTATTTATGGACCGGATATCAGGGAAATGAAGAATTTTAAGGCTTACGGAATTAATTATTATTCTGGAATTAGAGAAAATATACATTGTAAACAGCATTTTCGATTGGATACCTTGTACATTTACAGAAACTGGAGATATGATGAAATTTTTAGAAAAAATATTTCGGAAATTTTTCTTAAAGTTGATACTGCAACATGGAATAAAGTCGAGCATATATGGTTTAAAAATGATGACCTCGTTTTTTCATATTCGCGTGATTTATTCGAAAGAGAATGGAAATATAAAAAAAACAATGGTGAAGTAATTTTTAAAAATTCAAATAATCACATAAAACATAAAACCTTATACGATGGTTTTGATATTCTTTTGAATTCAGAAATATATGGTTTTATTTCATACAGATTGATTCTTAATGCTACTATTATTCTTGAAATTTTTTTAATATTGCTATTAATTTCTATTTTGCTTCAGCCAAAAATTGCAAATTTTAGAGAAAAATTTAGAGAACATTTTGCAAGAAATAAGAATATATATTCAAAATTTTTAAGTTTTATATTAGGACTGATTTGTGTTATTTTACTTCTGGAAATAGGGTTGAGAGTTTTGGGGCATTATCATAAACAAAAATCTGTTGCTTACAATTATTCCTGGATTTCAGGCGACAAAACACAAATTTTATGTTTAGGAGATAGTTATACTGAGGGATTTGGAGTTGTCGACAGCTTGAGTTATCCCGGAATTTTAAATAAACTTGTCCGGGATATTTCCGGAAAAGAAATTTCTGTAGTAAATTATGGTAGGTCAGGAAAAAATACTTTTCAAATCAGGGTTGAATTTGAGAATTATTTGAATAGTAATACTCCGGGAATGGTAATTATAATGGCAGGTTCTGCTAATTATTGGAATTATTATGGTTTTAACAGGCAAAGTGGATTTTTATATAATTTCAGAGTTTATAAATTTATAAAACTACTTTGGCATGAATTGTTTGGAGCAGGAGTAACATCAAAACGAAACTTTGATAAAGAAGAGGTTTTTATTGAGGAAAATTATAATTCAAATCCGGTAAAAGATAAAGTTGATGATTGGGTTCGGGATGATATTAACGCTATTATTGAATTGTGCAGAAAAAAATCAATTCCGATTTTAATTATGACTTATCCTTTGCAAAATAAAGATGTTGTTTTTGGAGGAGTTAATGCAGTTTTGCGAGATGTTGCTCATGAAAACAGATTGATATTACAAGATAACGAAAGAATCTTTATTAAATATTTTAATAACGATGAAAGTTTGTATCTACCGGATGGGCATTGTAGCGAAAAAGGAAATCAAATTATTGCCGATAGTTTGATGAATGTTATTTCAAACTTTCGTTAAAAATTTTTACAAAAACCTGTAATGTTTATAAACGGGTTTAAGAACTCGCCAAGTGCAGGATAAGCCCTGTGGAAAAATTACGTAATCACCTTTTTGTATTTTATATACACCGTCTTTGGTAATTACTTCAACTTCGCCTTCGATAAAATAACAATGTTCTTCGACATCGTAATACCATTCAAATTCCGAAATTTCTTTTTCCCATGTTGGCCATGAAAATACATCTTTATGCTTCAATTCTTCCGGAGTTAATTTTTCGATTTTAACCATAAATTTATTTTTTCAAAAATAAATTATTTGCATTAATTCGGTAAAATAAATGTGAAAAATTTTAAGCTTTTGATAAGTACTGTTTTCAAAATTAAAATTTATATTTGTAAATTATTTTCAAAAACTAAAAAAATGGGATTAGGAATATTAGGAAAGTTTTTTAAAACTAAATCAGAAAGAGATCTTCAGGCAATAAAGCCCTATTTAGAAAAAGTTCTTGCCATAGAACCCGAAATTAAAAAGCTCAGCAATGATGAGTTAAGAAAAAGGGTTGCAGACTTAAGAGTTTCAATAAAAGATTACATAAAAGAAGAAACAAATAAGATTGAAGAATTAAGGAAAAAGGCAGAATCACTTGATATTTGGGAAAAGGAAGAAGTTTTTAACGAAATAGATAAAATAGAGGATGAAATTGCTAAAAAGCTGGAAGTATATCTAGATAAAATTCTGCCGGAAGTATTTGCAATTGTAAAAGATACTGCCAGACGATTTAAAGAAAACGAAGAAATAATTGTAACCGCAAACGATTTCGATAGAAATCTTGCTACACATGTTGATTTTGTTGAAATTCGTGTGGATAAGGCTGTTTATAAAAACTCATGGATTGCAGGAGGCAACAGGGTTGTATGGGATATGGTTCATTATGATGTCCAGATAATCGGTGGTGTTGTTTTGCATCAGGGAAAAATTGCAGAAATGGCAACAGGTGAAGGTAAAACTCTTGTGGCTACTCTGCCGGTATTTTTAAATGCTTTACCCGGACGAGGTGTTCATGTTGTTACAGTTAATGATTATCTTGCAAAACGTGACTCCGAATGGAATGCCCCGTTATTTATGTTTCATGGATTATCAGTTGATTGTATTGATAAACACGAACCTAACAGCGATGGCCGACGTAGGGCTTATCAAGCAGATATCACATATGGTACAAACAACGAATTTGGCTTCGACTACTTAAGAGACAACATGGCGTTGAGTACATTGGACCTTGTCCAAAGAAAACATAATTATGCAATTGTTGACGAGGTTGACTCCGTTTTGATTGACGATGCCAGAACTCCTTTGATTATTTCAGGACCTACTCCCAAAGGCGAAGACCAGCTCTTCGATGAATTAAAACCTCACGTTGTTAAGTTAGTTAATGCTCAAAAGTCAGTTTTTAATCAGGTTTTTAATGATGCAAAAAGATTAATTGCCGAAGGTAACCAAAAAGATGGAGGTTTTAAATTGTTGCAAGCTTTCAAAGCATTGCCAAAAACTAAGGCTCTTATAAAATTCCTGAGTGAACAAGGTATGAAATCCCTGTTACTCAAAACCGAAAATTATTACATGGCCGATAACAATAAAAATATGCATCTTGTAACAGATGATTTATATTTTGTTATAGATGAAAAACTAAACTCTATAGAATTGACCGATAAAGGATTTGAACTTTTGGCAAGTAGTAATTCTGACCCTAATTTCTTTGTTATACCAGATTTAGCAAGTGAACTGGCCACCCTTGACAGAGAAAATCTTACCGAAAAAGAAAAATTAAGAAAAAAGGATGAACTGTTTAGAGACTTTTCAATTAAATCCGAACGTATTCATACCATAAATCAATTGCTTAAAGCATATACATTATTTGAAAAAGATGTAGAATACGTTGTGATTGATAATAAAGTGAAAATTGTTGATGAACAAACCGGCCGTATTATGGAAGGTCGTCGTTATTCCGATGGCTTACATCAGGCAATTGAGGCAAAAGAAAATGTAAAGATTGAGGCTGCAACACAAACATATGCAACAATTACTTTACAGAATTATTTTAGGATGTACCGTAAACTTGCCGGTATGACAGGTACAGCTGAAACTGAAGCCGGCGAGTTTTGGGACATATATAAACTTGATGTTGTTGTTATTCCTACGAATAAACCGGTTGTAAGAATTGATTACGAAGATCTTGTATATAAAACTACCCGTGAGAAATACGCTGCTGTAGTAAATGAAATAGAAAGATTGATAAATACAGGTCGTCCGGTGCTTGTTGGTACTACATCAGTTGAGATTTCGGAGTTGCTTAGCAAAATTCTTATGCGTAAAGGAATTAAGCATAATGTTTTGAATGCAAAACTGCATAAAAAAGAAGCCGATATCGTTGCTGAAGCAGGTAAAAGCTCTGTGGTTACAATAGCTACAAATATGGCTGGTCGTGGTACCGACATTAAACTTAGCGAAGAAGTTCGTAAAGCCGGTGGTTTGGCAATTATCGGTACAGAACGACATGAATCCCGTCGTGTTGACCGACAGTTAAGAGGACGTGCAGGCCGTCAGGGAGACCCGGGTACTTCGCAATTCTTTGTTTCGTTGGAAGATGATTTGATGCGTTTATTCGGCTCCGACCGAATCGCTAAACTTATGGACAGAATGGGATTGAAAGAAGGTGAAGTTATACAGCACTCCATGATTTCAAAATCCATTGAAAGAGCACAGAAAAAAGTTGAAGAAAATAACTTCGGTATTCGTAAACGTTTGCTCGAGTATGACGACGTTATGAATGCTCAACGTACAGTGATTTATAGAAAACGTCGTAATGCTTTGGACGGAGAAAGACTTGGCGCCGACATTGCCAATATGATGTATGATGTTTGTGTGAGCTTAGCAGAAGAACACTTTGATAACAGTGATTTCGAAAATATTAAACTCGAAATATTCCGTTTGCTTTCAATTGATATCGAGCTTTCTGAAGAACAATTCAGAGATATGACCGAACAGAAGTTTATTGATTATTTATATCATAAGCTTCTAGAAAATCATAAATTCAGAACAGAAAATATTGCAAATCAAGCATATCCTGTAATAAAAACTATTTATGAAAATAATGCTGCTAAATATGAAAATATATTGGTTCCGGTAACTGATGGAGCAAAGATGTTTAATGTAATTGTAAATTTTGAAAAAGCATATCACACTCAAGGGCGTGAAATTGTAGAGGCTTACAATAAAACAGTTGTTCTTAAAACTATTGATGATTTCTGGAAAGAACATTTACGCGAAATGGATGATTTGAGACAATCTGTTCAATCTGCAAGTTACGAACAGAAAGATCCTTTGCTGGTTTATAAGTTCGAATCATTCAATTTGTTTAAAACAATGCTAGATAAAATTAATAAGAGTGTTGTTGCATCATTAATGAAGGGTTATATTCCGGTTAGCCAACCCGACGAAGTTAAGGAGGCACAAGCTCGTCGTAAACTTGACTTGAGTAATATGAAAACTCAACGCGAAGCTCCCGGATATAATGATCCAAGTAAAGGAAAAACAAAATCAGAGCCTGTACGTGTTGAGAAAAAGGTTGGCAGAAACGATCCTTGTCCTTGCGGAAGTGGTAAAAAATACAAAAATTGTCACGGAATGAATTCCATAGACTAATAATTTTCAAAAATTAAAAAATATTATAATTTTGTAGCAATAAATAAAACAAATAACTATGAAAAAAGGACTTATCTTATTTATTACATTAGTTTCTGCAATATTTGTACTTGGGCAGGAAAATGAAACGGAACAGATTATAATTCCGCTAAAAATCGGATTTGAAGGACAGGCTGCAATTGCCGATACCAGCAGTACACTCGTAGTTGCAGAAGATCAGGAAGCAAATCTTGCTTTTAATGATGGAGTAGAATTTTACTCCAGAGGTGATTATCAATCAGCCATAAACAGCTTCAATCGTGCTATTCAGGTTGATCCGGATATGTTTAAAGCCTATTATGGCAGAGCAACTACTTATATGCAGTTAAAAGATTTTGATTCTGCTGTAAAAGATTTATTAAAATATCAATCTAAATATCCTGAAAATGCTGAAGTTCTTTATTTATTGGGATATTCCTATTACTATTTGAACAAATTTGATGATGCTAATAAATACTTGACAATGGCTAATCAAAAAGGACATAAGGATGTGAACTTATACTATTTTTTAGGAGTTATGAATTTTAAAAATGCTAACTATAACGATGCAATTGAATATTTTAATGAAGCAATTAAAATAGATCCAAATCATTATTTTTCTTACAACGACAGAGGTTCTGCATTTAGAATGATTGAGTCTTATGATAATGCTATCTCTGATTATAATAAAGCAACTGAATTAAATCCCAAAAGTTCTTTATTGTACAATAATCTTGGAAGTGCCAAAAGGCTTAAAAAAGATTACGATGGAGCATTAGCTGCTTATGATGAAGCATTGAAACTTGATAAAAATAATTACATGGCTCTAAACAACAAGGGAATTGTACTATACGAAAAAGGACAATATGATGAGGCTATTCAAACTTTCAGAGAAGTTATTAAATTAAAGAAAGATTACCCATACGCATATAATAACATGGGGTTGTGTTATTATAAAAAGAAAGAATATGATTCAGCGATTGAAGCATATTCAACAGCTATAAACATGAATCCTGATTATGCTCAGGCATATATTCACAGAGGAAGTGCTAAGGAAATGAAAAGAGATTTCGTTGGAGCTTGTGCAGATTGGCAAAAAGCAAAGGAATTAGGACATCCGCTTGCTGAAGAATATCTTGGTGTTTGTACTGAATATAAAAAATAAAACATTAAAATTATGAAAAAAATAATAGTTGCATCAATAACAATAGCACTGTCTATAATAATAGTAAATGTTATTAATGGACAGGTTCCGGTTGAGATTAATAAAAAGGAATTTAAGATTTCAAAAGATGGTTTTCGTGAAGCCATGAATGCTATAAAATATGGCGATAATTATTACGCTTCCGGAAGTGCCGGAGGGTACCGATTGGCTCTTACTCAGTATTTAAAAGCTTATGAGTACAATCAAAATAATCCGGAATTAAATTATAAGATAGGAGCTTGTTACCTTTATTCTACAGATAAATCAAAAGCTCTCGGATTCCTTAAAAAAGCATATAATGCAAAACCGGGAGTGGCTTCAGATATTTATTATCTTTTAGGATGGGGTTATCATATTAATTGCGAATTTGATGAGGCTATAAATTATTATCGTAAATATAAAAATGAAACAATAGAATCAGGAGGTAAAAAATCTAAAAAATCCACAGGTCCTATTATAGATGTTGATAAAAAGATCAGAGAATGTGAAACAGGTAAAAATCTCATTTCCAATCCAATACGTGTTTTTATTGACAATTTAGGACCTGCAGTAAACTCCAAATTTCCTGATTATGCTCCGGTAATTAGTACTGATGAATCTGTTTTGATATTTACTTCGCGACGTGACGGAAGTACCGGTGGCGAGATTGATCCAAATGACTTAATGCCATACGAAGATTTATATATTTCATATAATGAAGATAAAAAAGGATGGACACAAGCAATAAATATGCGTAGTCTTAATACCGAAGTTCATGATGCTTCTGTTGGATTGTCTCCAGATGGTCAAATTTTGTTTACATATAAAGGTGTTCCTGATGGAACTTTGTTTGAAAGTTTTTTAAAAGGAGATAATTGGTCTAAACCTCGTGAGGTTTCTACAATTAATACAAAATATCACGAAACTTCTGCCTCAATTTCTTTTGATGGTAAGTATTTATATTTTGTTAGCAATCGCCCAAAAGATGATTTTGGAACACCAAGCTTTGGCGGTTTGGATATTTTTGTTTCCGAAAAACAAAAAAACGGGAAATGGGGACCGGCAAAGAATGTGGGTGCTCCGATAAATACAAAATACGATGAAGAAGGAGTATTTATTCATCCCGATGGTGTAACAATGTATTTTTCGTCTAAAAGAGAAGGATCAATGGGGGGATATGATATTTTTTATAGCGAAAATGATGGTGCAGGAAACTGGAAAGAACCAGTTAATATAGGTTATCCTGTTAATACCCCAGATGATGATGTATTTTTCGTTGTTGCCGGAAATGCAAGATATGCTTACTATTCAAGTGACCGTGAAGGTGGTTACGGTTTGCAAGATATTTATCGTATTACATTCTTAGGTCCGGAAAGACTCATGGTAATGGGGACCGAGGATATTCTCATCGCAAGCTCCACTGAAACCATTGAACAAAAAGTTAAACATGAAACAGTTGAAGTGAAGAAAGTCCGCCTTACTGTTATGAAAGGTACTGTTACCGATGCTTTAAGCGGACAACCTATTGAAGCTACTATTGAGGTAATTGATAACGAAAAAAATGAGCTAATTGCAACTTTCTCATCAAATGCTAAAACAGGTAAATATTTAGTATCACTACCATCCGGTAAAAACTACGGCATTGCAGTAAAAGCTGATGGATATCTTTTCTACAGTGAAAATTTTGATATCCCCGAAGCAACCGGTTATCAGGAAGTTACCAAAGATATTGTCCTTTCAAAGGTTGGAGTTGGCTCTAAGATTGTTTTGAAAAACATTTTCTTCGATTTTGGAAAAGCCACTTTGCGTGAAACCTCTTTCCCAGAATTAGACAGGTTGGTATCTCTATTGAATGCTTATCCTAACATGACTATTGAAATAGGTGGACATACTGATAATGTAGGTTCATTAAAATTTAATACTGACCTTTCCGAATCACGTGCAAAAGCTGTTGTTGATTATTTAATTGACAAAGGAATAAGCAAAACAAGGTTGTCTTACAAAGGTTATGCTTATTTGCAACCAATAGCAAGCAATGATACCGAAGAAGGACGTCAACAAAACAGACGTGTTGAGTTTAAAGTAATTTCTATTAAATAACTCTTGTTGATAGCTTTTTAAAAAAAGTTACTATTCTTTGGTAACTTTTTTTATTTTTGTGATCATCAATAAGTAAATATTAAAAAAATGAAAAAAATTGTTCTTGTTTTATTCTTTTTTAATTTAATTTTTAATGCCTTTTCTCAAGAAGATGTAAAATTTACAAAATCAAATTTTCCCGATAAACCGGGCGAATTAGCTACAGCAAAAAAACAAATACAAACAGCTGATATTTTGGCTTTTAATGAGAAAAAATATGATGAGGCTTTAAAATATTATAAAAAGGCTTATGAATTTAATCCTAATAATTCAGATTTGAATTTTAAAATAGGTCTTTGTTACTATAATACGATATTTAAATATGATTGTTTACAATATTTCGAAAAAGCTTATAAGCTTAATTCAAAGGTTGATAAAAAAATAGAATTTTATCTAGGTCGAGGTTATCATCTTAACTACAGATTTGATGAGGCTATTAACTTTTATAATAAATATACTGCTAATCTAAAGGACTCAAAAGAAATTCAAGCAATAGGGAAATACATAACCGAATGTAGAAATGGAAAGGAATTAATTAAAGACACTACAAAAGTTGAAATAATAAATCTTGGAGCAAATGTAAATACTGAATTTAGAGAATACGGTCCAATGGTTACAGCGGACGGATCTAAGATTTATTTTACATCCAGACGTAAAGGAACTACAGGAAATGCAATTGCATCAGATGGTATGTATTATGAAGATATTTATGAAACAGAAAAAACTGAAACCGGATGGACTAAAGCTCGCAATGTTGGTTCGCCTCTAAATACAAAACTTCATGATGCAGTTGTAGGTTTATCTCCCGACGGACAAACAATGTTTGTTTATGTGGATGATAATGGTGGAGATATTTACGTATCAACCCTTAAAGGCAGTAGGTGGACAAAGCCCATAAGTATTAGTGAAAACATAAATAGTCCATATCATGAGTCTAAGGCTTGCATATCTTATGATAATAAAACTTTGTATTTTATTTCGGATAATCCTAACTGGTTTATCGGTGGTAGAGATATTTTGTATTCAACCTTAGGTCCGGACGGAAAATGGTCGCAACCTAAAAATATAGGAAGAACTGTAAATACAATTTACGACGAAGTTGATATTTTCTTACACCCAGATGGGAGAACTTTATATTTTAGTAGTAATGGTCATAATACAATGGGCGGTTTTGATATTTTTAAAACGGTTCGTGATGCCAATGGAAATTGGTCAACTCCGGTTAATCTTGGATATCCGATAAATACCCCACTTGATGATGCTTTCTTTGTTACCATCGCCAGTGGAAAAATTGCATATTTTGCCTCTGTACGTCCCGAAGGTTTTGGCTTGCACGATATTTATGAATTACGATTTAAAGTAGATGAAGATAAACCTGTTGCAATGGAAGAAAAATTTCTTGTTACTTTAGTTAAAGGTACCGTAAAAGATAAAACTACAGGATATCCCCTCGAAGCAAAAATTGAAATAATTGACAATTCTAGTGATGAACTTGTTGCAACATTTACAACAAACTCACAAACAGGAGCTTACCTTGTTAATTTACCCTCAGGAAAAAATTACGGATTGAATGTAAGTAAAGAGGGTTATTTATTCCACAGCGAAAACTTTAATTTAGCCGATACTGCTGATTATCAGGAGTATGTAATTGATGTCTTGTTGCAAAAAATAGAAATAGGTACATCTATTGTTTTGAAAAATATTTTCTTTGATTACGATAAAGCAACTCTACGTCCGGAATCATATCCAGAGTTAAACAGAGTTGTTGAGATTCTTAATAAACAACCAAAATTAAAAATTGAAATTTCAGGTCATACTGATAATCGAGGTAGTTATGATTATAATCTCAAATTGTCAACTGAACGTGCTAAGTCTGTTGTAGAATATTTAATTAGTAAGGGGATAAATCCAAACCGCCTGACATATAAAGGTTATGCCTTCGAAAAACCAATTTCTACCAACGATACTGATGAAGGGAGACAACTAAATAGGAGAGTAGAATTTAAAATTATCGAAAATTAAAATCTCTCTTACTTAATTTTTCTTAGAACTTAAGAAGTGAAGTAAAATTCCTTTACAATTTACGTAACTTACTGATATTTTCGGATTTTAATAAAAAAATTTTTTCCTTTATATTTAGATTATTTATTATATTTACACTTTGAAATTTTTACATTGTTATGAGGTTAATCTATTTAATTTTTATTGTACTATTTGTGCATAGTTTTTTATATTCACAAACTGATAAGTTAGCGGAATTTGTTGATTCTCAACAAGCCAAATTAATATATGATGAGGCAAAATTAGAAAAAGTTCCCAATTTGAATGTTTTCGTGATTCCTCCTGAATATTTTGAAGAAGATCCTTCAATTAATGGGTATGTTCATCCGGGTTCCGCAACAACTATACAGATTTTAGAAGTTGAAGGATATTCATACAAAGATATTGAAAAAGGTATGACTCCTGATTACATTGCTTCGCAAGGTTATACTTATATGGGGAAACAAGAATTTACAACTGCTGATAATGTGCCGGGAATAATTTATTTTGTGCAGTTTGAATCCAACAATATTGAATATGAACGTTGTATGTTTTTTACAGGAAATTCAAAAACAATTTGGGTTAATGTTAATTATCCTGTGAGCATGAAAAAATTACTACTACCCCAAATTGAAGCATTTTTGTATTCAGTAACAGAATCTGCAAATACAAACGAAATAAATACCATACAAAGATGAAAAGATTCTTTTGTTTGTTTATATTAGTATATATTCTTTCCGTAAATTTTACGGTAAATGTAAATGCCCAAAATGACTTAGTTCATCCCATGTATTATTTTTCACACGACCAAAATATGTGGGGACCTGATTCTGCCTATGGAATTGATGTTGAACATACATTCTTTAATGTTAATATTAATGAAAACTACGGCTTTAGTCAGATTGAAAGTGTTTTTGGACAACAATTCGGCGTCGGAGTAAACATGGGGATTCAAGCCCTATTAAGATCAACTTTCGAAGCTCATGGGTTCTATACCGGTAGTTTTAGCCTAGATTATCCGATAGAAGTAACTCTAGATTTTCCCGAAGATTTCAGTTTTAATTATGGTGGGCCTGCAACAATAAAAACATCATACGAAGTTGTTGACGGTTGGGCTTTGGAAACTGAATTCCCTCCTGTTGGTGTAATTACTCTCGACCTGGAATATCAATTTACTCCTTCTTTAAATCTTGTTGTTTGTGTATTTGGTTGCGATACTATTTACTTTATCCCTCCAAGCGTTCAGGTGCCACATACTTTAGATACTCTTTTTCATATAAATGCCGAAACAGAATATTGTATTTATCCTTGTTATGTTGGAAATCAGTTTACTTTTTGCCACGATTATGAGTTGCCAATTGATATTTCTTTTACAGATTTAGTTGGATTTAATTTTGAAGCTCATGTTGATTTGCCAAATGTAGAAACAACAGCATATATTGAACCCGGCACTAATTGTTTAATAGCAACAGGAGAAGATCCATATATGGAAGTTATTCTAGATGTAATCGGATTTTTATATGTCATGGCCGGATACATTCCACCTCCTGATGGACCTCAAATACAACAGGCATTGGATTTTCTTAATGATACTATAAATTATCCGATAAATACTCCTTTGGGTAATATCGAATTTCAAATAGAGTATTCATTATTGAGTGTTGATTTTCTTATTACTAATACACTGCATCAGGATATTTATTTTTGTCCGACAATTTGGGTAACTCTCGAATTTCCTGTTGAAATGCCATTTATAGTTACAGATCCATCAAATGGCGATGCTATGGTTTCTCAAGGGTTTGGTGATACAATTACTTTTGCAGTAGGCCATGATTTAACAATAACATATCCCTGTCATGATTGGGATTCTATGTATGTGGGGGTGCGGTACAACATTCAACCTACAATTCGAAATCATACCTGGGACAGTTTAGCATTTTCATTTTTAATTCAGGCTTTAAGTGCCGATATTACTATAATTACACCATTTAAATCTGCAATTGCTCAGACAGAAATGCCGGAATTTGTTCTGCCTTTACCGGGAGATAATCCACCAAAATCTCCACCTATAGCTTATGCAGGTTATTATGCTGATGCTGAGAATCCGGAAGCTAAAGATATTGGACCTTTTCATATAGGACCTTTATTTGAGTGGACGGTTTCTTTGGGGTATGTACCTGTTACATGGTTTGATCAGACCTGGGATTTAATGCATTTTCAGGAGGATTTGGTATTCCCGGGTACATATATCAGACCTTATGATAAATCTGAGGTTAATGCTCTATTATTTTTAGATGGTGCTTATTGTTACGGTCAACCTTTTGATTATGTTTATGCAGAGGCACAAAATGGAATAGAACCTTATACATTTATCTGGTCAACAGGTCATGTTACACCAAACTCATATTTTGATACAGACAGTATTTTTGCCCCACCCGGTTTATATTCGGTAACTATCATAGATTCCAATAACTGTGAATCCTACGACACTTTATCTGTGGCCGTAAATCCTCCTTTAATACTAAGTCTATCAGCCACTGATGTAGATTGTCACGGTTTCTTTACCGGACAAATCCAAACAAATGTTTCAGGAGGAACTCCACCTTATTTCTTCCATTGGTCTAATGGAAGTATAGCTCAGAATCCTTCTAATCTGGCTAGTGGATGGTATTATGTAACGATTGAAGATTTCGTACATTGTGAAATAACCGATTCTATATTTATTGCCGAACCTCCTACCGCAGTTACTATTACAGAATCAATTCAGCATGTCCGTTGTCATGGTACCGATGATGGTAGAATAAATATATCTTTAAGCGGAGCTACACCTCCTTACAGTGTACAATGGAGTACCGGGCAGGTTTATCAAAACTTATACAACTTGACTGCCGGAAATTATACTATCTCTGTTACTGATGCTTTGGGTTGTACCTGGAGCGAAACTTATACTATTATTGAACCAGATACTCTTATTGCAAATGTTAGTTCAACAAACATTCCTTGTTTTGGATTAAATAACGGTATTCTACAGGCTCAAGTATACGGAGGAACTCCCCCATATATTTATTATTGGTTCCATGATTTGAATAATAATTCTCCTATTTTAACAAACATGCATCCGGGATATTATTTTGTGTCGGTTGTTGATGCAAATGGCTGTTCGGATACAGCAAGTGCTTATATTAACGAACCTGATGAACTTCAAATAAATTTAGTCTATCAAAATGTTAGTTGTAAATATGGTAATGATGCTTATATTTCTGTAAATCCATCTGGTGGAGTTCCGAATTATTATGTACAATGGAGTAACGGGTATTTTTCTAATAGCATAAATAATTTAAGTGTCGGAACATTTACTGTAACAGTAAGAGATTCAAACGGCTGTGAGAAAATTCAAACAGTAAACATAACAGAACCGGAATTCGTTTTAACTTCTTCTTTTAATGAAATTAATCATGTATCATGTTTTGGTGGTAATGATGCCTCAGCCAATGTTTTGCCGCATGGTGGAACACCTCCTTATACTGTTACATGGGAGGATGGAGTAGATCAGGATGGTTTCAGGGGAACAGGTATGCTTGCAAATATATTCTACAGCATTACTTTAACCGATGCTAATAATTGTGTATATTTTGACAGTATCAGATTTACTCAGCCTCCATTACTCAATGCTACCGGAACAACCAATCCTGTAAACTGTGCTCAAAATCCAGGTAGTGCAAATATTACAGTAGTTGGAGGAACACCTCCTTATACTTATCTTTGGTCAAATGGTGAAACTATCCAGAATCCTATTGACCTGCCTGCAGGTACAGTTATTGTTACTATTACTGATAGTAAATCATGTATAAAAATTCTCGAATTGTCTGTTGTAGCATTGGGTAATATTTCCGGTGGTTATGTTATTTTGGAACCAAATCTTTGTTTTGGAGATTCCATTGCTGTTGCTACTGTTTATATAAATAATCCATACAATCCGGTATTTTTCATGTGGGATAATCAACGGGTAGGTGATACAGTACAAGGGTTATCTGCGGGGACTTATTATGTAACGGCGACAGACAGATATAACTGTAATGGAATTATTGAAGTTGTTGTGCCTGAACCTGATTCAGTACAAGCCGGATTTGTGTTTACCCGTCCATCTTGTTCAGGAGTTTATGATGGAGAAATTAAGTCTGTTCCTACTGGCGGAACTCCGGATTATTCGTTCCTGTGGTTTAATAATACTACAACAGATGAAGTTAGTGGGTTAAGAGAAGGTTTGTATTATTTGACAATCAGTGATGCCAATAATTGTGTTTTTGTGTTCGAAGCCGATTTGAGGGAGGAACAGTTCTGTGTTATAGTTTATAATACTATAACTCCAAATGGTGATGGAGCAAATGATACATGGATAATTGAAAAAATAGAAGAGTTCAGGTTTAATAAAGTTTTTGTTCACAATCGTTTGGGGAATCTGGTTTACTCTGCCGAAGGTTATAAAAATGACTGGGATGGTACTTATAACGGCAAACCATTACCCGAAGGTACTTATTATTATTTAATTGATTTAGGAACAGGGAAAGACCCAATTAAAGGTCATTTAACAATTATTAGATAATAATTTTGAAATGAGAAATTTAAATATACACATAACAGTTCTGATATTTTTTATTGCAGGAGAATTATTTTCACAACAATTACCTGCTTTCAGAAACAGAGAATTTAATACTTTTATTCTGAATCCGTCAGCAATATCCAGTAATGTAATTCCCGATATATTTCTAAATCACAGAAGTCAATGGTTAGGGTATGAAGGAGCTCCAAGAATGTCAACTCTGGCAGGACGTTACATTTTTCGTCCTGACATGGGGTTAGGTCTTTTTTTAATGAGCGATTCTCATGGAATTTCTCAAAAAACTGATATAAATCTTGGATATTCTTACATTATAAAAACGGATGATTTTAATATTTCGCTTGGACTAAGCTGGTCAGTATCCCAATATCGGCTCGCAGGAACCAGAATACGTATATACGACATTAACGATAATGTTATTAATAATACAATTGACGATAAAAGCTGGAAACCTGATGCAAATGCAGGAATATTGTTTTCCGGAAAATATTTTTATTTTGGGTTATCAATTTTACAAATGTTTCAGACAAAATACAAATTCTTTGGAACAGATGGAGAAATTCCCGGAATAATAAAAGATGAAAGACATTATTTCATAACCGGCTTGTATCAATTAGAACTCAATGACGAACAAAATCTTTTACAACCATTTGCTAATTTATATTTTGCCAAAGGGACTCCTTTTAAATTTGATTTTGGAATTTCTTATTTGTATAATAATAAATTTCAGGCAGCGTTGATGTTTAATAAAGGCGATGCAATTAGTTTTACATTTGGATATTTATACGAAAGATATACTATTTCATATTCTTTTGATATTTTGATTTCCAGAATTAGGAATGCCGGCAGCGGTGCTCACGAAATTTGTCTGGGAGTGTATTTATTTGATAAAAAAATAAGCAAAACTGGTTCAGCTCCAATGTTTTAAAAATCTTTAATTTCCATAATATTTGTGCACAAACAAAAAAGAATATCTTATTTTTGCAACTTTTAAAGGTTATTTTCGTTTAAATGTTGTGTATGAAGAAAATTTTTATTTTATATTTTGCTATTTTATTTTTTGTAGCTTTAAAGGCCCAGCAGTTACCTTTATATAGTCAATATCTTGAGAATAATTATATCGTAAATCCGGGAGTTGCAGGTTCTGAAAAAATGTTTTCACCATTGAAATTGAGTGTTCATAAGCAATGGATTGGTATAGATCAATCTCCTTCTACGCAATATCTTTCACTGCATCATCGGCTAGCAAATAATGTGATGGGTGTGGGGGGTATGGTTTTTCACGATTCTTTCGGTCCTGTCAGAATGTTAGGAATACAGTCAACTTATGCCTATCATCTTAAAATTAACAGAGATTTATACGTTTCCATGGGACTAAATGCTATGTTGATGCAATATGTCATAAAACTTTCTCAAGATGATTTCTACGGATACGAACCTGTTCTTACACGCGAGCGTAATAGTGTAACTGTTCCTGATGCAAGTGTTGGTTTCTATGCATATAGTAAGAATTATTGGGCAGGATTATCTGTTTTACACCTTGTTCAGTCCAGATTGAAGATTACTGGAACATGGCTTGATAATACTAACAAAATGGTGAGGCATTATTTTCTTATGGGTGGGTATAAATTTAGTTTTCCGGCTTATTATAATTTGGATTTTGAACCCTCCGCATTATTAAAGTTTACTGAAACTACTCCACTGCAAGTTGATGTTAATGTTAAAATGTATATTAATAAGAGGGTATATTTTGGTGCTTCTATTCGCGGGGGTGATTCGTATGTGTTAATGTTTGGCCTTAATTTCGAAGATTATTTCTTCGCAATTTCTCATGATTTTACATTCAGCGATTTAGCAGTTCATACAGTGGGATCTCAGGAACTTATTTTCGGTTGGAATTTAGGATTTAAAACAAGAAAAGGATATTCTTTTCAATAAAATTTTTATTTTTTTGAAAAAAATATTTGTTTATTAAAAAAATATCGTATATTTGTAAAAGGTCAAAAATTAAGCAATTTGTAATCGCCATATTATGAGAAAAGTTTTAATTTCGCTTGTTGTTTTGGTAACTATCCTTACTATAAATTTGTATTCACAACAGTTACCATTGTATTCACAATACATGCTCAATGACTTTTTTATAAATCCTGCAATTGCCGGTTCTAAGCAATATTCTCCGGTTTTGCTGAGTATTCACAAACAATGGGTTGGAATTAATGACTCTCCTTCCACCCAGACATTAAGTGGACATACAATGTTATCAAACAATAATGTTGGGTTGGGAGCGATTATTTTTAATGACGACTTTGGACCGGAAAGCCATCTCGGATTAATGGCAATTTATTCTTATCATTTCCATATTGACAGATTAAATAAAATTTCTCTTGGTCTATCTGCAATAGCTTTTCAGTATAAAATGGATCAACGATTTTTTCATTTAACAGTTTATGATGATCCTGCAATTACTTATATGGTGGAAAAAACTATCGTTCCCGATGCTACTTTCGGAGCTTATGCTTATGGTAAAAGATATTGGGGAGGAATTACAGCTTCTCACTTATTCCAATCAAAACTGAAAATTAACAGAAATGTTGACGAAAATAAAATGGTTCGTCACTATTTTGCAATGGCAGGTTACAGATTTTTATTTCCAAACTCCCCACAATTCGAAATTGAACCATCTTTTTTAATGAAAACCACAGAAGTTACTCCACCTCAATTCGATATAAACTTAAAAATATTTTATGACAAAGATTATTGGTTTGGAATGTCTATTCGTCCGGGAGATTCATTTGTTGCTTGTTTAGGATTTAAACATAATCAATACTATTTCGGATACGCTTATGACTTCACTTTTAGCGATTTATCCGCATATACAATTGGATCTCAGGAAATAATCTTTGGAATGAATATTGGCGAAAATGTTAGAAGATCCAGATCATTTTTCTAAACAATCTATTAATTAGTTTTGGTTTTCGGTTTCTATAAATTTAGGATTTCATCAATATAGTTGAGGATTTCTTCTTTCCCGGTTTTTTTAATAGCCGAACTCATAAACATCTTAGGTAATTCTTCCCAATTTTCCAGAAGTTCATCTGTGAAAGCTTTTACATTATCATTAAGTTTTGATTGAGAAACTTTATCTGTTTTAGTAAATATAATACTAAATGGAATGCCATTAAATCCTAGATTATTTATAAATTCTATGTCAATTTTCTGAGGAGGAATGCGGGAATCTATTAATACAAATAAACAATGTAGATTATCTCTTTTTAATATGTAATCATTAATTAATTTTTGGAATTTTTCTCTTTGAGTTTTACTTACTTTTGCAAATCCGTAACCGGGCAAATCAACAAGATACCATGAATTATTTATTAAAAAATGAATTATTTGTTTAGTTTTTCCGGGATTTGACGAAGTTTTTGCTAGCTTAGAATTATTCGTGAGAAAATTTATTAATGAAGACTTTCCTACATTTGAGCGTCCAATAAATGCTATTTCCTTATATTCTGTTCGAGGTGATTTTTTAAATTCATCGGTTGCAAACTTAAATTCAGCACTTTTTATAATCATATCTATTTATTTAAAAGTGTTCCAATGTAACTGAATAATGCGTCCTCGTTATATGGTTTAGATTTAATTGTTAAATCTTTATCAATAACAAACATCATCGGAGTGGCATATATCGAATATTGTTTTACGATTTCATTGTCCCAAGATTTGTAATCGCAGATCACCGGCCAGTTCATTCCTGATTGTGAAATATAGTGGTTTAAACTTTCTCGGTCGCTATCGAGACTCACTGTTATAACATAAACATCAGCTTGATTAAAAAGATTTTCAGCAGTGAGTAATTTTGGAATTAGTTGTTTACAATGCTCACACCATGATGCCCAAAATATAAGTAGTATGTTATCATTTTTTATTTCGGATAGTATTATTTCTTGACCGGTGATTGTTTTTGCTGTAAAATCCGGTGCTTTTTTACCAACACTTAGGTTAATGCTATTTTGAATTCTAAGATTTAGATTGTCATCGATTTCTGAGCATCTGTTACCAAATTCTATGCTCAGTTGTGCAACTTGTTCAGAAAGACCAATGCTTTCAAGTCCTTCGAGAATATATTCAAAAATGAATGTAAATATTTTAGGATCTTTATCTGAAATATGATTCAAAATATTCTTTGAGGCTTTTAACATATTTTCGGGTTTGTTCGACCTGTATATTTTGAAATAATTAAAAATTATTCGTGTGTATGCATCAGAATTAATCATTTCAGGATCATTGAAATTGAAAAAACTTAAATAATTCTTTTTTAAAAATTCTAGTTTTTCTGCTTCATTTATTTTCTTATTTGGAATAGGTTCATAAAAATATGTAAGATACCTGCCGGCAAAACTGTTTTTGTTTTTTTTAATGGCATTTTGAAGATTCTTGTTTTTATTTTCAATTTCTTTTTTAAGCTCTTTTTGGATTTGTTTTTGAAAATTACCTTCAGGATATATTTCTAAAAGTTGATTAAGAATTTTTATTTTATAATCCAGTATAAAATTCTCTACATAAAAATTATAAAGCTGAACATTTTCTTCTGAACTGAAGATACGCATATTATACATCGGATTTTCCGGTTTTGTCGAGAAATCAATGTTTTGGTTTGTTACGATCAAATCGAAATACTCGTCATTGTCGAGATAAACGCGATAAAGCCCTTTATCATATTCTTCCAATTTAAAACTGAATGCTGAGTTTTGATTTGTTTTTATGGAAGCTACAATTTTACTTTTATCTCCAAATTGAGTGCATAAAATTACTTCTCTGTTAATATACCCTTCAATTCTCCCGTTTATGTAAACTTGTGAAAATAAAGGTGTAACAAATAAAAATAGATAAATTATTATCTGTAAAGATTTGAATTTCATGATCCAAAAAAATAAAAACTGCACAAATTTAATAAATTTATGCAGTTTTTTATTTATATATTTAAACTTTGAGTTTATTTTTTGCAAGTTTTGCAGTAAAGGTCTTTTGCTCTTGTATTAACAAAAGTTTGAACCGATAATTTATCTCCTTTAAATAATTCGCAGAAATATTTTGGATCTTCGTTTTTAATTTTTTCGAGAGCAATTAAGAAATTATTAGAATGTGTTTTGTATGGTAATTTTGAGCAAGCAGTAGCATAAGTTATATAAAATACAAGTGGTAGTTTTTCTTGACGCATAAATGGTTCTAATAAATAAATTGCAAATTGATAATCCCCTTGATTTAGGAATATACTTGCAAGTTTAAGAGCAGTTTCCCAATTAACTTTATCAATCTTTACAATTTCTTTAATTTTATCGAGGCTCCTTGTAACAATAGGATGATCAATACCCAAAGAGTCTTTATATATTGACATGATCTGGAATTGCAGTTCGATATTTAATCTATCAACTTGTTCTACCCTTATTGGAGTGTTATATAATCTGTCAATTCGTCTTTGAAGATTGTCGTAAACTCCCTGTTTATCAAGATCACTAAGCATTACATTGCATAGAATATCATTAAAATCAACATATATGTTTTGATTATCTAATTTATATAAATCATTTATTTTTACTTGATATTCTTCATCGAGAGGATCCATGTAAATAAATTGAGTTAACCATATTTTATTCATGTTTAACCCGACAAAATCTTTTCCTTGTGGAATTCGCATCTCAGTAACAGCAGTTTCTGTATATCTGCCTTCGACAACACGCTTAAGAATATATTTCTGAATTGAAAGTGCTAAGTTTAGTTGATTAGCTGCAACAGCTTTATTGAATTGGTCAACAACGTATTTTTGTTCTTTGCTGCCTTCGACATCGTAAGTAACCCACATCACAATATCTGCATATCTATGATTTGCGAGTAAAAATTCCATTTCTTTAGCTCTGGAGTTAACATATCTCACAGCTTCTTCGAGATTCATTGTACAAACAGCATCGTAAATTGTACCTCTTGCATCGTTTTGCAGATCTTTGAGGTTGTGTTGAGTTACAATTGAATCAACTATACTGGCATTTTGATTTTGTTCGAGTGCTTTAACAATACTTTGAGCACGTTTTTTTTGAAGTGCTGCGTTTTCAGCAATTGATCCTTCAAGAGACGAATATGCAGTGATGAATATTTTATTGATAATAAAATCCGGTTCGTTTAGAGCAGCTAATACTGGCTTCATATCTTCCGGTTTGTAGTCGTATTTTCCTTGCTCAAAAGGAATTCTGAAACGCAATTCGGTTGAAGTTGCTGTAGGGGCATATTCCGGAACGCCGGCTGGTAATATTGTGTCAGGTAATAAGCCAAGTTTAGGAACAAAATCATAAATCTTTTTATCCACCCAAGACTGCGGAATATTATGACAAACGGACTTATTTTTTATTATAACCAAATTTAATTCAACATCTTCAGGACGTAAATTAACCGGTAAATTACCAAGAACTACTTCGAGTTTTGTAACTTTATTTCTTTTTCCTTCACCCTGAGCTATGTTATTTTTGTAAAGTTTTTTTGAATAAATTCTTTTTGTTAAAACACCTTGATTAACAGTTGTGTAATCAGCAATATTTTCGCCCCGGCAATTGTTAAATTGTTCTTTTTGAATGATATCAACAGCGAGTCCGTCTTTACTGTCTTTTATGAATTTGCGGAATTTTTTCAAATCATTATATTTAAAAACAATTTGCCCTTGATCGTTTATAGATAATCCGGATTGTAAGTCAACAATATTTGGCATTCTGCGTCCGGTTTTTTTACAAATGCTCTCATCGTAGGGTTTAAGACCTGATGTTTTTGTGGTAATTGGAACTGGCAATCCAGCTGTTGTAGGATTTGTAGAAGGTTTAAATGATGAATAATTTCCCATGTACATCGAAATAAAAATTTTCTTTTCGCTCTCATCAACTTTTCCGCTTACTCCAGCGAAAAAATATTTCTGGGATAATAAATCTTTCGAAAATTTTCCGGTTACCCACCTATCCATTACCTGTGAAGCAAGGGCATCGTAAGTTAAATATTCGTTTGATACCCTTATGGTCATTCGAGATACAAGTTCAGATCCTATTCCTGTGCCACCTGCGGAAATTAATCTGTCTCTAACAGTTCTGTAAGCTCCTTTTCCTTCCAGAGATGCATCTTGCGATTCAGCCATCATAATTGCATGTTCTCTGGCAGGTTTCATGAAAAACTCATGGGCTTCAAAACCTTCGAGTCCCAATGAATCCATATACCTATTAATTCTATAAAGCATTACATCCTGAAAAAGTTTTTCATTGAAATTTTTTGGATCAATAGGATCTGTGCTGTAAGTACTGCCGTCGAAAAATACTTTTTGTGATTGTAAACTAAAACTAATTGCAGTAAATCCAATAAACAGAATAGTAAAAATTCGTCTCATTTGGTTTGCTTTATTAGGTTAATATTATTTTTGCCAAAATAATATTAATTTTTAATTGTAACCAATAATTTTCAAAAATTGAATTAACTTTTTTTTAACTATGACTTTAAATATTCGAATAGACAAGTTTTTATGGGCTGTAAGAATTTATAAAACTCGTAGTTTGTCGAGCGAAAAATGTCGAAAATCTCAAGTTTTGATAAATGGAGTAGAAGTAAAACCATCGAGGATTGTGAAGGAAGGAGATATTATAGAAATTAAAGTTTCACCTATAGTTAGAAAGTATCAGGTTTTAAAACTATTAGAAAATAGAGTAGGAGCAAAACTTGTTTCAGAATATATTATTGAGCTTACTCCCGAAACTGAATTAAAAAAATTATCTAAAAAAAAGATTAATTTTGTAAGTTTTAAACCGGGTAGCGGACGACCTACCAAAAGAGATCGAAGAATGATTATTAAATTTTTGAGGGATTAACAATGATTATTGCTGAACAAAAGAAAAAAGAGAATATTATTGAATACATTATTTACTTACGACAGATTCAGGATTTATTACGATCGTTGAATTTTGATTTTGTTAAAATAAAAAATGAACTTGTTGATAAATATAATACCGACTCTAATACAAAAATTAGAATTGAGAATTGGTACAGAAATATTGCAAAAGAATTGACTGATAGAAATCTTGTTGCTGTCGGAGATATTGATGAAATTAAAAATACGATTGCCTTACTGGAAAATTTGCATCAAAAACTGCTTAAAGATCCACAAGAATACAAACATAAAGAGTTGTACAAATGGGCTGAACCAAATATTACTAATTTCAGAGCTTTAAGTAGATCACAGAACAAAAGTGATGTTGAGATATGTGTTGATGCGGTTTACAGTCTTTTTCTTTTGAGATTAAAAAAAGAACTAATTTCGGAGGAAACGATGCAAGCTATGCAAACATTTATAAATCTTCTTACGTATTTAGCTCGCAAATATCACGGAATTGAATAGCTAAACTATCTGTATTTTGGATTGTATCCGGATTTGTTCAAAATTTTCATCATATCTTTTTCTTTCATCAGGTTTTTAATTTTGATTTTATTATTTTTGACATAACTCTTAACAATTTGATAACCTAACCAATTCCCTATTCTGGGAGTACTTTCAGGGCCGAACTCTGATGTAAATGGTGCACTTTCAATAAATTTTTTAATGGTAAGGTTATCGGTATTGAAAATAAATTTTTGTTCTACCATTCGAGTCCACATTTCTCTTTCGTAGAGATAACAATAATCCATTTGCTTTTTTGTGTATTTATGTTTTATTTCTTCTTTAACATTTGGATAACAAGCATCTAAGAAGTATAGGGTTCGACCGTTATAAATCATATATTCAATTAAGTAGTTTGTTTCTGATTCATAAGGGAATTCATATTCCACCCAGGCTCTGACAACATCAATGGGAATTTGTTCAGGAGTCATTTCTATTCTTAAATAATCTGGAATTTGAAGCATATCGTAGATTTTACAATCTATTCCTAGATATTTATCTAATCCTATGCCAATAAAACCTTCATTAATGACAATAGATTGATTGAATCCGGCAACAAAAGTTACAACTCTCGGTAGTTTTTTTTCGGGGAAATAGTATTTTATATGTTTAAAACCGTCAATTATTGTTTTTTCTAAGTTATCAGTATTTTTGAAAACTCTGTTTACTTCTTTATAAGCCTCATATACAGCATAATCACTTAAAAAAGTGTTTAGATAAACTAAATATGAGGAATTTTCAACACTGCCTATTCGAATAATTTCACGATTGTATAATTCAAAGAAATATCCATATTTATTTTGCAATTCAGTAATTACTTTATAAGGGTCTTCTTTTGAAACAAGCAATAAATCTCTATCAAATCTTTCTAATTTTGTTTCTATATGTATTTTTGAAACATTTACATTTAGCGGATTTCTATAAATAAAATACTTTAAAATTATAAGTGTTACAAAGATTGTTACAAATATTGCAACTAAAATATAAACAAATTTTCTTTTCATTTTGTTATAATAATAAAACTAATTATATTTGTAAAAACTAAAACGTAAAATTATGAAAAAAAATCTAGTTGTAATAGTATTTTTGGTATTGAGCCTTAATATTTTTGCTCAAAAGGTTTCAGGCGGTTTATTTGGCGGAACAACATTATCATGGTTAAGTACTGATAGTAAAATGTTAGATCCTCAAGAAATTAAATTCGGTTATACTTATGGAGCAGTTTTAGATCTTAATCTTACAGATAACTTTGCTTTTACACTAGGAGTTAGATTAAATAATACCGGAGGTTCTGCAAATTATCCAAACGGGCTTTATAAATTCGAAGCCGAAGAAACAGTTATTCCAGAGCAACTCCCTACAAATACAAAGATCAAGTATAATCTGAATTACTTGGCAATACCTGTAGGAATAAAAGGAAAAACCAACGAAATCGGATATTTAAAATATTATTTAACTGCGGGAGCAACGCCAATGCTTAGAGCCAAATCAAAGGCCAGTTTCGGAATTTATGAAAATGAAATTGTAAACAAAGAAATTAATTTATTTAATTTAGGTTGGAACATTGGTGGGGGTGCCGAGTATTCTTTGGTAGGGAATACCAGACTAATGTTAGAAATTGTTTACATGGGAGGATTGTTAGATTTCGATAAAACGGAAATTTTTACAGAACCTGCTCAGATTAATGTAATTAAACCTAAAACAGTAATCAATGATGTTCATCTAAAACTTGGAATTTTGTTTTAATAAAAATTTTTATATTTGAAATCCGGCTTAATCCAAGTCGGATTTTTTATTTTTGTTTTGTAATAAAAGTATTTTTATGAAAATAAGACTTGCACAATTAAATTATGTTGTTGGAGATGTAGATTACAATGTAAAAAAAATTATTGAAGTAATTTTTGATGCCAAACAACATTCAGTAGATTTAGTAGTTTTTTCGGAGCTTTGTATTTGTGGGTATTCTCCTCTTGATTTACTTGAATACAAGAGCTTTATCCTTAAATGCAAGGAGGGGCTTGATAAAATTGTAAGCGAGTCGGAGGGTATTGCTGTAATTGTTGGATTACCCACACTAAACACAAATTATAGGGGCAAAAACTTATATAATTCTGCTGTATTTATTAATGACGGACAAGTACAAAAAATTATAAATAAAACCTTACTGCCTACCTATGATGTATTTGATGAGTATAGATATTTTGAATCTAATGATGTTTTTGATATTATAGAGTTTAAAGGGGAAAAAATAGCTCTTACAATATGTGAAGATCTTTGGGATGAGCAAATGACTTATGGAATTTTTGATCGTGAGATGCTTTATAAAACCGCTCCGATGGATAAATTAATAAAATTAAATCCCGACTTTATTATAAATATCGCTGGTTCTCCATTTTCATATAATCAGGCCCAAAATCGCAGAGATATACTAATTAAAAATGTTATAAAATATTCTTTGCCAATTGTTTATGTAAATCAAGTAGGAGCAAATACAGAGTTGATATTTGACGGTGGCAGTTGTGTAATTGGACGAGGAGGCTATCTTGCAGCAAAATGCAAGTATTTTAAAGAAGAGATTTTAGATTTTGACCTTGAAAAAGAGAATAATGAATTTCACGATAGTATTATTCACGATAAATATTGTTTGATTTACAATGCTTTAATTGTTGGAATAAAAGATTTTTTTGCGAAACAAGGATTTAAAAAAGCAGTTTTAGGTTTATCCGGGGGAATTGATTCTGCGGTAACTATGGCTTTAGCTGTAAAAGCTTTGGGAAGTGAAAATGTAGTAGCTCTTTTAATGCCAAGTATATATTCCTCAGAACATTCAATTATTGATTCTGTTGAAATGGCTGAAAAATGTGGGGTTAAATACGAAATTATTAATATCGAGCAAATCCGACTTGGTTTTGAGGAGACATTTTCATCTATATTCAAAGGCACTCAAAAGGATATTACAGAAGAAAATATTCAAGCAAGAATTCGCGGAATAATTTTAATGGCATATTCCAACAAATTCGGACATATTGTTCTTAATACATCTAATAAAAGTGAGTTTGCGGTTGGTTATTCAACAATGTATGGTGATATGAACGGTGCTTTGTCTGTTTTGGGTGATGTTTATAAAACAGATGTTTATAAACTTGCTGAATATATAAATGAAAAATATGGAAATTTAATTCCAAAAAACATTATTATAAAAGCTCCTTCCGCCGAATTGCGTCCCGACCAAAAAGATAGTGATAGCCTGCCGGAATATGACATTCTAGACAAAATTTTATTTTCTTACATCGAATTACGACAATGTCCTGAATTAATTGCAAAAAGCGGCTTAGAAATTAAAACGATAAATGAAGTGGTGAGAATGGTAAATAAGTCTGAGTTTAAACGTTTTCAAGCTCCTCCTATATTAAGAATCAGCAGTAAAGCTTTTGGATTTGGCAGGAGAATTCCCATTGTGGCAAAATTTTAATATATCGGATTTTTATTTATTTTTGGAAAAAATTTAGTTATGAAGCGATTTTATAAAATTTTAGTTTTTACTTTTTCTATTTTATTTTTAATATCCTGTGGAGGTCCAAAGAGCGATACAAAGAAGATGCTTAAATATATTAAAGAATATACCGAAGTTGCAGAGAAAGCTCTAAAGGATAGAACAATTACCGATAAAGAAGCTGAAAAGTTAAATGAAATAAAATCTAAAATTGAAAAGTATTCTGCAAAAATAGATAGTAAATACTCTGAAGACCTTGAAGCTCAGAAAGTAATTCAGGATGTTTTAAATGTTGATGAAAATAGAAAAATTATGTTAAATTACACTGAAATTCTTATGCGATTGTGGAATATTGAAGGTAAAGAAAAACTAAATTAAAAGAATAAAAAAAAAAATTTTTTGTTTCCAAAAAAATTGTTTTAATTTACAGAAAATTGATTGTTTAATTACTAATTTAAATTTAATTTTATGAAGAAGATTGCGATTTTATTGAGCCTAGCAGCTTTTGTTTTAGCTTTAGTATCATGTGGTGGACCGGAAGCAGATGCAAAAAAAATGGTTAAAAAAATTGAAAACTACACCAAAGTAGCAACTAAAGTAGCAGAAGACAAAAAAATTGATGACAAAGAAGCTGAAGAATTGAAAAAATTATCGAAAGATCTTGAAGAATTCGAAAAAGAAATGAATAAGAAATACGAAGGAAAAGAGGAACAAAAGAAAAAAATTGACAAGTATTTCGAAGACAACAAAGAAAAATTAGAAAAAGTTTATGACGAATTCTTCAAAGTTATGATGGCTCTTTACGAATGTGAAGGTGCTGACAAATTAGAATAAGAAATTTATTTTAACAAAAAAAGCAGCTCATTTGGGCTGCTTTTTTTATTGAAAAAGGATGAAATACATAGGATAGATTTTAATTAGTGATTATATTGCCTGGAATTAACTACCAGTCTTTTTCAATGTCTCGTTTTTGGATTTTGAATTTTTCTTTATTTAACTTCTCCTGTAAATCTTTTTCCTTTTGTTGTAACGACTCCAGAAATCTTTCCATTTCTTCTTTGCTCATTTTATTGTCCTGTTGTTGAGGGGAGTCTTGTTGTTTTTTGTCTCTGTCTTTTTTGTCATTTTGGTTTTGATTATTATCTTTATTCTTATCTTGGTCTTTGTTGTCTTTGTTGTCTTTGTTGTCTTTGTTTTGCTGATTTTGTTGATTGTCTTGATTTTGATTGTTTTGATTTTGTTGCTGCTGTTGTTGAATTTTTGTTGCAACAGCCATATTGTATCTGCTTTTATCATGTGTTGGGTCTAACCTCAAAGCGTTTTTATATGCTTGAATACTTTTATTATACTCTTTTGCTTGAAGGTAAGAATTGCCAAGGTTATAAAATGCATCGGCTTTTTGTTTATTGTCAGTAATGTTTTTCAGATATACATCAAAGGAAGAAGCAGCGTCGTTAAAATTGTCATTGCGGTAATTAGCAATACCTATATTATTATTTAGCTCCATTAAATCCGGATTAATTTCAGCAGCTTTTTTGTAGTTTAACAATGCCTGGTCAAAGTTTTTTTCTTTGAAATTTTTGTTTCCTTGCCTTATTATTTTTCGTTCTTCCTGAGCATTAGTTATATTTATAGCCATTATAAGCACGAGTGCAGGCAAACTTTGTAACAATATTATGTTAAATGATTTCATATTTGATATCATTTTGTTTTAAATAGATTAATTTTCTTTAACCAATCATTTTTTCGTTCAGCGACAATAAAGTCTACACATAACAAAATTATTGCAGCAAGAATAAACCATTGGTATTTATCATCATATTCCGAGAATATTTGGTCAACAATTTCGCCTTTTTGGAGAGTTGATATTTCGCTGATGATTTTATCCGAGGCATCTGCTGAATTAGTAGCACGAACATAAATTCCATCTGTAAGTTTTGCAATTTGTTTGAGTGTTTCTTCGTCGAGTTTTGTCAATACAACATTTCCTTGACGGTCTTTTTTGAAACCGCCTCTTTTGTCGGGGATGGGAGCTCCGTCGGGATTACCGATTCCCACACAAAAAACTTTAATCCCTTTTTCTTTTAACATCGAAGCAATTTCGGTGGGATTATCTTCGTGACTTTCACCATCAGTAATTAGTAAAATGAGTTTGGAAATATATTCTTCGCCGGAGAATGATTTAGAAGCAAGTTCAAGCGCTGAACCAATAGCTGTCCCTTGAACATTAATCATTTCAGGGCTGATTGAACTCAAAAACAATCTTGCAGCTTTAACATCTGAAGTTAATGGCATCTGAATAAAGGCTTCCCCTGCAAAAACAACAATTCCAAGTTTATCGTTTGAAAGTTTTGTGATAAGCCTTTCAATAAATCTTTTAGAATTTTCTAGTCTGTTAGGCTTTAAATCTTGAGCAAGCATTGAATTTGAAACATCGAGTGCAACAATGAGTTCAATTCCTTTTTTTGTTACTTCCGCATATTTACTTCCGGTTTGAGGGCGTGCCAAAGCCAATGAAATCATTATAATAGTCAGAGATATAACAATCAATTTCCATAGTCTTCGAGTGAAGCTGTAATCAGGAATTAGTTTTTCAAGAAGATTTTTATCTCCGATTTTTTTAATCTTGTTGCGCCTTGAAAGTTGTGCGAAAATAAAAAGTAAAATTGGGACACTTATTAGTGTCATTAGCCATAGATATTGCGGAGCATAAAATCTGAACATAACTAAAATGTATTTTTTAATACTGTTAAACCTAATAATCTTTCAACAACTAACAGTAAAAGAGCAATTAGAGCAAAAAGCTTAAACTCTTCAACCGGTTTTGAAAATGATTTTACTTCGAGCTGAGTTTTTTCCATTGAGTCAATCTCTTTGTATATTTCTCTCATTTTTTCGTTATTAGTAGCTCTGAAATATTTTCCACCGGTCATTTCGGATATTTTTTTAAGAATGTCTTCATCAATTTTAACTTCAATATTTTGATATTGAATTCCGAAGGGAGTTTGAAAAGGATATGGAGCCATTCCGATTTTTCCCACACCTATTGTATAAACTCTTATACCAAATTCTTTGGCAAATTCTGCAGCAGCAATAGGGGAAATATTTCCCATATTATTAACTCCATCTGTTAGCAAAATAATTACTTTACTTACAGCATTTGATTCTTTCAATCTGTTTACGGCTGTAGCAAGACCAAGCCCAATAGCTGTGCCATCTTCAATCATTCCACTTTTTACTTGGGAGAATAGGTTCATCAAAACGGCGTGGTCTATAGTTAAGGGACTCTGTGTAAAGGCTTCTCCTGAAAATACTACTAATCCGATGCGGTCATTTGGTCGTCCGTTGATAAATTCCATTGCAATTTGCTTACTTGCTTCGATGCGGTTAGGTTTAAAGTCTTCGGCAAGCATACTACCGCTTATGTCGAGAGCTATTACAATATCAACACCTTCTATTTTACGAGTTTCCCATCTATCGGTACGTTGCGGTCGGGCTAACGCAATTATTAATAATGATAAGGCGGAAATTTTTAAGATAAATAGTATATGCCTGAGATGGTATCTTAAGCTGTTTCCGTTGGTACTAAATGCACTTAACGTGCTAATACTCATGGCAGCCACAGACTTTTTAAGTCTCCATATATACCATGCAATTATTGGTATTAGCAACAAGAATAACCACAAATAGTTTTTATTTGCAAATTCTATATTATTCATTTTCTTTTTTATCTTTTAATTCTTCGTTTTCGTTAATTTCTACCTCAATTTCGGCGTCCAGTTTTTTTATCTTTTCGGAAATTTCTTCTATTTCTTTGGTATTATTAACAAAATTAAAGGCATTATCCAGTGCAAGATTGTTTTCATGTTGAAGAGCTTGATATTTTGCAAATTTTACTGCATCTGCCAATTCAAGAATTTGTTTTAAAATTTGAATGTTGTCGGATGATAGTGATTGTATGTTTTCTAAAGTTT
Source organism: Bacteroidales bacterium Bact_19 (assembly GCA_001603595.1). Classification (GTDB taxonomy): domain Bacteria; phylum Bacteroidota; class Bacteroidia; order Bacteroidales; family ML635J-15; genus Bact-19. Next base: position 48,022 of record LUZK01000050.1, read on the forward strand.
CTAATGTTTCGGTAGTTGTCATTTCCGGGGAATTAATGCCAAAGCGTTTATCAATATATTCACGTATAGTGTCAGAAAGCATAGTGTGATATTCTTTAATCTGTCCCTTAGACCATAGTTTTTCTTTACGAATTTCTTCAAGTTTACGTAAAGCTATAACATGTGCAGGTTCTTCGGGTTTTATTCTAAATATTTGAGTTTTTATTTTTCCGGATTGTTTTTTTATCAGATAAGTTATACCTACAATGGCTAAAATTAACAATAATATAAGCCACCAGTATTGCTTCAAGAATTTTTTTAGATAATATATAAATTCTTTAAAAGTGAAGGGGGTATTGAATAGATTTTCTTCTATGTCTTTGATTCTGAAAACCGTAAACAATGCCTGGTTTTGTATTACTTTATCGAATTCTTTAACAAAAACAGTATCCACACTGCCCGGTACAGTATGTTCTTCAAGTATGCCTTCTCTGTCAACAATAAACATTTTTAAATCTGAGGCTTCAACAATTTTTAAAATATCGTTTTGATTAATTATGCTTGTGTTTTGAGTAAGTTGCGATGAAAAAATATTTACAAGTTGTTCTTTTATTTTTTCGCTGATTTTTTGAAGGCTGTCTGCCGGCAAAGATTGCTTTAAAGAATCGGGGATATACTGTTCTATTTCTTTTTTGAATCCGTTTTTCCCAAATACTACATAACCGGCTCTGTTTGCATATATTGTATCGCGAGGAATGGTGTCAATTAAAACAAAGGGTTTTACTTTAATTATGGCCTCATTTGTTTCAAAATTATTTGTGTCGCCATTGCTTACAATTTTAATGATAATCGGATTGATTTTTACAATACCGGTATCGAAGCTGGTAATTAGATATGTTTTTTCTAAAAATTTAATCCCGTTTTCGTCTGTTTCTTGCTCTTTTTTTTCAGCAATGATTTCAATATTTGAGTTAATTGTGTCTTTAAAAGCTGGGAAAATTATTTGTTTATTGTTTTTTTTGGGAACTTTGATTTTAAGTTGAATATGTTCGCCAACAATAATAGAATCCTTGTCCAGATTAATACTAATATTTTGCTGAGCTTGTGAAATTAATCCAAATAAAAGAAAAATAAGTATTTGAAAAAAACGTGATGTTTTCATAATTATCTGTTTTTGAATAAAGCTATCAGTGGTCTTACATAATCATCAGATGTGCTTATATCCGTATTGTCAATTTTTAGTTTTTTGAAAATAGTTTTTGTATTTTGGTAATGGTTATTCCACCAGTTACGATATTGTTCTCTTATTGCTTTTTTACCGGTATCAATCCATTTCATTTTACCTGATTCAAGGTCGTTGAAGTAAGCAAGTCCGATATCAGGTAATTCTTTTTCAAATTTGTCGTAAATTCTTAGAGCAACAATGTCGTGCTTGTTAGCTGCAATTTTTAGAGCATCGGTGAAATCCGGAACGATAAAATCCGACATTATAAAAGCAGTACTTCTTTTCTTAATGGCATTTGTAAAAAATTTCAATGCAACCTTTAAATCAGAACCTTTGTTTTCCGGTTCAAAATTTAATAATTCGAGAATAATTCTCAGTATATGTTTTCGTCCCTTTTTGGGTGGAATGAATTTTTCGATTTTGTCGCTGAAAAGTATTACGCCAATTTTATCATTATTTGTAATTGCAGAAAAAGAAAGTACAGCAGCAATTTCCGTAATAATATCTTTTTTAAAATTGTTAACAGTTCCAAAGGATTTGGAGGCACTGACATCAATAAGCAGCATTACGGTGAGTTCTCGTTCTTCTTCAAATACTTTGACGTAAGGATGGTTGAAGCGAGCGGTAACATGCCAATCAATATCTTTAACTGGGTCTCCATATTGATATTCTCGCACTTCACTAAAAGTCATTCCTTTGCCTTTAAAAGCAGAATGGTATTCTCCGGCAAAAATTTGACGGGTGAGGCCTTTGGATTTAATTTCTATTTTTCTTACTTTTTTTAGTAATTCGCTTGCTTCCATAAAACTTAATTTTTGATTCAGATAAATACTATCTTAATTTTATGGAACTTCAACGCTATTAAGTATTGTGCTGACAATTTCTTCGGAAGTTATATTTTCTGCTTCTGCTTCATAGGTTAATCCGATACGATGGCGTAATACATCATGACAAACAGCTCTGACATCTTCGGGGATAACATATCCTCTGCGTTTAATGAAAGCATAAGCTTTTGATGCCAATGCCAGATTAATCGAAGCTCTTGGCGAACCTCCATAAGAAATAAGAGTTGAAAGTTTGGGCAGATTATATTTTTCGGGATATCTGCTTGCAAAAACTATGTCGAGAATATATTTTTCAATTTTTTCGTCAAGATAAACTTCTCTAACAACATCACGAGCTTTTAAAATATCTTCTGGTTTTATCACTGCATTTACTTGAGGTAGGGTTTTTTCAAGGTTTTCTCTTATGATAAGTTTTTCTTCGTCGTAATTTGGGTAATCAATTTTAATTTTAAGCATAAATCTGTCAACCTGAGCTTCAGGTAGGGGATATGTCCCTTCTTGTTCTATTGGGTTTTGTGTTGCCATCACCAAAAATGGCTCTGGAAGTTTATATGTTGATTCTCCGATGGTTACCTGACGTTCTTGCATTGCTTCGAGCAAAGCAGATTGAACTTTTGCCGGAGCACGGTTAATTTCGTCGGCAAGAATGAAATTTGTAAAAATTGGTCCTTTTTTAACAATAAATTCTTCTTTTTTCTGGCTGTAAATCATTGTACCTATTAAGTCGGCAGGTAACAAATCAGGTGTAAATTGAATCCTCGCAAAATTTGCATCAATAGATTGAGCAAGAGTTTTTATTGCTAGAGTTTTGGCTAATCCCGGCACTCCTTCCAATAAAATGTGTCCATCCGAAAGTAATCCAATCAACAATCCTTCGAGTAAGTGTTTTTGCCCGACAATTACTTTTTTTAACTCCATGTTGAGTATATCAACAAAAGCACTATCACGTTGAATTTTTTCGTTTAATTCTTTAATGTCAATTCCTGTATTCATAGCTTTTTATTTTTCGATGAAAATTTTACACGAAATTAATTGTTTGGAAAATTACTTTCAATAAAAATGTTTTACAATAATCTTATAATTATGTTAAAAGATGTTAAAAAATAAATGTGTATAAAAAACAGGGTAGTTAAATTTTACCGTGCATAATAAAATTTATTAGCAGTAGCAATGCTGTATTAGCTGTACGTTCAATGTTTGTAATTCTGTCGAATGGGAAAAGAAGTTTTTTTGTAAGGGTTTTTTCTGTATTCGAAACGGCTATCCAAATTGTTCCGACAGGTTTTTGTTTAGAACCTCCATCCGGACCGGCAATGCCACTGACTGCAACTGAATAATCGGTATTAAATTTTTTTCTTATGTTTTCAGCCATTTCTATAACAGTTTGTTCACTCACAGCTCCGTAAGTTTGTAGAGTTTTAGGATTAACAGACAGTTCCTTTACTTTTATCTCGTTAGAATAAGCAATAATACTACCTTTAAAATATGCCGAACTGCCTGGAATGCTGGTTATTAGTGTTGCTATTTTACCACCTGTACAACTTTCTGCAGTACATATAGTTTTGTTGTTTTGTTTTAATAAATTTCCAAGAACTTCCTCAAGTCGTATATCTTCGGTTGCAATAATGTTTTCCGGTATTAGTGTTTTTAATTTTTCTACAAGTAAATTAATTGTTTCAATTTCCGCTTTATCTGCGTTGTTTTTGCTTAATCTCAATCTAATAAAACCGGGTGAGGGGAGATAAGCTAATTTGATGTTTTTAGGGATACTGTTTTCCCATTCTTGAATTTTCTCGGCAAGAACAGATTCCGCAAGCCCGGCTGTTAGAATTGTTTTGTGAAAATTTGATAAAAGTTGAAATTTATTTTGTAATTCGTTAATAACGTGTTCAGAGAATATATATTTCATTTCATAAGGGACCCCGGGTAGAGAAAAAAGAATTTTATCATTTTTCTCAAACATGAGCCCAGGTGCAGTTCCAATTAAATTGTTCAGAACTTTAGCTTTATCTGGAACTAAAGCTTGACTTCTGTTGTTTTCGTTTAAAGGTATGTTTCTTTTGTCAAGTAAAAATTTGATATTTTCAAGTACATAACTATTTAATACGAGTTCTGAATTAAAAATCTGGCATAAAACATTTTTAGTAATATCGTCATTAGTAGGTCCGAGACCGCCTGTTATTATTACAATTTTACTGCTGTGTAAAGCTTCTGTAATTGTTTGTTGAATTTTCGAGGCATCATCACCAATACTAATGATTTTTGAGACACTAATTCCTAATTTATTTAATTCTTTAGCAATCCATGCTGAGTTGGTATCAACAATCTGACCTATAAGTATTTCGTCTCCAATTGTAATTATTTGTGCGTTCATTCTTTTGTTAATTTTTACAGGGGATTTGATTTTGTAGCAATGTATAAAATTTCTTTTTCATCCAAACGATAAAGCGATATTTTTTCGGGTGGTAAATGTTTTTTTACATCAAATTCCGTAACTTCAAAACCTGCTTTTTTGAGTCTATTGGGATAATCAAGCCCGTGCCAGCGGACATGGTCGTATTGCCCGAATATTTTTTCTCTCATTTTTGGGTCTGTTATGCTTGCATCTTCGAGGGTCTCATTAAAATCATAATTTATGGGAACCTGCATTATTGCTATACCCCCGGGTTTTAATATACGATAAATCTCTTTCATGGCAATGATGTCGTTAGCTACATGTTCAAGAACGTGATTGCAAATAATCCAGTCATAGCTATTGTCGGGCAAAGGAATTTGCATAATGTCGAAATGCAAATCTGCAATTGGCGACACAATATCGGCGGTAGTGTAATCAATATTTCCGCATTTTTTAAACCTTTTTAAAAAGGGTTGTTCCGGTGCAATGTGCAATAATTTAATATTTTTTTTAAAGAAATCGGAGTATTTGCTCAAATAAATCCACAGCAAACGATGACGTTCCAGCGATAGACAATTAGGACAGAGTCTGTTTTCTCCTGCTTTATTGCCGTAAGGTAAAAACTTCCTGAAACTGTGATTACAAACAGGACAATGAACATTTTTACCGATATAAAATGGACGTATAAAAAAAGAAAAAATTTTACTGAACCTTATAAGCCATGGACGTGGTATATTTCGGACCAAAAATTTAATAAAATTCTTTATCATAATTTAAAATAATTCAATACGTTTAATTGTTTTGTTTTCCGGAAAATATTGTATAATAGTCTCGAGGCTTACATACCATATATAAGTTTCGATGTTTTTAAATCCCAATTCATTACATATTTTATAATAATTATCCATTTGAATAAGATATTCGGTATTTTCGTGTGTGCCAAATTTATAGTCCACAATTACTGTTTTATCTTTCGAAAACATAAGACGGTCGGGGCGTTTTGATGATTTTCCCGGAATTAGAATCTCGCTTTCGGTCATAACTGAATAAGAACCATCAAACCAATTCCTGATAAACTCGTTTTCGAGTTGGGACTTTAAAAAAACTGAATAGTTTTTAAGTTGGTCTTGATTTATAATTCCTCTAAAATAAAGTTTTTTTATTGCAAAATCAAGGTCTTGAGCTTTTATTGTGTTTTCGAGAATCTTATGTAGAAGAATTCCTTTTTGAATGTTTTGATAAGCAAGCAAGTCTTTTTTATCGCTATCAAAGAAAGATTTTATTTTTATTTTTTTGTTTGGAAGATATAACGGATATTCTTCGATATATTGATTTATTTGTTGTTCAGCAATATTTTCATCGTAACTTCCTTGTGTATATGTTTGAATAGCATAATTATCGAATTGTTGGATTTCAATAATAAATTTATCATTCATCAATTCTAATGCAGAAGTAATTATATTGTTCACAGAGTTTTCGTTATCGGCGGAGTAAACAAATAGACCTCTTTTTGCTCTTGTAAAGGCAACATATAGTAAATTGAAAGCTTCGGTAAATTCATTAATTTTAATTTGATTGTAGTGTTTTGAGAAAGTAGTATTTTTGAGTTTTTCATTTTTATCAATAGGCCAAATCGAGACTTCGTTAAAAATAGAGTTTTCATTTTGTAACCAGCAAGTTTGTTTTCCGCCGGAATTTTCATTAAATTTCCAATTACAGAAAGGAATTAATACAAACTCTGAGGCTAAACCTTTGGCTTTGTGAATAGTTATTATTTTAATTGCATTTTGTTTTTCAGCGACTTTAATTTTTAAATCATCGGACTTTTCTTCCCAGAATTTTAGAAAATTATTAAGGTCGGAATTGTTTTTCTTTTGATACTCGTGAACTAAATCTCTTAGAGCATTTATGAAAGGAATGTTTTCCGTTTTTTTGTTTAATTCTGCTTTGATAATAATAAATTCAATAAGTTCGTTGAGTAATAAATTTTCAGAATTTTTAATCAAATCCTCAAAAATATTTTCTATTGCTTGAATGAAATTTTCAAAATCGAAATATATTTCATCTGTATTTGTGTTTTTTTCCAGGTAATAATAGAATGCTGCTTCGGCTTGTGAAAGTTTTTCTTTGGAATTTATTAGATAATTAAGGCAAGAAATTATAAATTTTATCGAATTATTAGAATTTAGAAATAATGCATCTTGTGAAATAACATCGTACACAATTCCAGGTTTTGCTTCAGGACTTTGACCATATTTAATAATTTCTTGTGCTATTTCGAAGGCTTCTTTATTTTTTCTGCAAAGTATCATAATATCACCTGCAGGGTATTTCTTTTCCTGAATTTCTTCAATTTTTGATATTAAATCACTTACAATTATAGGTTTGAAATCCGGTTTTGGATTTTTCTCTTTTTCTTTATTTTTATCTTTAATTGTTCTGAATAGTTTTAAGCTTACTATTGATTTAAAATTGGTATTTTTATGTTTAGGAAATTCTTGTTTGCAATCAATGTAAATTTTTGTTTGTAATATATTTCCCTGATTATTATCAATAGAGTTAATTATGTTATCAGAAATTTCTGCAGCTTTTTTGAAAAATTCATTGTTAAATGTTATAATCTGCTCGCCACTACGCCAATTTTCTTTTAGAGTAACCTGATGCAAAAAAATATTAAATTTTTGAGGCAAATCTTCAGCAAGTATTTTCCAATCTCCGTTTCGCCATGCATAAATTGCTTGTTTTAGGTCGCCGACAACTATACTTTTATTTCGCGATTTGGATAAACTTTCTTTTAACAACGGAGCTAAAGATTCCCACTGTATTCTGGAAGTGTCTTGAAATTCATCCAGCAGATAACTCTCAAAGTTTACTCCGGCTTTTTCGAAAATGAAAGAACTACTGTTATTAGTGGCAATTTCGGAAATTACTGCAGGAACATCACAGATTAAAAAAATGTTTTCTTCGTTGCATATATCTTTTACTGCTCTATCGGCATAATTTACAAGGGCAATATAATCAAAGTTTTTTTGTATTGTGAGTGCTTCGGAAAAATTTTTAAATTTTGAAAACAGTTCATCTTTTTTGCTATTCAATAAACTTTTTATTTCATCTGCGGCTTTGATTAGAGAATTATTGCCTGAATCACTCTGTTTGACCCAGAATAAACTGTCATAAATTGGTTTGTCGTAAATATCAAAACTTACTGAATCAGAATTTACTTTTATTAGTTGAAGCTCTTTGGAGAATTTAACTATCGGAGCTCTTGAAGCACCTTTAAAATCTTCTTTTACTACATTGTACTTTGATAGAATAATTTCAATTTCTTTGTAAAATGAATCTGCAAATTTATGAGTGTCTTCAATAGTATGTTTGATTTTATCTTTCAATTGCTGAACATTTTTTTCATCGCCGAAAAAAACTTCAAATTCTTTTTGAGCTTTACGAAATTCGTCTTTAAAAATCAGTTCTAGGAAAGATGCAAGCGTATTCCTAAAATCCCATCGTTTAGAGTCGTCTATGTTTTTGTTGACAAGTCTGAGAATTATATTTTTTAATTTTTCGTCATTGGTTGCAGTGTCAATAATTCTGTCAACAGCTTTAGTAATCACAGAACGAGTGTCGAATTCTATATCGAAGTTGAAGTTTATGCTTATTTCATACAGGAAACTCTTTAGAATTTTCAGTAAAAAACTGTCAATTGTTTGAACAGAAAAAAAAGAGTATTGATGTAATAATTCGAAAAATTTTAGTTTTGCTTTTTCTTTAATTTCGTTTGAACTAAAATTAAATTCGTTGTTAATTTTTTGTTCGAGTTCAGGATTCTTACCACAAATTAGTTTATATAATTCCGTGATGATTCTTTCTTTCATTTCCTCACTTGCCTTGTTTGTGAAAGTTATGGCAAGGATGTTGCGATGAGAAATACTGTCATCAAAAAGATTAAGAATGTATTCATTAGCAATGCTCTGAGTTTTACCTGAACCTGCAGAGGCGGTAAAAACTTTTAAAGTTTTTGTGTCGTTCATTATTCAGGAACATTGATTTGAGTTGTTTCGCATTGTTTAATCGAACTTTGATAATTCCATTCATCAGGAAAACTGAGAGCCTTAATATTGTAACTTCCTACAGGCTTATCGGTGGTTTTTGTTTCTCCCGGTTCGAGATTAAAAAGTTTTGTGTTGTTAATAATTATTTCGATTTGTCGAGAGTAATTGTTTGTTACAGAAATCTTACCAGTATTGTTAATTTCACAGTTGTCTTTAACTCTGCAAGAACTTAAGAAAGCAATGTATATAAGCATAATGTAAATAAAAAATCTTTTCATTTTTTCATTATTATTTAGCCCAAAATTAATAAAATTATAGGGATTAGCAAAGTTTCTTTTTATTTTTTAGTTAAAAATGATTAGTTCTTTTGTTTTAATATTATTCTGATTAAAGAAATACTAATTGGATTTAAAAAAGTCTATTTTATAACTAAATATTTGTTTTCTTATTAATATAGTATCTTATGTTAGTTTTTGAATGAGAGATTTGTTAAGTAATATCAAATTTACTAAACAAGTAATTTTTTCTCCCGTTTCCTTCTATTCCTCTGAATGAATTTTTTAATAAAATCAAAAGAAATAATTAACATTCAAAAATTTTATTTTACTGTAATAAGAAATTTATTTGGGATTTTAATTTAAGAACATTTTTCGAATTTAATCTCAATCGATATTAACATTATTTAATGAATGACTTTCATCACTATTTCTTACTAACAAAATAATATTATCTTTTATTACTTATACTTTTCTATTACTATTTTGCCGGTGGCAATTAATAATAGAATTATAACTTCTTTAATAACAATTTTTTTTAAATTTATATTGTTTAATTAAAATTCAATACCTTTTCGAGCATTAATACCTTTATTGTAATAATGTTTTATTTCTTTCATTTCTGTTACTAAATCGGCCAATTCATATAATTTTTCAGGAGCATATCGCCCTGTTAAAATAAGTTCTACTTTGATATTTTTAGAGGTTATCAAATTTTTTACATCATTAAAACTTATAAGTTTAAAATAAAGAGCTATAAAAATTTCATCCAGTATAATAATGTCGTACACATCATTTTTAATTATAGATTTTACATAGTTCAAACCCTCATTCGCTGCAATATAATCTTCTTTTTGAGGTTTTTTATTGATGAAACAATCTCTTCCAAATTGTTTGATGGTAATGTTTTCAAATAAATTTAGTGAAATAAGTTCTGCATAAGGCATTCCTTTAACAAATTGACCAATAAAAACTTTTTTACCGGCACCTATAGCCCTTACTGCTAAGCCCAAAGCAGCTGTTGTTTTACCTTTTCCATTACCCGTATAAATATGAACCAAGCCTTTATCTTCCATAATTCATAATTATATTCAAAGCGTTTTTTAGTAACTTATTTATTTCATAATCAGGCATATATTCGGGAATTGTTTTTTTGTTTATCATTGCTTTTACAACCTCTGGATCGAAAGGTAAACGGCATAAAAAATTTATATTATGTGATAGGCAGAATTCTTGAATCTTATTTGAAATTTCAGGATTTAAATCGCTTTTATTAATTATTACCCATGTTGTGAGATTAAATTTTGAGCATATTTCGATGGTGCGTTGTAGATCATTTAATCCAGACATACTTGGTTCTGTTACAATCACAACATGTTCAACGCCTGTGATGGTTGAAATTACAGGGCAACCTATACCCGGAGGTCCATCAATAATAATAGTTTCTATATTTTCTGCTTCTGCAATAGTTTTGGCTTTATCGCGAACCATGTTTACTAATTTACCTGAATTTTCTTCACCCGGGGCAAGGCGACCATAAACCATTTTTCCATTGCGAAATGTCCCTGTGTACATAAGGCTTTTATCGCTGTTAACCATACTAATAGCATTGGCAGGACAAATACGTGAACAAAGTTTACATCCATCGCATGAAACTTCGGATATTGTTACTTTACTATTTACAAATGAAATAGCATCGAAACGACAATAACTGACACACAGCCCGCAATTATAACATTTTGAGTAGTCTATTATAGCTTTTTGACCGCCAATATATATCTGTTCTTCTTCGTGTGTAGGATTGAAAAGAATATATAAATTTGCAGCATCTACATCGCAATCAGCCAGAATAACTTTATCGGATAATGTTGCAAATGCAGCACTTATACTACTTTTACCTGTTCCGCCTTTACCGCTAATTACTGCTATTTCCATATTTTTCGACTATTGAGTTAAACATTGAAATAAAGTGCTGTTCCCATTCTTTTTTATATTTCACAAATAATTCCCCTTTTGAATAATGAGATGCTATTTCTTTATCAAATGGAATTTCCATTAATATTGGAATGTTACATTGATTCAGATAATCGTAGATTTCGTTACCTCCTAGTCCTGAGCGGTTTATAATGACTCCACATGGTTTATTCATGGTTTTTAGTGTATCAACAGATTGCTTCAAGTCACTTAATCCAAAAGGTGTTGGTTCGGTAACAAGTATTACATAATCTGCAGTGGCAACTGTTTGTATAAATGGACAAGAGGTTCCCGGCGGGGAATCAAGAATTATAATTCCTTCATTCCCCGTTTCTTTTACAGCTGCTTTTATAACAGGAACTGGCGACATAACACCAATTTTCATTTTGGCTTCAACAATTGTTGAGCTTTTATTAAAATAAAAACGGCTTATAGTACCAAGAGAAACCTCTTTTTCGCTAATTGCATCAAACTTACAAGCGACGGAACAGGCGCCACATCCATGGCAAAGATCTTCAATTACTTTAATTATTTTAGCAGAAGGTAAGATGAAAATAGCATTGTAATTGCAAAATTCGTGGCATTTGCCACAATATGTGCATTTGCTTTCGTTTATTACGGGAACTTTCTGGTTTACATCAAAAGTTTTCTCTACCTTACCTTTAAAAAATATCATGTCATTTGGCTCTTCTGCATCGCAATCAACAAGAAAACAATTCTTAATATTTTGCTTGCTAATTGAATAAAACAAGTTAGTAGAGACTAAAGTCTTACCTGTGCCCCCTTTTCCGCTGGCAATAGCAATTTTCATAAAATATTCATTAAAATTTAATTTTGGCAGCTACCATTTCAGCAGCTTTGATTATTGGATAAGCAGCTGGCGAAGCAGTTAAACATGGATGTGTACCTATTTGAGAAGTCAGTAAAGTACTAATAGTCATTCGATTTTGAATGATAATGCCAATAACGTTTGTGAGTTCACCCGCACTTAAACCGCCAATTACTTCACCACCAACAATTACACCTGATTGTTTTGCTACAATTAGTTTTACAATTTGTTTCTTTGTATCGGGCATGTTTCCGGGATGACGATCAACCCCTTCGAAAATAGCTGAAACGATGTTAATGCCTTCTTCTTTTGCTCTTCTTTCAGTAATTCCTGCAGTACCAAATCCATGTCCATCAATAGCTGTGCTATATATACTAATTGTTCCACTAAAAGTTTTTACAATATTAATTCCGAATAAATTCATCCCACATACACGAGCTTCAGCACATGCCGTTGAAGCAAGCATGGTAGGTACTCTTTTACGAGTAATAAAATCACGTTTTTGGGCACAGTCGCCAACGGCGAAAATATCTTTTTCATGGGTACGCATATATTCATCTACGACGATATAATTACTTTCATCTAAATAAATCCCTGATTTTTTTGCAAGTTCTGTGTTAGGTTGATATCCCATAGATAATATTACAGCATCAGCGTCCAGAATAGTGTCGTTTTCTAATTTTACCTTTTCAACTTTTGTATTTCCTATAATTTCTTTAACGCCATTTCCGGTAATTAACTTAATACCACGATTTTTAATTATTTCTTCTATTTTAGAAGCGACTTCTTCATCGAAAGCAGAAGCAAGAATTGTTTTTTCCTTTTCAATTAAGGTTACATCATGACCGCTTTTCGCCAATTCGTCTGAAACTTCAACTCCAATAAAGCCGGCACCAATAACTACAACTTTTTTCAATCCGGAAATTTTGCTTTTCATCTCATCAAGATAAGTTTTATCTTTTGGGATAACAAAGAAATTTTCGAGATTTGTTCCTTTTAACCATTTAGGAACGATAGGAATAGAACCTGTTGCAATTACAAGTTTATCGTATTTTATTTCTTCACCGCTTATAAGTTTTGCGATCTTTGTGTTTTTGTCAATACTAACTACTTCATTAACAATAGATTCAATGCCTGCTTTTGCTAGCATATTATCAACCGGCATAATGTTTAATTGACTGCTATTAAGCGTTCCGAAAATGTATGGAATGCCGCAAGGAACCATTACATCTTTTTGCTTTTTAATCAAAATAAAACTTTTATCGCTCCATGACGATTTCCCTGTTAAAGCGGCTACCATTCCGGCAGCACTTCCACCAATAACTAATACATCTGTGTTTTTCATAATATTAAATTTTTAAATGTTGTATTTTTAAACTATAAATTATTTATGATGCAAAATGATAAACATTATGGCAATACCTAATAAAATAAAAATTAATTGAAGCACTGAATTTTTTAACCCAGTTTTTTTATGCATTTCAGGAGTAAGGTCTGCTAACGAGACATAGATAAATCCAGCAGCCGAAAAGGCCAATATGTATGGTAAAAGTACTTTAGTATTGGCAAAAACAAAATATGTTATAATACCCCCAATGATGCTCATACTTGCCGCCAATAAACTTAGGAAGAATGTTTTTGATTTTGAATAGAAGTGGTTTAATAAAACACCAAATTCTCCGAATTTTTTGGGTACTTCATGCGAAAAAACTGAAATAGCCATAAACCATCCGAGTTCTGTAGAAGTTAAAAAGGCGGTTCCAATTAAAACTCCATCAATGATATTATGAAAACCTCCTCCTATCAATATCAATGGGGCAGTTGCTTCAGAGTGTCTTTCGCAATCTTTGTTTCCACACATTCGCCAAAGCACAATTTTTTCGAGCAAGAAGAAAAACAACAATCCAATTAAAACTGTTTGCAAAACAGGAACAGGTGTTAATTTATTCATTGCTTTTGGTAATATTCCTAAAAACGCGGCACCTAATAAAACACCACCGGCTAAGTAAGATAAATAGAGAGCAATTTTATCAATGTTTTTGGTTTTTAAGAAAAATAAACTGGTAGCTATAAATACACTCCCCATGTTTGCTATGATTGCTGCTGCGATAATAAAAACTAGTTCCATAATTTATAAATTTTTGTTATACACAACAAAACTGTTCTTTTCAAGATTAAGTTTTTCGGCAATGAAATCGCATTTTACCATCAGCAAGAAAAAAATCCGATCATCGTTTTCATTCATCAATCCCTCATAATTCCCCTGTCCCTTTGAAATAATTAAATCAGCCGAATTGTAAACCTCAAGAAAGTTTTTGCTGCATTTATTTAAAACTGTTGAAGGAGCATCGTATCCGTTTGAAATTATCTCTGCAACTAACTCCATTCCAACTTCTTTAGCATCTGTGGTTGTTACATCGTTCAATACTGGTGCTCCTTTAACAGCATAAAAAACTTTGCGAGGTAACATTGTTTTAATTAAAAGCTTGTCAAAAACTATTTCTCCTGCAATGTCGCCTAAATACAAAATCCTTTCGGCTCTTTTTATTTTGTTCTGAAGAAGTTCTGAATGGTCAATAGCAAACGATGCAGTTAAAACAGCTTGGATCGTTTCTTCTATATTGAAGTTATTATTTGCCCCATAATCAATAATATTTCCGGCAATGGAAAGTCGAAGTGCTAAATCAAAGGGATTTGCCGATGAAAAGATTATTGGTTTCCATTTGCTGTATATATCTAATGCTATACTATTACTCTTTCTCTTTTCTTCTTTATAAAGATCAGATACATTAATAATTTTACAGAAACCATTATTCAGCTCCCTTTGTATCTCGGGACTTGACAGATGCTTTTTCTTATTGATTACCTCTTGATAAAAAGACATGAACTGCTGACGGTGATTTATACCAACGTTAAACTTTTCAAACAAGCGTTTATAAGAGTTAAGGAAACAACTTTTACAACGCTCATCTGTTTCATTCATCCGCTTAATGTTGGCAATTCCCGTGTTCATGGGTTCCATCGTGATTGCAATAGTTAGCCTCAAGACTTAACTTGTTGGCTAAAAAATCGGTAACAAGCTCTTTTGCAGTTTTTACGGGTGCTCCAACAAAAGCATTAATGTTTTGTTTATTGAACAGCATAATTGCTTGTTGTCCCATACCACCAGCAATAACATCGGTTACGCCAAATTGAGCAATCCATCTAGGATATAAACCGGGGACATGTTCCGGTGGTATTACTTCTTTGATATCAGTTATTACATTATTTTCAACATTTACTATAGCGAACGTTTGACAATGCCCAAAATGAGCACATAATACTCCGTTTTCTAACGGAATGGCAATAATTTTTTTCATACTGTTATTTTTTCAAAAGTTTTTTAAAAATAGTTTCTTTATCAATCTTTTTGGTACAGAAGAACCAATCGTAACATTTTATATTCTCGTCTTTGCTTTCCATTCTCTCTTTTGCAATACCACAAGAACCAGCAGTAGGAACAATAACATCATCTCCGGGTTGCCAATCTGCTGGTGTTGCTACGTTAAATTTATCTGCTGCTTGCAATGCTATGATTATACGATACAATTCTTCAAAATTACGACCTAAACTTGATGGATAATATATAATAGCTCTAATAATTCCTTTGGGGTCAATTACAAACACCGCACGAACAGCTTTAGTGTTGCTCTCTCCGGGCATTATCATTCCGTATTTTTGAGCCACTTCCATGGTTATATCTTCAATCAAGGGAAATGTTACTTCAACATTTTTCATTCCTTTGTACTCAATCTTTTCTTTGATGGTTCTTAGCCATGCAATATGACTGTATAGTCCATCAACAGATAGACCTACTAGTTTACAATTTGCTTCATTGAATTTTGCTTCCATTGTGGCAAAAGTCATAAACTCCGAAGTGCAAACTGGTGTAAAATCAGCAGGATGACTAAAAAGGATAACCCAACTTCCTTTGTAATCTGAAGGAAAATTAATTTCTCCTTGTGTTGTTACTGCTTTAAATTCTGGAGCCATTTCACCTATGCGAGGCATTGAAAATTTTTCTTGATTTTCCATAATAAGAATTTTTAATGATTAAACTGTTTTCTGAAAATAACGAGAGGAATTTTTATTAACCTCTCGTTATTATTATTATTATTGTCCGCTTCTGAAACGATTTTGTCGTCCCATTCCCATTCCTCTTCCTCTTTTGCCTCTACCAAGACCCAAACCTCTTCCAAAACCAAATCCCTGAATATTCTCAGAATCGTTTTTGCTTGGATCTTCATAGGCAATTGTAGCAGATTGATTTTTAAGATTTGCACCGAAATTGGTACAACGTCCCATCCTTCGGCCTGTCATAGGACCTTGTCCGTTAGGGCCTGTTTGATTAAAACCTGGCATAATGACCTCCTTTTTAAATTGTTAATATTATTGTTTCCCGTTTTTTATCGTTCTCCTTTTTTTTTTGACACATCTGGCATTAATTCTTTTAACTATTACTTTACACAGTTTTGTAATTTTTTAATAAACTGTTGCATTGCTGCAATTTACTAATTTACGACCAGAATTAGTGCCAAGTCCTTCAGGACTTCTACCATCAAGCTTTGGAATTGTTTAAATTTAAATGGTTCAACATTTCTATAATTTCTCGAATTTTCTTTTCAGGTTCTTTTAGAACAATCATTTGAATTTTTAAGCTATCTAACAACGATTTTATTTTCATTCCGAATTCACCAGATACAATTTTACTAACATTGCGAGAAGCAACTAACTGCACTGATGCAGGACCGGCTCCTTCTTCTGCATCTTTATTCGGATTGGGAATAAATTCAATGGCTTTGCTTTCTATGTCGTAAATCACAAAGTAAGCACAACGACCAAAACGTTGATCGATTGTTGATTCTAATGAATCCCCTGTTGATGTAATGGCAACTTTCATATTATTGATTTTTAAAATTTCTGCAATTTTTACTTCCTTTTCTTTTCATAAAACTATTACATTTTTGACAAATTTGTGTGCTACACGGCTGTCCGAATTGATGTTCTTGTTCAAACCCGCATTCAGGGCATATACACATATCATAACATGCCTTATTAATAGTGTCTGTTTTGTTGTTCTCATAATCAAATTTATCAATCTGTTGATTTCCACAAAGTGGACAATTAATAACAGAATTTTCTTTTTCAGGATTATTGAAGTAACAGCCACATTTTTTACAATGGTACCAGTCGCTGTCGAAATAAACTTTACCTCCTTCAATAGAAATTTGTCTCCCTTCAACAAAAGCCTTAGCAATTTTTTGAAGAGCAGATGCATATATTCTTGTAAAGGTTGGTCTGGAAACTCCCATCATAACAGATGCCTGATAATGATTAAGCATGTCATAGTCGCTTAGACGTATAGCTTCATATTCCTCATAAAATAAATTAATCGGCTCCAATTTTTGATTTCCTAATTCTAAACCATAAGGATTAAAACCCTTAACAACTGGTGGATCTGAAACTTTTCTTATTATTTTTATTCTTGGAGTCATATTACAAATAAACAATAGTTCGATACAAAGATAATGAACTATTGTTCATAAAACAAATTATTTTAAGTGTCTTATTAAAAAATTATATAAAATATTTAATTTTGAATATTATGGTCTTATTTAATTTGGTGAAATTTAAATTAATTCAAAAATGAGAAATTAATGAAGATGATAAATTTATTAAATAAATAATTTAGCTCATTTATGTGCAAATGTATTTTCATGATGTGTAATTAATTTTTTAGTATTAAAGAGTTATTATGGTCATTAGATATTGAGTAGGTTATAAAATTTAGTATTTACTTTTTTCCTAACTTTTATCTCTAATATATTCAAAATAGATGAATAAAATAAGCGGACATCAAAATTTTACTGGATTTTAGATTTACATTAAGAATGATTTTTTATAAATAGTTTATTTATTTATTTTTTATCTTTTTTATTTGGGACGTTTAAGTCTTCGATAATAGGATTTTCGTTTTCGGGTACAGGTAAATATTTTAAGTAGATTTTCGACATAGAATTAAAAATCGAATTTTTGGCAAATTTGAATCTATTTTCAATTTCTTTTATTATTTCACCGGCCTGATTTCTTTTTGTTTTATCATCAAAAGGACAAGTTTCAATTTCTGCGGGAATATTCATAGCTGATGCAAACTTTTTTATTTCATCATTTTTTAAGAGAATCAAAGGTCGAATTAATTGAATTTTTCCATCGAACATATCAAGTTTTGCTGGCATGGAACTTATACTGTTATGGTAACACATATTAATAATAAGTGTTTCTATGGCATCATCGAGATGGTGTCCAAGTGCTAATTTATTACAATTAAAAGAGTGAGCTGTTTCGAAAAGTTTCTTTCTCCTATGCCATGAGCAGACAAAACAATACGATTTGTTTTTACGTTCGGAGAAATCAACATCAATTTTCTCGAAGATAAATTTAATATTATTTTCGTAACAAAAATTTTCAAGATAAGTTTTGTCTATTTTGTATGGAACGCTTGTTATTTCGATATGTGCAGCAAAAATTTCAAAATTTGTTTTTTCGTATTTTTTTAATCTTGCTAATCCGTGTAGCAAACTAACGGAATCTTTTCCTCCTGAAACGCCAATCAAAATTCTGTCGCCTTCCGAAATTAAATTAAAATTTTGAATTGCCTTTGCTAATTTTGAATAAAACTTGCGTATTTCTGTTTTTTCTTTCATTTAATAAAACCTTTTTGATAGAGATATGACCATCCTTCAGTCCAATTAACATTTTTAAATGCTCCTGCATAATCTGTGGGGATAAACCAACTTTTTTGTTCGTTAAGCAAGGGCATTGAAACATCGCTTTCGGGTATTATATATATTCCATTGTTTTCTATTCTTATTCCTGGATTTTTAATGAGATTCCCGGCTTGATGGAAATATGAATTTAATTGTTCTTGTTTTTCTTGTGGAATTGCTTGGGTGTTACTTATCAATTTAAGAAGGGGATAATCATCGCTGTAACCGATATAATAAAAAATGTTGTTTTCGATTTTGAGTGTACCGTTGAGGAATTTTGAAAATGCATCATGGTTTGTGTTTTCATACTGAATATTAACTCCCCAGGCTTGATTTATGAATAAAGAATTTTTATAAATTCCACCGCTACCGTTACGGAAGAGAATAGTTCCTCTGTTTCCTGTTATTCCTCTGCCAATAACAGTTGCATTTGCAATAGTTGGTTTTGTGCAATTAATATATTCATTATATCCGCCGTCATGTTCAATTAGGAAATCGCCTGCAGAATTAGTTTGGATGGCTAATAAAAATTGACAATTTCCTATATATCCATCATCGAAATCGAAAGCATCGTCTTCGCAGAAAGCAGAAATAAGATATCGGCAGTTAACTGTTCCACCAAAAAATTCAAAACCGTCATCACTGTTGGATATGACTTCAACAAATTCAATAGTTGTTCCGCGACCTACTCCCCCGAGAGTTAGTCCGTTTATCTCATTTCCTGGAGTTAGTAATGAACCTGCATGACGAATCGACACATATTTTAAAATACCACTATCATCGTCAGGGTTATTTCCTCCATATTCAGTACGTTCGTCATAGATAGGAACTCCTTCAATTCTTGAGATAGTACTATAAGCATTTATGGGAGCATTTCCCAGAATTATGATACCTCCCCACAATCCTGAGACTTGTAAAGGAATGTTTCCATTGAGATCATCACTTTCGGCAGTGAAGATTATCGGTTTAGATTCAGTACCTTCAGCAATAATTTTACCACCACGACAAACTATCAGAGCAGACGTATTTTCGCCGGTTCCTGTTTTAAATCTTATAATAGCTCCCGGTTCAATTGTTAAAACTTGTCCTTCATTAACAAAAACGAAACCATCCACAAGGTACCTTTTTCCTTCTTTTAGTGTAAGGGTTCCAATACCACCGCCTTCATCTTTAAGGATAATTGTTTCTTCAGTTACATATTCACTTTTCCTGCAGGATGAAAAAACTAATATTATTAAACCTGCTAAAACTAATATTATACTATTTTTATTCATAATTAAAGTCTTTTATATGATTCGAAAATTCCAAATTCAACATTCAAGTAAATGAAAGATTTATTTGGCAAATTTGCAGCAAAAGGATACCAGTCCTGATAATTTAATGATAATCTAACGTTGTTGTTAAACTTATATTCAACTCCTGCCAAAAGTGCAGAACCATCAAATGGGAGATTCCATGGTATTGTGTAATTCTCCGGTAAGTTTGATTTTATGTCATCATATCTTATAAAAAGATTAATTTTCTCATTTATGTCGTAAATTGCAAAAATATTGTATCCAAAATTGTATTTTTTTATTGGTTCTTTGAAATAAATTTTTAAAATTGATTCTCCTCCAAGCCTTATTTTTTCTACTATGTTTCCGTATAAAAAGATACTAGTTGAAAGATTATTATCTGTTCTATTTGAATATTTTGAAACAATGCGAGCATTAAATTTTTTTGAAGGTATATAATCCAATCCGGCAGAATAAAAATATTTAATAAAACCCGCAATATTCGAAAGATATTCTCCATTTGTGATAGATGTGTTAAGTATAAAATTTTTCAAGAATTTACAGCTGATTTTTATTCCGAGGTCTGACCCCGTAACAAATTTATATTCATCGAGAAAAGTTTTATAAATATATCTTTTCTCCCAGTTTTTTTCTTGCAGTTTGTGATGAAAATTATCAATAATACCAAAATCAATTTTTAAATTGTTATGATTATATGAAATAAATGCATTTCTAACATACGCATTTCTACGTGTCAGAGAATAATTTTGTCTTTCATCTGGCGATCCAATATCAAGCCGAATCATTGCTGCAAATTCATTATTGAGAAAAAAGTCATATCCGAAATATGCTCTGCGAACATCAAAATTTGATTCAGGACTTGATTTTGATATTCCTTTATAGAAGTTTGAATAAATTAAAAATATCGGCTTATATGATATCTGATTTTCCATTTCTTCCTGTGCTGATAGAGTGTTCAGTAAAAAAATAGATAAAAACAATGCAACAAAATTTTTCATAATATTCAATTTTTTGCAAAAATAAAAATATTGTATGTTTTAATATTTCCGAAATAATAACTTAACAATAAGTTAACATTGAAAAGAAATTTTTAATAAATCGTTGAAAAAAACAAAAATTAATTTTTGATAATCTAAATAATAATAATAATTTAGCCCATCTAATTTTAAAATTTACAGCTATGAATATAACTAAAATGGATGAGATTATAGCAGCAGTAAAGTCAAAACCACGTAAAAGATTATCTGTTGCCTTTGCAAATGATTCACATACAATCGAAGCAGTGAGTAACGCTATTGATTTGGGAATTATTGAAGGGATATTAGTAGGTGATGAAAATGAGGTTAAAAAGATTTGCGAACGCGAGAAGATTGATTTCGGTAAATTTAAGGTAATTCACGAACCCGACGAAATGGCAGCTACACGTAAAGCTGTTCAGTTAATTAATGAAGGTGAAGCCGAATTTTTAATGAAGGGTCTGGTAAGTACCGACAAATACATGCGTGCAATATTGGATAAAGAAAAAGGATTATTGCCACCTAAAGCTGTTCTAAGTCATGTTGTAGTAATGGAAATTGATAATTATCCTAAATTATTGGTAGTATCAGATGTAGCAGTTTTACCTGCCCCGGATTTGAGCCAAAAAATTGCTATTACCAATTATGTAATTTCAATGGCTCATTCTTTGGGTATAGAGCAGCCAAAAGTGGCTTTAATAGCAGCAACAGAACAAATGTCAGCAGGGATGCAAGCTTGTGTTGATGCTGCAATAATTTCTAAAATGGCTGAAAGAGGTCAGATTAAAGGGGCTCTAGTTGATGGGCCTCTGGCACTCGACGTTGCAATTGATAAGGAATCTGTCGAAATTAAAAAACTTAAATCTGTTGTTAATGGTGAAGCGGATTGTTTAGTATTTCCAAATATCGAAGCCGCAAATGTATTTTACAAAACAGCATCAAAATTATTAAATGCTAAAATGGGAGCAATGCTTGTTGGAGCAAAATGTCCTGCTGTTTTATCTTCAAGAGGTGATTCCGCTTCAACTAAAACCTACTCCATTGCAATGGCAGCATTAGCAGCGAAATAAAATATTTATTAACAAAAAATTCGGGATTAAAAAATGAGAAAATTCAGAATATTAGCAATAAATCCGGGTTCAACTTCTACAAAAATTGCAATTTTTGAAAATGAAACCAATGTTTTTCAAAAAAATATCAAACATTCTACAGAGGATTTAGCTCCTTTTGCAAGTATAGCCGACCAATATGAGTTTAGAAAAAATGCTATACTTGAAGAACTTAAAAATGCCGGCGAAGATTTTTCGACAATTGATTGCATAATGGGTCGAGGTGGGCTTATTAATCCAATACCTTCAGGGGTTTATGAGATCAACAAAAAAATGAAAAACGATCTTCGCAATTCTCCTATAGGCGAACATGCAAGCAATCTTGGAGGACTTATTGCTGACGATCTTGCTAAAGAACTTAATGGGGTTAAAGCATACATAG
Organism: Bacteroidales bacterium Bact_19; assembly: GCA_001603595.1. Classification (GTDB taxonomy): domain Bacteria; phylum Bacteroidota; class Bacteroidia; order Bacteroidales; family ML635J-15; genus Bact-19. Next base: position 70,201 of record LUZK01000050.1, read on the forward strand.
CCGACCCTGTTGTTGTTGACGAAATGGAAGATATTGCCCGCATTGCAGGACATCCTCTTTTCGAAAGAATTTCTATTTTCCATGCCTTAAACCAGAAAGCCATTGCTCGCCGTTGTGCAAATGATATGAATGCTAGATACGAAGACCTAAATTTAATTATTGCTCATTTGGGCGGAGGAATATCTGTTGGAGCTCATCATAAAGGTAGAGTTGTTGATGTTAACAATGCTCTCAACGGAGAAGGACCTTTTTCTCCCGAACGTTCTGGCACATTGCCTGCAGGACAGCTTGTGAAAACATGTTTTAGCGGTAAGTATTCTCTAAAAGAAATTAATTTAATGCTTAAAGGTAACGGAGGCTTTGCTGCTTATCTTGGCACAAACGATGCCTACGAAGTTGAAATGAGAGCAAAAAATGGAGACGAAAAAGCTCAATTTATATCCAACGCAATGGCTTATCAGGTAGCCAAGGAAATTGGGGCTCTTTCTGCAGTGCTTAAAGGTAAAGTAGATGCTATTATTTTAACAGGCGGTATTGCATATAACAAGCAATTCTGTTCATTTATCGAAGAAATGGTCGGATTTATTGCCCCCCTTAAAGTATATCCAGGAGAAGATGAAATGTTTGCTCTTGCAATGAACGGATTATTGGTTTTGAGAGGAGAAATTGAACCTAAAGTTTACTAAAATTAACAATGATGAAAAAAGTAATTAGTACATCAAAAGCACCAAAAGCAATTGGCCCTTATTCTCAAGCAATCGAAATAAACGGGATGTTATTTATATCAGGACAAATTCCCGTAAATCCTGAGACAGGTGAAATCCCTGAAAGTATTCAGGCTCAAACCGAACAGGTTATGAAAAACATTGGCGCCATCCTTAAAGATGCTGGTTATGATTATTCAAATGTTGTTAAATCAACATGTTTATTGAGTGATATGGCAAATTTTAAAGCCATGAATGAAGTTTATTCAAAATACTACAATGAAAATCCTCCAGCCAGAGCTGCTTTTGCAGTGAAGGAATTGCCATTGGGAGTCTTAATCGAAATTGAAACAATTGCAGTTAAATAATTTTCTAATTAATTCTTTTAAAAACCGTCAAGAAATTTTTGTGGCGTTTTTTTTTACACAATTTTTATTAAGGAATTAAGCTTAATTTGCTAAAGGATAATAAGATATTTAAACAAAATTACGCATTAGAAAATGCCAAAATTGTCGTAAGACCAACACATTAGGGCGTTGAGGCTCTCGAAACGCCCGTATTTCGGAACTTAGCTGTGGCTGTGCGTAGCCGATTCCACACATTAAGCAAAGTTCATTAATTTTCAATTGCTTATTATGGTTTTAATTTAAGTTTTACTGTAAGGCTTGGAGTGGATTGTTCTGTTTGTTGTAGTTAATTCCCTTTTTATGCCGCTTAAAAAGAAAAGTAAAAAAAGAAAAAGCTCGTCGCTACCTGAATTTTTTCTAAAAATCTTTAATATCACATGCAGAGCAAAAATAGTACGGCAAAGCCTTTGGCACAGGAATTTTTGATTAAGGCTTTACCCTGCTTGATGCTTTTTTACGAAAAAATTCAGTATGCAACAATCAATATTCAACAATTATGCAGATTATCAAAGCCAATTTAATTGAGATTTTTAGGGACTGTCTTAATTTAGTCTTGTACATTTATGATTTATTTCAGTTTAAAAATTAGTATTTTATATAATTTGCACAAAATATGTTTAGAATCGTAATTAGTAGCGATTTCGAAATGCTAGTTTATGTTTATTATAATTGCTTTTTGTTGACTACCATCCATTAAAACAGTAATCGGGTTATTGAATTTTACATGTTTAAAATATTGTAAAGTTTCTACTGTTTCAGCATTATTAAGTATCTCCCAATTGATAAAGTCAAATTCATTAAATTGTTTTACCGAAAAATACCCCACGCTCATTGCTGTTACGTTATGAAAAAAATGAGAACCTAAAGAAGCATCTAGTGGAAAATTTGGTAACTCCATTTCGACAATTACTTTTGCTGCCGAAATTTGCGACCAAACTACAGGAATTCCAATAAACTTATCACGAGATCCCCAGCGTCCGGGACCTATTAAAATATATTTTCGGTTTGTTTTTAAAAATTCTCTGTTAATTTTATCAATTTCTTCGGCCATTTGTTCGGTTTTAAGATTGTCGAAAACTTCCGGCATAACAAAAATAACATCGTATATTCCTTCAATTTTACCATTCCCCATACTTTTCGATGATCGTAATAAAGTGCTTTCTTTTGAGTATTTTTCAAATTCAACTTTAAAATCATTTTGACTTCCCAAAAGCGGTTTTATTTGTAAAAGATAAAAAGATGGAAGATTGTGGGGTGGATCTTTATCGAGATTTACGGCAAATTCTATTTCAACAGGAGTCCCCATGGCTTCTTTTACAATACATAGCACTACTTGTAAGGTTTGGGCTAGAGCAATGTATTCGTATTTTAAAATGTCGGCAAAATTAAGAACTCTTGGACCTGTTTTGTTTATTCCGGCTTCGATTGTGTCGTTATAAGGGTCATAAGTTGAAGCAAGGTGTTTTATGGTTCCATGCATTTCAGCATCGTACAAATCAAGTCGCATTAGTCCGGCATTTTCGCCTTCGAGTAAATCCGGTTCAGATTTTTTTAAATTTATTGCATAAAACTCTGATTGCGAATTGTTAACAAGGTCTTTGAGGCTTGTTATATCAATTTTTGGATATTGTGGAGAAAACCTGTATGTTTTTTCTCCTTCAACAACATATTGACCTAATCCTAAGGCAATTACTGCGAAACCTTCCTCAGGTTTCATATAACCTACAGGGTAAAAATTATGTGATTGAGCTGTTCCACTAATATGTGGATAATAATAATCCTGATGTTGCTTTCCAACAACTTCCTGAATAACTACTGCCATTTTTTCTTCTTCAATCCGGTAGTTTATTGCTTCGAAGTACAATCTTGCATTTGGAGAAAAAACGGAGGCATATACTAACTTTATTGCCGTTTCAAGTTGTTTCAGACGTACATTGTCGTCCGGATGATTATTGGGAAGTAAATAAGTCTCGAATACTCCCGAAAAAGGTTGGCTTAAAGAATCTTCCAACAAACTCGATGATCTTATGGCAAGAGGCTTTTTAATTGATTTAATAAACGCTTTAAGTTTTTTACTTAGCTCGAAAGACAAATTTGCCTTAACAAACTTGGCTTTTATAATATTGTAATCATTTTCTTCATGTATAACCTGATAGAGTTTGTTTTTTTGCATAAATATATCAAACTCGTCGGTACCGATAATGCTTGTTGCTGGAGTACGAATAATAATTCCCGGAATAACATTCGAAAAGTCGTAATTATAAATTAGTGTATTTACAAAAGCCAATCCTCTGCCTTTGCCGCCCAAGGCTCCGCTGTTAAGCATTACAATGTTGCTTTCTTCCTTTACAATGTCGGGGTCGAACTGAACAATTTTTCCTTTTGCTTTTTCAATTTTATGTTTCTGAATGATTTTTAAGAGAAATTCTCGAATTTCTTCGGGATTTTTAAAGTCTGTTATTTTATAAGGTTTAATTTTTCTGGCAATTTCAATTTCACCTCTAGCCATCATCCATAGAGAGAAATGGTTTTTTAGAGCATGAAAAGTTAAAGAATCCTCAGGAATTTGATATAATAAAGTTTCAAATTCTTTAAGGTTTTTAGCTACTGCAAGTTGTTGACCTTCGTTAGATCTAAAAACAAAATTTCCAAAACCCAAATGAAATGAAATGAAATATTTTATGTCTTGAATCAAGCTTTCTGAAAGTTTATTAAGGAACATAGCTCCCAATTCAGATGCTTTTTTAATGTTTTCTTGTTCAGAGGATTGCATCAAAATTGGAATAACCGAATTATATGATTGAATGTATTTTACAAGTTCAAAACCTGCATTGGGATCTTCTTTTTTGTCTTTTGGAAATCTTATATCTGTGATAACACAAACTATTATATCTTGATACATATTATAATAATGTATAGCTTCTTCGTATGTGCAGGCATGTAAAACTTTTGGTCTAGCTCTTAACTTTAATACTTTGTACAATTCATCGGTATTAACTTCTTCGATAAGTTTTTGTGTTTGTTCCAGAATAGCACTATAAACTGCCGGTAAATATCTGCTATAATATTTTGGAGAATCTTCAACTACAAGAACAGCTTGAACAACTCCAAGTTTGGCATCATTTTCAATATTAACTTTATCTTCTAGAAGTTTTACCATTGCAAAAAATATTTTGGAATCGCCATTCCAAACAAATACTTTGTCAAAACTTGATTTATAAAAATCGTATTTTTTGAGATATTGGATGTCATTATCATTGTTAAGGAGTAAATAGGTTGATATGTAATTATGATGTTCCTTTATTTTTTCGCAAACAACAAAAGGAAATTTTTTGTCTGAACCCATCATAATTATTATCAAATCAAAATGACGATGTTTTAATAAATACAAAGCTTCGTTTTCGCTCGAACAACCTGTAATTCTAGGTAAAGAAGTAAGATTTAATTTATAATATTCACCAAGGATATGTTCAGTAAATCTTCCTTCTTTTTCAATGCTGAAAGCGTCGTAAAGATTAGCAATAAGTAATATTTCTTTTACTTTAAAAGGCATCAAGTCGTGGTATATATCTCTTTCATAATAGTCTTTGTTCAAAAATCTTTGTAATAGTTGCCTGCTATATTGTTGAGCTGACTGCTGAATATTGGAAATGTCAATTTTTGGTTCTTCATAATTTATAATTTCTTTGATTTTTGCACTGTTGATGAAGTTAGAAATTAGTGTGGCAATATTATTAATTAAGTTTCTTTCTTCAATAAGGAAAGGACCTTCATCGCTTTCTTGAGGGAATTCTTTTGTGTAATATACATTAATTTGTCCTTGCTTTCCTTCAGCTGTGATAATTTCTGCTGTTTGTTTCCATTTAGTTTCTAGAAAAAAATTTGATACATATTTTTTGCCTTCATATTCAATTGAACAAACTGTATATTCAGAATGTTGATAAGCATTGGTCATGAGATTACAAATTTTTTGCAAAGTTTCGTTTATGCTTAATCCCTTTTTAATTAATTCTGTGGTTTTATTTATACAGTTTAATTCTTTTAACCGTTCCTGATTTTCTTTTAATAGCTTATCGTAATTTATTTTCTGATTATTATTTTCATTCAGGTTCATAATCATAAGTTTTAATCATAAAAATATATAAAAACATAATATGATGCAAATCAATTTTGATGTTGTATAATAGCATTAAAATTGACAAAAATCAATAAATATGTTTTAGAATATCATTTTGATAGTTGTTTTGTAATAATATATTGTTAATTTTGAAATGAAAATTAACCAAAACACTAACTTCAAATTTTTATTATTATGGAAAACAAAGCTATCAGTACTCAAGTGGATGCCTTTATGGCAAAGGTTATTGCAAAAAATCCAAGCGAACCTGAATTTTTGCAGGCAGTACGAGAAGTAGTAGAATCTTTAATGCCTTTTATTGATGAAAATCCTAAATATAAAGAGCATAAGGTTCTAGAAAGAATGGTAGAAGCCGAAAGAATTATTATTTTCAGAGTTCCTTGGATTGATGACAAAGGCGATATTCAAGTTAATCGTGGTTACAGAATAGAAATGAATAGTGCAATAGGACCATATAAAGGAGGTTTGCGTTTTCACCCTACTGTAAATTTGAGCATTCTTAAATTTTTGGCATTTGAGCAAGTATTCAAAAATTCGTTAACAACTTTACCAATGGGAGGTGGAAAAGGTGGTAGTGATTTCGATCCCAAAGGAAAATCCGATAACGAAGTAATGCGATTTTGCCAGAGCTTTATGACAGAACTAACCCGTCATATCGGACCTGACACTGACGTTCCTGCCGGAGATATTGGAGTCGGAGGACGTGAAATTGGCTATATGTTCGGACAATACAAGCGTTTACGTAACGAATTTACGGGTGTGTTTACAGGTAAAGGGATTGAATGGGGAGGCTCATTAATCCGTCCTCAAGCTACGGGTTATGGATGTGTTTATTTTGCTGAAGAAATGTTAAAAACACGCGGAGAATCATTTAAGGATAAAATTGTTTTAGTTAGTGGTTCTGGTAATGTTGCTCAATATGCAATCGAAAAAGTAAATCAACTTGGAGGAAAAGTTGTAACTGCTTCTGATTCAAACGGATTTATTTACGATCCGGCTGGTATTGACGATGAAAAACTCAAATATTTGATGTGGCTTAAAAATGTTAAACGCGGACGCATTAAAGAATATGCCGAAAAATATGGATGCGAATACTATGAAAATAAAACTCCGTGGGGAATTAAATGTGATATTGCTCTACCGTGTGCTACTCAAAATGAAATAAACGGCGAAGATGCTTCTACTCTAATCAAAAACGGATGCTTTTGTGTATCTGAAGGTGCTAATATGCCAAGTACTCCCGATGCAGTTGAAATTTTCCTCGAACACAAAATATTATACGCACCGGGTAAAGCTGCAAATGCCGGTGGTGTTGCCACTTCTGGTCTTGAAATGACTCAGAACTCAATGCGTATGTCGTGGAGTAGTGAAGAAGTTGAAAGACACTTACATCAAATCATGATTAACATTCATAAAACTTGTGTTAAACACGGAACTAAACCCGATGGTTCAGTAAATTATGTTGACGGTGCAAATATCGGTGGTTTTGTAAAAGTTGCCGATGCTATGATAGCACAAGGTATTGTGTAATTATTTTTAAAAGAGGGCAGTTTCTGTCCTCTTTTTTTTATTTTTGTAAAAAAATCATTATTATGCGTATTCAAAGAATTGCAATAGAAAATCGTGAAGATAATCTCGAAGAAGTTGATTTATCTCAACTCGACAGTGTGATTGAAAAATTTAAAAACAAAAAAGGAATAACTATTCCTGTTTTGCAGGCAGTACAACAAATATATGGCTATTTGCCAGCGAAAGCCTTTGATTTACTTAGTGAAAAAACAGGAATTAAAAAAAGTGAACTTTACGGGGTTGCTACTTTTTATGCACAGTTTAGATTAAAACCCGTAGGCAAACATATCGTAAAAGTCTGTCATGGTACAGCTTGTCATGTACAGGGAGCCAATATAATTAGCGAAAGCATTCTAGAAGCTCTTAAAATAGCCGATGGGGAAACTACCACTGATGGTTTTTATACTGTGGAGTCAGTGGCATGTTTAGGATGTTGTTCATTAGCACCTGTAATTATGATTGATGACGAAGTTTTTGGAAAACTCAGCGGCAAAACTGCTGTTAATGTTATTAAAGAATATCAGTTAAAACACAATAATTAATTCATTTTTTACTATGGAACAAATTAAAATTCTTGTCGGGTTAGCCAGTTGCGGAATTGCAGCAGGGGCTAACAAAATTTATGAAAAAATTTCTGCTATTAAAGAACAAGAAAAATTAAATTTTGAACTTACAAAAACCGGTTGTGTAGGGATGTGTTATCGGGAACCACTCGTTGAAGTTATTGATGATACGGGTTCTTATTTGTACGGCGAAATTGACGATGTTAGAATTACCGAAATAATTGAAAAGCACATTAAAACGGGAGAACCTGTTAAAGAATATATTGTAAAAACCGACCTTTTCGAAAACGAAGACGACTCCTACTGTAAAAATCAGGTAAAAATTGCTTTACGTAATTGTGGAGTAATAAATCCTGAGGTAATCGAAGAATACGAAAATGCCGGAGGTTATTTGGCAGTAAAAAAGATATTAAATAATAACATTTCTCAGGAAACGGTTATACAAACTATAATTGACAGTGGTTTACGTGGCAGGGGAGGAGGTGGATTTCCCACGGGTTTAAAATGGAAATTTGCATTCAACAGTAAATCCGACGAAAAATATATAATTTGTAATGCCGACGAAGGTGACCCCGGAGCTTTTATGGATAGATCAGTATTGGAAGGTGATCCCCATTCAGTTCTAGAAGGTATGACCATAGCTGCTTATGCAATAGGAGCTACTCAGGGAGTAATTTACTGTAGAGCCGAATACCCTTTAGCAATTAAGCGTTTGAATATTGCAATAGACCAGTCTCGTGCTAAGGGCTATTTAGGCAAAGATATTTACGGTAAAAAAGGTTGGAATTTCGATATTTATGTAAAAGAAGGTGCCGGAGCTTTTGTTTGCGGAGAAGAAACTGCTCTGATGGCATCAGTAGAAGGTCGCAGAGGTATGCCTCGCAAGCGTCCTCCATTTCCTGCAGTGTCAGGATTATGGAAAAAACCTACAAATATTAACAACGTTGAAACTTTTGCCAATGTGCCATATATAGTTTTAAACGGAGCACAATCATTTAATAAGTATGGAACTGAAAAATCAAAAGGAACAAAAGTTTTTGCCTTAACCGGAAAAATTAAACGAGGAGGTCTTGTGGAAGTTCCGATGGGAATATCAATAAAAGATATAATTTTCAAACATGGTGGTGGTATTCAGGGAGATAAAAAATTTAAAGCTGTTCAATTGGGCGGACCTTCAGGTGGTTGTATCCCAGATTATTTAGCAGAAACACCTGTAGATTATGATTCCATTTTAGCTACCGGTGCTATAATGGGATCCGGTGGTATGGTAGTAATGGATGAAACTACCTGTATGGTTGATATGGCTCGATTCTTTTTGGATTTTACGCAAAAAGAATCATGCGGAAAATGTACTTTCTGTCGTATTGGTACCAAGCGTATGCTCGAAATACTTACCAGAATTTGTGAAGGAGAAGGCAAAGAAGGCGATATTGAACTGCTTGAAGAATTGGCATATCAGATCAAAGACAGTTCGCTTTGTGGGCTTGGTCAAACAGCTCCAAATCCAGTACTTACAACGATAAAATATTTCAGAAATGAGTATGAGGCTCATATCCGCGATAAAAAATGCCCAGCAAAGAGTTGTAAAAAACTTATTACATACACAGTAAATCCTGAAAAATGTACAGGTTGTACTGTATGTGCAAAAAATTGTCCTGTAAATGCTATATCTGGAGAAAGAAAACAGGTGCATTTTATTGATCAGGAAGTATGTATTAAATGTGGTGTTTGCTTCAGCAAGTGTAAGTTTGAGGCTATTAATCTTTCGTAAAAGTAAAAGTTATGAATCAGATAAATGTTATATTAAACGGCAAACCAGTAATAGGATACGATGGAGAATCAATTCTGGAATTAGCCTCCAGATACGGAATAACAATTCCTACTTTATGTCATGATCCTCGACTTGAACCGTATTCATCTTGTTATGTTTGTGTAGTTGAAATTGAGGGTATGCGAGGACTTCAACCTTCGTGTTCAACAAAGATTAACGAAGGGATGAAAATCACTACCGATAACCAAAAAATTTACAAAGCCAGACAAACAGCTTTGAATTTGTTGGTAAGTAATCACTATGCAGATTGCGTTGCTCCATGTAAACAAACCTGTCCGGCCGGAGTTGATGTACAGGGATATATTTCCTTGATTGAAAAAGGACTCTATAGCGAAGCTGTAGCTTTAATAAAAGAAGTTAATCCATTGCCTGCAGTTTGTGGTCGTGTTTGTGTACGACCATGTGAAGTTGCTTGTCGCCGCAATTTAATGGAGGAAGGAGCCGGTGTAGGCATAGATTATCTTAAAAGATTTGCAAGCGATAAAGATCTCGAATCATCTGAAAGGTACCGACCAATTCCAAAACCAGCCAGCGGCAAGCGTGTTGCTATTATCGGGGCAGGTCCGGGAGGTTTATCCGCTGCATGGTTTTTACAGCTTCAAGGACATTATTGCGATATTTACGAAGCTAATCCAAAAGCGGGTGGATGGTTAAGGTATGGTATTCCTGAATATCGTTTGCCTAATGAAATTATAGATAAAGAAGTTAATGCTATACTTGAATTAGGATTATCTCAAATTCATTATAATAAAAAACTTGGCGAAAATCTTAGTTATAAAAATCTGAAGGATAATTATGATGCCGTAATTCTTGCAATTGGTTCGCAGGGTAGTACTCCTATAGGTTGCGAAGGGGATGACGCTATTAATGTTTTTGGTGGAGTTGAGTTTTTACGCAATATGGAAATAACAGGACAAAGATATGATTTTAGAGGTAAAACTGTTGTAGTAATTGGAGGTGGTAATACAGCCATGGATTGTTGTCGTACTTCGATACGTTGCCATGCCGATAATGTTTATGTTTTGTACCGCCGGACCGAAAAAGAAATGCCTGCGAATCCAATTGAAATTCACGAATCAAAACTCGAAGGAGTGGAGTATATGTTTCTTACTGCTCCCAAAAGAATAAATAAAGACCAGGAAGGTAAGGTAAAATCTATTACCTGCATAAAAATGGAGTTGGGAGAACCTGATGCTTCGGGTCGTAGAAGACCAATTCCAATTGAAGGAAGTGATTTCGATATCCAGGTTGATTATATACTTGCTGCAATTGGACAAAATACTGTTGCCCCTTTTATTGATGATATTAATAATTTTTCGGAAAATGGAAAAGTTATGCTAAATAAATGGGGAACATTTGATGTTAATCCAAAAAATTTGCAAACCGGAAATCCTAAAATTTTTGCTTGCGGTGATGCAGTTAAAGGACCTGCTACAGTTATCGAAGCTATACAACAAGCTCGCAGAGCTGCTCTGAGTTGTCACCAATTCCTTACAGGTCAGGAAATAAAAGATGAAGATTACGAATTTATTAGCAAGAAAGATAACTTTAAAAAACAAGAACCAAAAGATTATAAACAAAAATATGTTTCTAAAAAAAGGCATGAAATGCCCACACTTCTTCCTGAAGAACGTAAAAACTTCAAAGAAGTTGAATTGGGCTACGAAAATGATGAAATTGCAGTTCAGGAAGCATCAAGATGTCTTGAATGTGGATGTGTTGAATATTACACCTGTGATTTGAAAAAATATGCCACTGAATATCAAGCTTCGCAGGAAAATTTGAAAGGTGATTTTAAACAATTTGACGTAAAATTTGATCATCCATTTATTGAAATTGATAATAACAAATGTATATTATGTGCTCGTTGCGTAAGGATTTGTAGCGAGGTCGTTGGTGCTTATGCTCTAGGGCTGGTAAATCGCGGATTTGATACATTTGTTGCTCCAAGTTTAGGAAAATCGTTATTAGAAACAGAATGCGAATCCTGCGGAATGTGTATATCGGCATGTCCTACTGCTGCTATTTCTGAAAATGTTACATTTAAACCAGGTCCGGTTAGAACTGAACCTATAAATTCAATATGTAATTATTGTTCGGTCGGTTGTGAATTGGAATACCAAGTAAAGAAAAATTTTGTCTGGAGAGTTAATGGAGCTTTTGGTCATATAAATCAAGATTCAAACATTTGTGCTAAAGCAAAATTCGGATATAATTATATCAATGATAAAAGCCGAATTACTCAACCCATGATCAAAGAAAACGGAAAATGGAAAAATATATCTTTTGATGAGGCTTTTAAAATTATATTCAATAAATTAAAAGAAAAGTCCGCTGGCGAAAAAGCACTGTTTGCCGGAGCAAGACTATCTAATGAAGAAATGTTTTTAATTTCTAAGTTATATGAAATTACCGTTGGTGATAAAAATCTTTCTTCATTCTCATATCTCGGAAGAGGAAATGCTTTTGCAGAAAATAGCCTAAAAAATGTATCTTTTAACGAAATTCCAGAAACAAAAAGAATTTTTATACTTGGAACAGAAATTAATTACGAACATCCCGTAGTTGGGTATATGGTATTTAATCATCAATTTAAAAACAATGTTCCTGTAGTTTTAATAACAGAAGATAAAAATAATTCTATTTCAAAAAAGGCTGACAAAACAATAGTAATTTCATCGTATTATAATTTTATCAAGGCTGCTAATTACTATGTTGTATCAAATAATCTGCAAAATCAAATTTATCTTGATCAACACTACAAAGAAAGTTTTTATAAATATCGAGATAATATTCTTGGCTCAAATTATGATGAACTTATAAAAAAAGCTGGGGTAAGTAGTTATGATATTGAGGATTTTGTTAAAGAATATAACAATAATCACAACTCTGTAATAATATTTAGTGAAAAAAATTTGGATGCCGAGACTTGTAGTGAAATCATGAACCTTGCAATTCTAACGGGAAAACTTGGTAAGTCTGCTGCAGGAATTATTTTATTAAAAGAAAAGAACAATTCCGAAGGATTATTTAATATGGGAATTGTTGAAGGAACTGAAAAATTTAATGTTATCAGTAATTATGGTGAAAAAAAATTACTCGATAAAATCAAACTAAGGAAAATTTCCTCTTGGTTTATTTTTGGTGAAGATCCTGTTGGAACAGCCATTAATAAAATTGAAATAAATGAATGGTTTGATGAGGCTGAATTTATAATGGTGCAGGATTATTTCATGACCGAAACCGCTCAGAAAGCAAATCTGATTTTGCCTGCTTCTTTACCTTACGAAACCGGCGGATCATTTACAAACACTCAAAGACAAATTTTAGAATTTGAAAAAGCATTGGATGCTCCTTTTGAGTATTGTAATGTTGGTCAACTATTATCTGTACTTAAACTTGCAGGAATAAACGGAATGGATTCAATTGATGAGGTTAAATCAGAATTTTTCAAACAATTCGGTAATGTAGGAGTAAATTCCAATCAACTTAGAATTACTGAAGAATCTGTTAACATAAAATTGTTTGAAAATGCAGCAGACTATATCAGTAACAAATTTGAAAAAGATTTTAAGTCAAAACTAAAAAAACAGATTGAATATGAAAGAGTTTAAGACAATTGATGATATTCTGGATTTCGCCATTGATATGGAACAAAAATCCATTGACTTTTACAAAGATCTTTCTAATAGAGCAAAGTCATCAGAAATGAAAGAGACCTTTTTAAGTTTTGTTGAGGAAGAAATAAAGCATAAAGCAAAACTAACAAAAGTAAAAGAAGAAAAGATTTTCACACTGGGGGAAGAAAAAGTGAGAGAATTAAATATTTCCGAATACGTAGAGCGAACAGAACCTTCACCGGACATGAGTTATCAGGATGCCTTGATATTGGCAATGAAACGTGAGAAAGCTGCTTTCAGACTTTATACTAAATTAGCTTCTCAAACTTCAAATCCGGAATTGGAAAACTTGTTGCTATCATTGGCACAAGAAGAATCTAAACATAAACTTATGTTTGAGATTGAATATGATGAAGTAATATTGAGGGAAAATTAAGAAAAAGAGACTGTCTTAATATTTGACAGTCTCTTTTGTGATATTATTTGTTTGGAATGTTTTTTAGAATATCAACCAAGTGCTTGTACCACATTTCTACTGTTTTAATTTCAATTCTTTCGTCTGGAGAATGAACTCCACGAAGTGTTGGTCCGAATGATATCATATCAAGATACGGATATTTTTCGAGAAATAATCCACATTCAAGACCGGCATGAATTGCTCTGATGGCGGGTTTTTTGCCAAACAATCTTTCATAAGAAGCAGATGCTATTTCCAGAATTTCTGATTTTGGATTTGGTGCCCAACCGGGATATCCATCACCGGATTCAACTTCAGCTTCCGCAAGCTCAAATACAGCTTTTACCATATTGTTAATATCCGTTTTGCCTGATTCAAGAGAACTACGCTGGCTGGTGGTAATTGTGATTTTGACATCATTGAATTTAACAGCTGCAAGATTTGTTGAAGTTTCAACAAGTCCTGGCATAGTTGTACTCCATGCATGTACTCCGTGTGGACAAGCATATAAGGAATATGTTAGGTTTTTCTGAGTGTTTTTGTCAATAATAAATTCAGGCAGCGATACTTTTTCAATTTGAATATTCAAGTTTGGTTCAGTAATTTCGATTTCTTTAATGATTTGATTCTTTAAAGTTTCAAAGTCTTTTATTAAGTTTTCTTTATCCGTTTCTGCAACAGTAAAAACAAATTCTGCTTCGCGAGGAATAGCATTTCGTTTGTTTCCACCATCGAAGTTTGACAGTCTGATATTATATTTTTTTGTGAATAAAAACAGAAATCTGTTTGCGATTTTATTTGAATTTCCATATCCTTTGTGAATTTCATCCCCGCTGTGTCCACCTTTTAGACCATTAACAGTTATTTTAAAAGCACAACTTTTAGCCGGAACAGCTTCTTTAGTGAATTTGAAATAAGCAGTAGTATCAATTCCTCCGGCACAGCCTATAAAAATTTCTCCTTCGTCTTCTGAATCAAGGTTTAGCAAAATAGTTCCTTCGAAAAATCCGGGTTCGAGTTCAAATGCTCCGGTAAGTCCGGTTTCTTCGTCAACGGTAAACAAACATTCAATAGGCCCGTGTTGAACTGAAGGGTCTGTAAGAATTGCCATCTGAGCAGCCATTCCGATGCCGTCGTCAGCTCCGAGAGTAGTCCCTCTTGCTTTTACCCATTCACTGTCAACGTAGGCAACTATAGGGTCGTTGTCAAAATCAATTTTTGTGTCTTTATTTGCTTCGCAGACCATATCCATGTGGCTTTGCAGAACAACAGTTTTTTTATTTTCCATTCCTGGTGTTGCAGGTTTCTTTATAAGTACATTACCGGCCTGATCTCGTTTTGCTTCCAGATTATGTTCTTTTGCAAAATCTAAAAGGAATTTAATGATTTTTTCTTCTTTTTTACTGGGTCTCGGAACTTGTGTGATTTGGTAAAAATATTTCCAAACATTTTTTGGTTGAAGATTTAATATATCGCTCATAATTTTAAAATTTTGATTAATTTTGGATAAAATTACAGTTTATTTTTGATTTAAAAATTTTTAAAATGTTAAAAATTTACAGATATACAATTTTATGTTTTTTTATATTTTACATAATTGTTTTTGTATCATGTAAAAAAGATGAAAATATTATTATATCGGGAAAGATTACAAATGCAGTAGATTCTTCCCCAATTTCCGATGCTAAGGTAACTTTGTATGGAAATGCTGTAAATTCCGGGAGTTATAATGCAATGTACAGCAAAATTTCTGAAACTTTTACGAATGAAAACGGAAATTATTCTTTTGAAATTAAAAAAAAAGTATATGTCAAGTTTAGAATTATTATTGAAACAGATGAATATTATTTAAAAAATGCTGAATTTTTTGCAGAGGATGGAAAAACAGAATATTTAAAAAATATTTTACTAGCAAGGAAATCATTTCTAAAGATATTCGTTAAAAATATTAATCCTAAATTAGAATCGGATGTTTTAAAAATTAGGATAGAAAATATTAATTCAGAATGTGAACAATGCGATAACGGCGAGTTTAAATATTTTAACGGAGAAAATGTAGATACAACTTTTATTGTTAACGTTGTTGGTGGTGAAACAATAAGAATTGTTTGGATTTCGATACATAACGAAGAATCACAGAATTATAATCAAAATTTATACTGTACTGCAGGAGATACTGTAGTTTTCAATTGTATATATTAGAAGATAAATAAATTGGAATAGTGAGTATAAATGTACTTCCTTTTCCATATTCTGATTCAACAGAAATTTTACCTCCCAGCATTTCCGAATAAGCTTTGCAAATTGATAGTCCCAAACCTGAACTTTTGTGGAATGATTTATTCGAAATTTCAAAATGCGAAAATCTGTCGAAAATTTTTTCGATATATTCCGGTTTTATTCCAATACCTGTATCTTTTACTGAAATTTCAATATGTGTAGGAGATATTTTGGTTAATTTTACCTCGATAAATCCCTCTTCTGTAAATTTTACAGCATTACTGATTAGATTAATTAAAATTTGACGAAGTTTGATATGATCGGTATCACCAAAAACCTGCTGATTAAAAACATTTTTGAAGTATAATTTAATATTTTTATTTCTTGGAATATATCCTTGCATTTGTGTAACAACTTCAAATATAATTTCAGAGAATTCTATAGGTTCTCTGTTAATTTTTACAATTCCGGCTTCTATTTTTGATAACTCAATAATATCTGTTAAAGTATCGAGTAGTTGGCGAGTGCTGTTTTCGATAATATTTATATATTCATTTTTTTCTTCATTTGAAATATCATCTCTTAACAAATCTAGAAATCCCAGAATTCCATTTATTGGTGTTCTTATTTCATGACTCATGTTAGCAAGAAAAGCCGATTTTAATTTTTCGCTTTCTTCGGCTCTATTTAATGCTTTAATTAATTCTTTTTCTTCATTTTTTCGTTTAGTAATATCAGAGCCAAAACATGCTACTCCAATAACTTTATTATCTTTAAGAATTGGGTTTAATGAAACACTTATAAAAATGAAATTTTCTTTTAAGGGAATTTCTTGCTCAAATTGAAGTCTTTGATTGTTATTGATAACTAAGTCGTATTTTTCTTTCCAGAATTCCGAGTAAGACTTTTCAAGACAATCTAAAATATTTACGCCTAGATATAAATCAGTTTCAAAAACTTCTTTAAAATTTGTTTTGAAATTTTTGTTAAGGTAAAGTATTCTATATTGAGTATCAATTGCCCAGATATTATCAGTAGTATTTTCAATTACCGCCTGGAGGTTTGCATAGTTAAGCAGAGCTTTAGTCTTTTCTTCGAGTATTTGTTTTTCGGCCTGTTTTTTATCGGTAATGTCGTGGAAGAAAGACTGCAATGTTCCATCAGGGAACATTTTTGTATGCATTTCTATTTCAATGGTACTTCCGTCGGGGCGTTTCACTGTTCTTTGCTTCACTATAGTTTCGCCCTGCCACAATCTTTCGAATTCCAAAGGTATTGTTTCGACACTGTCTTTGGTAAAAAAGTTATCACTTAAGTGTTTCCCGATAATATCTTCTTTCTTTCGTCCAAATATTTTGCACATGTGATTATTCGCATCAATAATATAGCCGTCTGTTGTTCCAATTAAGATTCCTCCAACAGCAAATTCAAATAAATCCTTATAACGGGTTTCACTTTTAACAAACTCTGTAATATCTTTGATAACAGCAATTATTACTTGTTTATCATAATAAATACCTTTTAAAAAACTTACTTCTCCTTGAAAATCTTTGTCATTGTTTTTAATACAACTTAATTGATAGATCTCAGGGTTATTTTTCTTAAGGTCCTTTAGTTTTTTGATGATTTTATTGTAATTTTTTTCGTTAATTCTGAAAAACTTAAAAAAATCTTTACCAATAAAACTCTCATATTCTTTATCAAAAAGTTTAGTAACTGTTTGATTAATTTCAATGACCTTAAAATTCAAATCAAGAATAAAAATCCCCTCTGATATATTATTTAATAAACCATGAAATGTTATTTCGGATAAATGTAATTCTTGTTCAGCCTTTTTTTGCTCTGTAATATCTGAGAAAACCGAGAGTGTGTATTTTTCATTATTAATTATTACAGGTAATGAAGAAACTTCTACAGGAAATTCATCTCCTTTGCTGGTTAAAAAAGTTTGCTCAATTAACTCTACGTTTTTTTCTTTATTTAAAACAGTTTTTATTCTGTTTGTTGCAATTGGATGGTATTTTGGGTGTATAAAGTCAAAAATACTACGACCAATGTAATCGATATTTTCGAATTTTAAGAGTCTAATTGCTTGACTATTAAGGTAGTGAATTTTGTAATCTTTATGAACAGCAGCAGCATAGGGGAGAGCCTCCATAAGTTTTCGGTATCTTTCCTCACTTTCTATTAATTGATTTTCTTTGAGTTTTTGGGAAGTAATATCTTCAATAGTTCCTTCATAAAATATTATCTTCCCATTTTCATCTTTTATTGCTTTAGCACTTTCTCTAACATGTATCGGGCTGCCGTCTTTCTTTTTCCATATGGCTTCGTGACCAATAATAACTCCATTTTTATCAATAAGTTTTTTAAATTCTTTTCTTTGATCTGTTGAAATTAAATTACCTCTTTCAAGATTATATTTTTTTAATTCTTCAAGACTTTTAAATCCTAACATTTCTACAAGAGGTTGATTCGCAAATTCTATTTTTCCATCCGGAGTGGTTCTATAAACACCAATTGTTGTGTTTGTGTAAAGACTTCTAAATCTTAGGATTTGTTTTTTTAATTTCCGGTTTTCTTCACGAAGTAATTCAAGTTCTTTTGTTAAACTATCACTCATATAAAATAAAATAATATCTACAAAGTTATATTATTAAAATTAAATTAACTTAAATATGTTAAAAAAAATATATTTAGAAAAAATCTTATTTAAACGAATTTTAGCAATTTTGAAAAAAAGACTATGATAAGGATTTTTGCGTTTTTGATACCTTTAGTGTTTTTAACGGATAATTTAAATACTTTTTCATCTAATCTAACAATAAAGCAAGAATATTTTAGTAAGGTAAAAAAATATCCGGAGTTTTTATCTGTTGATGAAAACTGGGTAGATTCTGTTTTTAATAATTTAACTCAGGATGAAAAAATCGCTCAATTATTGATGATTCCGGTTTATTCAAATAAAGATGAAAAATATAACAAAAGTATCATCGAAGAAATCACAAAATACAAACCGGGCGGGATTATTTTTATGCAAGGAAATCCTGTGTCTCAAGTTAATTTGTTAAACAGAATCCAGCAAGTTTCAAAAGTTCCGGTATTGGTTGCAATGGACGCTGAATGGTCTTTGGGAATGAGACTCGACAATGTGGTGTACTATCCTCGTCAAATGATGTTGGGCGCAATTCAGGATAATAATATTATCTATGAAATGGGAGCGGAATTTGCCAGGCAATTAAAACGAGTAGGAGTTAATGTTAGTTTTTCTCCTGTTTGTGATGTTAATAATAATCCAACAAATCCGGTTATAAACAACAGGTCTTTCGGAGAAAATAAATATAATGTAGCAATTAAGTCATATCATTATATGCTGGGTTTACAGGACAATAAAATTATTGCAACTGCCAAACATTTTCCCGGACATGGCGATACAAATGTTGATTCTCATAAATCCCTTCCGGTAATAAAGCACTCACGTACCAGGATTGATTCTTTGGAATTGTATCCTTTCAGGTATTTGTTTGATAATGGGATAGCCGCGGTGATGGTTGCACATTTGTATATACCTTCACTAGATTCATCTCCTAATTTACCATCAAGTCTTTCTAAAAAAGTTGTAACGGATTTACTTAAAAATGATTATGGGTTTAGAGGCTTGATATTTACCGATGCTTTAAATATGGGAGGAGTGACTAATCAATACAAACAAGCAGATGCTGCGTTATTAGCAATACTGTCAGGAAATGATGTGCTTCTTTTTCCTGGAGAGATACCTGTGGTTATCGAAAAAATTAAAGAAGCTGTTTTGCAAGGAAAAATTTCTCAAAATGAAATAGACGAAAGGTGCAAAAAAATTTTGAAAGCAAAATACTGGTGTGGCTTAAATAACTTTGAACCAATAGCTGAAGAAAATTTAATAGAAGACTTAAATAATACCGAGGCATTATTAATAAAACAAAAGA